>MGVZ01000060.1:25457-29313 GCA_001800745.1 Euryarchaeota archaeon RBG_16_67_27
ACGACGCGATGCCCGGGACCGGGGACGAGGCGATGGTCGCCTCCGCGTCCTTCGGCTCCGGGACCGTGAACGACGACGGGTGGAACTTTGAGTCCCGTTGGGTCGAGATGCACGCGATCTCGTACTTCTACACGGCCTACGTCGCCTCCTCCGGGAACGGCGGGCACGGCTTCGGGACCGTGAACACGCCCGGCGGGAGCAACGGGGTGATCTCCGTCGGCGCGTCGACGAGCTACAACGCGGCGCTCGGGTCCTTCGATACCGCGGCGCATTCGACGTTCGGCGACGTCCAGCCGTGGTCCGACCGCGGGCCGAGCGCCCTCGGCAAGGGCCGTCCGGACATCGTGACCGTGGGCGCGTGGGCCTCCGGCGACGGCGCCCTGAACTCGTTCGGCGGGCGAACGTCGCCGTGGGCGGTGTGGGGCGGCACGTCCCTGTCCGCGCCCGCGACGATGGGGATCCTCGCCCTGATCAACGAGGCGTGGACCATCAACCCGTTCGCCGGCGGCTCCCCGCCTGACAACATCCTCATGAAAGGGTTCCTGCTGAGCGGCGCGGACAACATCCACTACGACGGTCAGGTCATGGGCCACGGGATCGCGAACGCGGTCCGATCCGTCGAAGGTGCGCTGTTCATGGACGGCGTGCTCCCGTTCGACTTCAGCGTGGGCTTCCCGTCCTTCTCGTGGGCCGCGGGGGACTACCGCGGCTCGGTCTACCCGAGCTTCACGCGTCTCATGTTCCCCGGCCAGACGAACACGACGATGTACACCGTGTACAACCTGAACGTCTCGACCCCGAAGGACGTCACGATCTCGGACTGGGAGCTCCAGAAGATCGGATCGGACACGTTCGTGGTCGCCGCGGCGAACGCGATCGAGAGCGCCCCGAACTTCCTCCGGCCGGACTACCTCATCGACCTCACGTCGCTCGTGCCTCCGGGCACGGCGCTCCTGAAGGCGACGGTGTCGTTCCCGAAAGCCCAGCTCGACTGGAACAACGACTACAATTACGACAGCCGCTGGCGCGTCCTCCTGTACGACTGGCTCGACTACAACGGGAACGGGACGTTCTGGAACGACACGAACGGGAACGGCGCGGTGAACGCGGGCGAGATGGACGAAACGATGGGCATGGAGGTCATGCGCTTCACGTACGGCTACCCGAGCCACACGAACGTCCAGGGGTTCGTCCATGACCCCCTCGCGCGGATCCACGACGGCCTCCTCCTCGGCATCCAGCACCGCACGGTGAGCGCATCGATCCCCTCGACAACCCTCACGGTGACCGTCGACTACTATGCGGCCTTGGATGCGCCATGGCTCTCGACCGACGTGGCGTCCGCGACGATCCCTGCCGGCCTCGGCGCCCTCGGGCTCGGGCTCAACGTCACCCTGCCGGCGGGCCAGCCCCTCGGGACGCTCTCCGCGTTCGTTACGATTGCGAACGGCTCCAGGGAGACGCAGATCCCCGTGATCGTGAACGTCGCGGCCGACGGCACCCTGTTCTCCTTCGGAGGCGACCCCTCGAGCGGGGCGTTCCTCGACACGAACCGCGTCTTCGGCGGGATCGACTGGACGAGCCGCTCCGAGAGCGGCGACTGGAGGTTCGTGTACACGGACATCCCCGACTCCACGCCGATCGCACCCGGCGACACGATGATCGTCCACACGTGGTGGGAGAACCTGCCGACGGACATCGACACGCTCGTGTTCGGACCGACGCCGGACATCTTCACGCCCTCTGGCTTCTGGGGCCCGTACACACTGAGCACGGTGGGCGCGAGCTCCGACCAGCGGATCGGGACGGGGATCTGGCGGTTCCAGACCGCGTCCGGCGTGAACGAGGAGTGGGTCGCGGCTCCCCTTTCCACGGGCCTCCATGAGATCGCCCTCCACAACGTCCTGTACGCGGGCCTCGGGCCCTCCGAGATGTTCGCGGGGGAGGTCGGCACGTTCGGCGTGACTCCGAGCCCGTGGTTCGTGTTTACCGACGATGCCGTCGGCACGGGGACGTTCGACACCCTCGCGACCCTCGACCTGCCGGGCCTCGAGGTCCGGTCGTACGGGATCGCCGCGCCGATGTCGGGCCCCGTGTTCGTCGCGGATCAGGCGACGTATTCGGAGACGTTCAGCGCGACGTCGATCGGGTACATCGACGTGCGGACGACGGGTCCCGGCGGGAACGACATCGACCTGTACCTCGACCGCTGGACCGGGGCCGTGTGGCAGCAGGTCGGATCCTCCGCAGGCCCGACGCAGGACGAGCGCGTGTTCCTCCGGGAGCCCGTGTCCGGCACGTACCGGATCCGGGTGTTCGGGTTCTCTGTCCCGAGCGGGGGCGACTGGTTCGACCTGTATCGCGCGGTCGTCGCCGGGACGGAACTTGCGCCCTCGTACGTGCCGACGGACCCGATCCCCGCGGGCACGCCCTCGTCCTTCAACGTGACCCACACGATCGACGCCTCGACCCTGCCGGGCTTCTACCTCGGCGTGATGTACGCCGGACCGGAGGGCGCCCCCGCCGTCCAGATCGACGCCCTCTTCTTCCTGTCGGACACGAAGGCGCCGACGATCCTGTCGACGGACCCCGCGTGGGGCGACTCCGTGAGCGACACGACGCCGACGATCACCGTGTCCTACGTGGACGAGCCGATCAGCGCCGGCATCGCCTTCGTCGGGTTCGTCATCGACGGGCTCAGCCTCCCGATCGGTACGTTCAACAGCACGACGTTCGTGTGGAGCTTCCCGTTCGCCCTGGGCGAGGGGGTACACACCGCGAACGTGACCGTCTGGGACTCATGGGGCATGTTCGCGACGTACGAGTGGACGTTCATCGTCGACACGGTCGGCCCGCCGCTCACCGTGACGTCGCCGTCGTACACTCTGACCCGCGTCGCGGCCGCGACGGTGGCCGGAGCGACGGAGCCGGGCGCGACCCTGACCGTGAACGGCTCGCCTGTGCCCGTGGCCCCCGACGGATCGTTCAGCACGACGGTCACCCTCGCGGAAGGCGGAAACACGATCGTCGTTGTTGCCGCGGATGCCGCCGGGAACAGCGCGACGGCCGTGCGCTCGGTGACGCTCGACACGACGCCGCCCGCGCTCTCGGTGACCGCGCCCCTCGCGGGTGCGACGATCACGTCGAACATCGTCACCGTCACCGGGGCGACGGACGTCGGGGCGGACGTCGTCGTGAACGGCGTGCGCGTGGCCCCGAACGCGGCGGGCGCGTTCTCCGTGGACCTCGCCTTCTCCGACGGCACGCACACGATCCGCACGACCGCCTCGGACACCGCAGGGAACAGCGCGACGGACACGCGGTCCGTGACCGTCGACACGCGAGCGCCCTCGATCACGTTGACCTCGCCGACGGCGACCTTGACGAGCGCGTCGAGCGTCGTCGTCGCGGGCTCCGTGGACGACACGTCGGCGAGCGTGACCGTGAACGGCTCCCCCGTCTCCCTCGGGCCCGGTGGCTTGTTCAGCACGTCCGTCGGCCTGAGCGAGGGGGCGAACACGATCACTGTCGTCGCGACCGATCCCGCGGGCCTCTCCAGCTCCGTATCGAGGTCCGTGACCCGCGACTCGACGGCCCCGAGCCTCGCCGTCACGTCGCCCGCGCCGGGCGCGATCCTCACGAGCCGGGTCGTGACCGTCACCGGGACCGCGGAGGTCGGGACGAGCGTCGTCGTGAACGGGATCCGCGTGGCGACGAACGCGACGGGCGCGTTCTCCCTGGACCTCGCGTTCGCCGACGGCACGCACGCGATCGCGACGACGGCGACGGACGCCGCGGGCAACAGCGCGAGCGACGCCCGCTCGATCACCGTGGACACGACGCCGCCGTCGATCAC
>MGVZ01000061.1:0-4267 GCA_001800745.1 Euryarchaeota archaeon RBG_16_67_27
GAGGAGGGTGAGCTGGTACACGCCGGACGGGTTGAAGAGCGCGGTGATTGCGCTCAGGGTGAACGCCTCCGGGGTGCCGCCCTGGACGCCGAGGACCGCGCTCACAACCGTGTACACGAGGCTCCAGAGCACGTTGAACACGAGCCACACGACGATCGCGCTCAGGATCGCGCTCCCCGGGCTCCGGACGAACGTCGAGAACAACTGCATGATCAGCACGTACGTCGCGATCAGGGCGAGGGTCCCGAGGACGAACGCCGTCCCGAACGCGGCGTCCGGCCAGCCGCCGTACGCGAAGGCGATCCCGACGAGGCTCCCGAGGAGCACGCCGACCATGGGGACGGTCACGCTCGCGAACGTGCCGAGGAACTTGCCGACGGCGAGGCCCGTTCGCGAGGCGGGCTTCGAGAGGAGGATCTCGAGGCTCCCGTGGAGGCGCTCCTTCGCGAGGGCGTCGTACGACACCGCGATCGCGACGATGGGAGCGAAGAGGCCCATGAGGCCGAACGCGAGGAAGTACAGGACGGAGTCCGGGCCGCTGAAGATCGGGAGCTCGAACAGGGGCTCCGCGACGAAGACGTTCTGTATCCACGTATCGCCGAGGGCCGTCAGGGTGAGGCGCCAGGTGCCCGGGTCGAGCCGGACCCACGCAAACCCGTTCGCGTCCGTGGCCTTCGCGACCGTTCCGTTCACGGCCACGTCGACGTCGGCCTGGGCCGTGCCGTCGATCGAGAGGACGAGGAGGTTCACGTCCCGCGGGGCGCCGTCGCCGATCAGGTCCGTCTGGAACACGAGGACGCTGAGGTTCCTCGCGGGCCGGACCGGCTCGATGAACACGACCGTCGTGGGCGCCAGCCTGCCCGGACCGACCTCGAGGGGCCAGAACCCGGAGCCGATCCGAGGGAACGACGTCCAGCCGTCCGCGTCCGTGATGTTCGTGTCGCGCTCCCGGAACGGCGCGCCGGGGTCCGGTTCCCCGAGGGCGACCTCGACCCCTTCGTGCGGCCTCCCGAAAGGGTCCGCGACCCGCACGACGATCCCCGCGTCGGAGGCGTTCGCACTCGGGTACGCCGCGCTCGCCCACACGTGCTCGGAGACGTTCGGGGCGAACGGGGTGAAGCCCTGGAGCCCGAACGCGGCGCCGACCATGATCAGGAGGGTGAGGAGACTCACGACGAGGACGCGCACGCTCTTCACGTTCGAGAAGAAGTCCCGTCGGGCGACGACGAGGGAACCGCGGAACCAGTCTGCGGGGTTCAGGGTCACGTCGGTTTCCCTCCCGTGAGCGCGACGAAGGCGTCCTCGAGGGTCACCTCGGCGAGCTTCACGCCGCGCACGGCGACCCCGCGGTTCACGAGGAACGCGTTCACCTCCGCGCGGACGTCCGAGTCCATCGAGACGATCAGCCCCCAGTCCGCCCGCGCGACGTCCGTGACGTGGGCCACGCCACGCAGGCCGTCGACCGCGCTCCCCGGGACCTCGGACGCCTCGATCAGCGCCTTCGGCGCCGCCGCGGGGCCGAGGCGCGCCTGGATCTCCTCGTGCGTCCCCGTCGCGACGATCCGCCCCTTGTGGATCACGCCGAGGTGGGTGCAGGTCTGCTGGACCTCGCTGAGGATGTGCGAGGAGAGGAATATCGTCTTGCCTTCCCGATGGAGGTCCCGCATCAGGTTCCGGAAGAAGATCATCCCGTACGGATCGAGCCCCCCGGAGGGCTCGTCGAGGATGAGGATCGGAGGATTGTGGAGGAGGGCCTGCGCGAGGCCGAGCCGCTTGAGCATCCCGTGGCTGTACGCCTTCGCCTTCTTCTTCCGTTCGTCGCCCAGGCCCACGAGGTCGAGGAGCTCCTTCGCCCGCGCGCGTCGTTCGGCGCGGGGCATCTTGTGGAACTGGCCCCAGTAGTCGAGGTGCTGCGCCCCGGTCATCGTCGGGTAGAAGCCCGGGTACTCGGGCATGTACCCGATCGACCGCTGGACGGCGATCGGCTCCGCGACGATGTCGTGGCCGGCGACCCGCGCCCGGCCGTCCGTGGGCGGGAGGACGGTCGCGAGGATCCGGATCGTCGTCGTCTTGCCGGCGCCGTTCGGGCCGAGGAACCCGAAGACCGTGCGGTCCGGGACGTGGAACGTCGCGCCGTCGAGCGCCTTCGCGCCGTCCCCGCGGACGCGCTGGTAGACCTTCGTGAGGCCCTCGACGTCGATCATCGACAGGTCAGACGAAAGCGAAGCGGACCATAAAGGTCGCGGGGTCCTGGGACCACGCTCGGCTCGAGCGCTCACCCTCCGGCCTTCGATTCGGTGGCATGCCACGAAGCCGCCGAAATGGGGTGCATCTGTCGGCGCGGGGCGAGGCCTTGGGAGTCGCAGACCCGGCCGACAACATTAAGTAAGTGTGTTTGTATAAACACATTGCCATGTCTGTGAAGACCGTGACCCTGTCTCAGGACGCCTACGAGGCGCTCGCGGCGCTCAAACAGGGGGGCGAGAGCTTCAGCGACGTCGTGCGGCGGCTCGCCCGGCGGAATCGGTCCCTGCTCGAGTTCGCGGGCGCGTGGAAGCACGTGCCCAAGGCGACGATGGAGCGGTATCTCGCGTTCCTCGAGGCGAGCGATGAACTCTCGAAGGCGAAGATCGCTCGCGAGACGAGACGCGCGGGGAAGGGTTGACGTGGTCAGCCTCGAGACGACGTTCCTCGTGGACCTTCTCAACGAAGCGTCCGCCGCCGTGCGTCGCGCACGGACTCTTGAGGAATCGGGCGAGCCGAAGTGCGTGACCCCCCCTGCGGCCGCAGAAGTCCTCATCGGGGCGTACTTCCTCGGTGGCCGCGAGCTCGCGAAGGCCCACGAGCTACTGGAGTCCCTCACCCTTCTTCCGTTCGACCCGGAGGCCTACCACGAGGCCGGGAAGATCGGGGCGGACCTCCTCGCGCGGGGCGAGGCCCTCGGAGCCGCCGACCTGTTCATCGCCGCAGTCACGAAGCGACATGGTCAGCGGCTCCTCACCCGGGATCGCTCCTTCGCCCGGGTGCGCGGACTCCAGGTGGAGACCTACTGAGCGAGCCGGCCGGTCGTGCGCGGGCGGGAGCGTCATGGGAAGGACCCGGATCGCGATCGTCTTGCCGGCGCCGTTCGGGCGGAGGAAGCCGAAGATCATGCGGTCCGGGACGTCGACAGTGACGCCGTCGAGGGCCTTCGAGTCGTCCCCGCGGACGCGCTGGTAGCCCTTCGCGAGGCCCTCGACGTCGATCATCGACACGCCACCGCAGGCCGAAGGTGGTCACAAAGACGGCGGGGGGACATCCCGCCGGTCGGGGCGAGATGCCTCGCCCGCGTTCACGGGAGGCGCGTGAGCCCGGCCTGTTCGAAGTTCCGGTCGAACCCGAAGGCCGTCTGGATGTTCAGGTCCCGCATCACGACGAAGCTCGTGCAGTCGGTGAAGGACCATCGCTTGTCCGGGTGCCCTGCGAAGAGCTCGAACGCCGTGCGGAAGTGGACCGGGTCGATCCAGACGACGGTCACGCTCCGCGAATCAAGGACCGAGTGGAGGAACCGCGAGGCCGAAGGCACGTCCGCAGCCATGCGGAGGAGGGTCGCGACCTCGTCCAGGACGAAACTCGACGTGACGACGGCCCCGTGGGCCCCCCGGGAGACCTCCGCAAGGAAGGCGCGGGCCTTGGCGGCGTTCCGGTCCCCCGACAGGGCGAGGGCGACCCATGCGCCCGTGTCGAAGAAGATCACGGAGACTCCCCGTAGAGGTAATGATCGGCCCTCTCCGAGGCATCGGAGATCTTGCCTTTCTTCGTGACGACGGGGAAGGCTCGGAAGATCCGGTCCTTCGGATCGACCTCGTCCCGCAGGGCCAGGGAACGGATCGCCGTGCGGACGGCCGCCTTGATCGACAGCCCGTGAGCCTTCGCATACGCGGAGAGGAGGGCGTGCTCCGTCTCGGAGACCTCGGTCTGGACCACTCGCATCATACATGTAAAATGTAAGATGCTATATTTAACATCTCGCATCTCCTTGCGAATCCGCCGGCCGGACGGGATTCGCCGCAGGGACACGGGCCGGGGTCGTGGCGACCCTCAGGACGTCCGGCTACGCGGGGGGCTTCAGCCTCGCGCCGCACCGGCCGCAGAACGTCGCGAACAGGTCGCGGCGCGTCCCGCAGACCGGGCACGCCTCGAACGCGGGGAGGACCCCTGCGGCAGGCGGTGGGGCTCCCGGAGCGACGGCGGGGTAGCCCGGAGGCGCCGCGGGGGGCACGCCGGC
>MGVZ01000061.1:4325-4471 GCA_001800745.1 Euryarchaeota archaeon RBG_16_67_27
AGGATCGCCCCGACCGCGATCGCCAGGACGAGGAGGTCGGGCCCGGGGACCGGCAAGGTGATCTCGAACCCCTCCGCCATCGCGATGAACGTCCGGTTCGTGTCCCGGTAGGCCTCGGACGACGCGCTCAAGATGAGGAACCAGAA
>MGVZ01000061.1:4645-6283 GCA_001800745.1 Euryarchaeota archaeon RBG_16_67_27
CGACTGCGGACAGGTACGACCTGGATTCGCGGACGGACGCGTCCTGATCCGTCATGACGAGGACGTTCGTCGGGAAGCCGCTGACCGTGGGCCCGGTCGCGAGCATCTGGATCGTCTCCCCCTCGAACGGCACGTCCCGCTCGACGGACCAGTTCGAGGGGACGGGGAGGCGGAAGCCGCTCGCGTGCTCGACCATGACGAAGGAGACAGGGGGCACGACCCGGAGGACCGCGAAGGCGGCATCGCCACGTCCGTCATCGTCCACGACGGTCAGGTTCACGACGTAGGAACCCGGGCCGGAGAACGCATGGGTGACGAGCGGACCCGTCCCGGAGGCGCCGTCCCCGAGGTCCCAGGTGTAGCTCGCGATCGCGCCATCCTCGTCCGTCGACCGGGAGGCGTCGAACGTGACCTCCTCCCCGGCGAACGCCTCCGTCCGCGAGGGGACGAGCCGGGCGTACGGCGGCCACCACGTCGGGATGAGCGGGTACCGGTCCCGGACGCTGCCGCCCGCGTACGACGGCGTGTACGGCGTGTCGCCGATGCCGTCGGGGTCTGGGCACACGTCCTGCGCCACGCCCGAGCAGGCGTCGACGCCCTCGTAGTCGTACCACCAGTTCCCGCCCGCCGGGTAGCCCAGGTCCCACGGGAGATTCCCGCCCGCGTCGAACGACTGAATCTCGTTGTAGATGAACCGGTTGTGGTGGACGGTGATCGTCGCGAAGTACAGGTACATCCCGTAGCGGTTCCGCCGGAGCTCGTTCCACGTCGCGGTGAGGTCGCCGGAGTCCGCGTAGATGCCGCGCTCGGACGCCCAGGAGACCGTGTTCGAGAACACGGTGACGGTCATCGAGTCGAACGCCTCGATCCCGGACCAGCCGCCGACGACGACGTTCCGGGAGACGTTCGCGTCCCGAACGTCGCGCATGGAGATCCCGGACCGGTACCCCGGCCGGAGAACGATGTCGTTGCCCTCGACCCGGAGATCCTGCGCCATGTACGCGCTGATCCCGCTCCCGGCGCCGCGGAAGGTGCTGTCCGAGACCGTCACACGCCCGGACCCCCGGATCCCGACCCCGACGGAGCCGGAGGTGATCTCGAGTCGGGTGAGGAGCACGTCGGCGGCCGACTCGACGGCAATCCCCTCCCAGACGTCCTGGAGGACCGCATCCGAGACGGTGACGTTCGACAGGCCGTACAGGAAAATCCCGGCCCCGAGCGACGCTCCAAGCCCGTCGACGCGGACGTCCCGGACGAGGACGAAGGAGGACGTCCCGACGATCCGGATCCCGACGTCCACGCCCGACGCGATGTCCCAGCCCGCGATCACGTACGGATCGACGGAAGTCCCGTTCCCGCCCACGACGCCGTTCGCCGGGGTGAGTTCGGAGTCGCCGTAGATCGCGATGATGCCGCGAGCCTGCAACTGGGAGGGCGCCGAGGCGTCGGGCACCCCGGCCGAGGCGCCTCCCGGCGACAGGACGGTGCCGAGAACGAATGCGAGGACCACCGCCACCGGAATCGCGGCGGTTCGCCGAATCCCCGTCTGGACAGACATCCCCCGGGTTTACCATGGGCGGGACACGATAAGAACCTTGGCGCCGTCGATTGCGCGCGGGATCCGGCGGGTCTCCGACG
>MGVZ01000061.1:6409-6478 GCA_001800745.1 Euryarchaeota archaeon RBG_16_67_27
GCCGTCCTCGTCGCGTCGAACCTGCTCCTCATCGTCGCGGTGCTCGTCCAGGCGATCGGGGAGCTCCCC
>MGVZ01000062.1:0-5001 GCA_001800745.1 Euryarchaeota archaeon RBG_16_67_27
GACCCCGCCGAACAGGTATTTCGGATGCTTGATCCCCCGGGGGAGCTTCTCGAACGGGAAGTCGAGCGGGCCGAAGTGAAGAGGGTCCGCGAGGGCGATCGGCTGGGCGCCCATCGCGAGGACGTCCCGGAGGATCCCGCCGATGCCCGTCATCGAACCGCCGTAGGGCTCGATCGCGCTCGGGTGGTTGTGGCTCTCGATCCTCAGGGCGACCGCGTGGTCCGCGTCGAACTCGACGACACCCGCGTCGCCGCGGTCGATCACCCACGGCGCCTGCACGGGGAAGATGAATTCCCGCAGGAAGACCTTCGAGGACTTGTAGCAGCAGTGCTCGGACCACGCCTGGCCGAGGCTCTGCACCTCGACGTCGAGCGGGTCGCGGCCGACGGCGTCGAAGTGCGCTTGGACCCGCTTCATCTCGTCCACGGAGAGCGCGAGCCCCATCTCCTCGCTGATCGCGGCGAGCTCCTCGTCGGGGGCGCCGCGGAGCGCGACCTCGTACAGCTCGAAGTCCGCGGCTCGCTTGCGGTAGCGGTCGCCCAACCCTTCCGCCCCGGATGGGCAAGGGCGCTCGCTACATTAGGGTTTCTCGGTCGCCGCGGGGGCGAGGGTTCATGAAGCAGGAACGCGATGCGTGAGCGAACGAAGCGCGCCGCGACCGCTGCGGCGCGCGGTCGAGGGGTCCGTATGGGGAAGAAGGACCGCGACGAGTGGATTGTGAAGTGCCCGAAGTGTGGCCGGATCCGCGAGTCCTGCCGGCACGTCTCCCGCGACGACGTCGCCCGGCTCGTCCGTCTCCTGAAGACGGGCGTCGAGATCTATCAGACGGAGGACGAGGCGGATGAGGCCGAGCCTCACGTCCACGCCCCGGAGCCGCGCCCCCTCGCCCACGCCGTCCGGCCGCGATTCACGATGAAGGACCTCGTCCTCGCCCCGACGACCCGGGAGGGGCTCGAGGACGCCCTGGCGGAGGTCCGCCACAAGCGCCTCATGTACGGCCGGTGGGGGCTCTCCAAGGTCGTCCGGAAGACGAAAGGGATCTCCCTCCTGTTCGCTGGGCCGCCGGGCACGGGGAAGACGATGGCCGCGGAGGCGATCGCGCACGAGCTCGACAAGCCGCTCCACGTCGTGAACTACGCACAGCTCGAGAACATGTGGGTCGGGGAGACGGAGAAGAACATCGAGGCCGTTTTCACGAACGCGGCGGACCAGGGGGCGGTCCTGTTCTTCGACGAGGCGGACGCCGTGTTCCACCGTCGCGGGGCCGGGGCACCCCCGTGGACGAACCGCGACGTGAACGTCCTCCTGAATCGCCTGGAGAACCATCCGGGCATCGTGATCCTCGCGACGAACCTCGCACGGGCCCTCGATCGCGCCCTGGACCGTCGGATCGATGTCGCCGTGGAGTTCCCCGTCCCGGGCCCGGAGCTCCGCCTCGAAATCCTCCGGCGGATCGTCCCGAAGCAGGCCCCTCTCGCCGCGGACGTCGACCTGGAGACACTCGCGCGCAAGTACGCCCTGACCGGGGGATCGATCCTCAACGTCGTCCGCCAGGCGATGCGGACCTCCCTCCGGCGGGGGAAGCGCCACCGGATCACGATGGACGACTTCGTCCGCGCCGCGGACCGGGAGATGCGCAAGTCGGCGATGCTCTCGACCGACCACCTGCAGGCGGATCTCCGGATGCAGCGCGTGGGCGGGTACGCGTAGGCGGATCGTGCGTCCGGGCAGAATCCCCCCCGGCGGGATGCGCCCTGTCGGGAAGGGACCCGCCCGGGACTCACTTCACGAGGCTGATCGCGTAGTCGTGGATCACGGGGTTCGCAAGGAGCTTTCGGCACATCTCTTCGACGTCGCGCTTCGCGGCCTTCGCGTCCTTCGTGTCGAGGTCGAGGAGGAAGCGCTTCGCGCTGTGGACGCCCCGGACGCCGGAGAACCCGAGGAGCTTGAGCGCCTTCGTGACGTTGTCCCCCTCCGGGTCCGCGACGCCCTTCCTCAGGCGGATCTCGACCTGCACCCGGATCATGGTGTCCCCGGGCGGGGCATCGCGGGCTGTCTCTTAGGCCTTTCCTCCCGATCGGGCGAGATGGGCGCGGTACGCCGCGAGCGCGGGCGTCGGGGCGACGACGGCCTTCCCGGACTCGAGCCGGACGGACGCGAGCCCGAGGTCGCGCAGCGCGTGCAGGGAGGCGAGGACTGTGGAACGCGGCATGCCTCGTTCCCGCCCCAGGCGCACGAGGTCCTCGGAGCCGAGCGACCGGGAGAGGAGCCGCGCGACGACGCGGTCCGCCGGGCTCAACGCGTCCTCGATCCGGACCCCGCGGAGGACGGGCAGCCGGATGGGGTCCGGGTCGCAGTACCATGCCTCGACGCCCTCCTGGAACGCGGCGAGGATCGTCGCGTCCGCGAGGACCTTCGTGCCCCCGCTCACGCTCGCGCGCACCGTGTCGCCCGTCCGGAGGGCGTCGCGGAACGCCGCGCGGGCCGTGGACAGGCAGTCGAGGAAGTCGAACGGATCCACGGGAACCGCGCGGAGGCCCGGCTCGATCGCCCGGAGGCGGCGGAACCCCGCGGACCGCAGCGCGGCCCGGCCCGCGAGGAGGACGAGCCGGTCGTACGGCATCAGGCGCAGGGCGGGGAGCACGTGACGGGGGTCGGAGCCGAACGTCGCGACGAGGGTCCGCTCGGGGATCGCCTCACCCCACGAGGAGCTCCATCCCCGGCGTCGGCCGGACCAGGAGGGCCCGCGCGTCCTCCGGGTCCCTCACGCGCGCGATCGCGCCCTTCGCCTCGAGCTCGCGGATATGGTGGTTCATCGTCGCCTTGTGCACACCGAGCGCCTTCGCCAGGCTCGTCTCCGTGTGCGGCTTCTCCCGGTTCTCCAGGAGGAACGCGAGGACCTCGCGCTGCTTCGGTGTCAGCCGCTCCCCGTACGTGATCCGGAGGAGGGGCAAAGGCACCTCCCGGAGGGTCTCGTCGTGGACGTACGTCGCGGGGATCCCCTCGAGGATGCAGACGAGGAGGGCGGCGCTGCTCATGAGCCGCGTCCCGCCCGCGATGTTGAACCGGAGGACCGCCCCCGTGGCCTTCGCCCGTCGCACGTCCGCGCGGATCCGCTCCGCAATCTCGAGGAGGTCGAACGCGTCGCCCAGCTCGACGGGGGTCACTGCGACCCCGAGGGCGCGGCATAGCTCGACGACCTTCGCCCGCGCCCCGCGGCTCTTCGCGTGGTCGCTGTGGTAGAACACGACCCCATCGAGTCCTTCCGTCGAGCGGATCGAGGGGGCGAGGCTCTGGGGGCGCCAGCCGAGCGTGCCGAAGAGGACGGTCACGCGTGACCCGACGGGAGTCCGACGATATGAATGTTCTTCATCCGAGGTCCGTCCGCGGACGGGCACCGAGGCTTCGTGCCCGGGTCGCGAATCGCGGCGAAACCATTTTATCCGGCGCCCTGGATGAACCGCGTCCCCTTGCAGGGAAGGACGGCTCCACATGTACCAAGGAGAACAGACGCTCCTCGAGACCCGACCGACGCGGCTGATTTCGTTCAAGTACTACGTTCTCTTCGTCCTCGCGGAGGCGCTCGCGCTCATCCTCTTCGCGGACCTCGTGCCCCAGATCCAGAACGCGGTCGGCACGATCTCGATCCTCGGATGGTCACTAGGCACGATCCTGTCCGTCGTCCTTGCGGCCCTCGGCCTCCTCTCCCTCGTCACCGCAGAGCTCAAGCGAGCGTCGACGCACTACATCATCACGGACAACAAGATCATCCGGCGCGATGGGATCCTCAACAAGCGGACGATGATGGTTCCCTACACCCAGCTCGAGAAGGTCGACCTCAACCAGAGCCTCCTCCAGAGGGTCCTGCGGATCGGCACGCTGAACATCGACACGGGGGACGACTCGATCACGATCGACATGGTCCCGAGCCCCACGAAGGTCCAGGACCTCCTGAGCCAGCGGATGGGGCGGCGGGCGTTCCAGCGCTGAGCGGCGCGCGAAGCGGCACGCCGCGCAGGACGAGGCCCGAGGGGCGACAGCTCACCCGGACCATGGGAGGGCGAGCCTCGCCTCGTCCGTGCCCGTGATGTCCCACGTCCCCGGCCGGCCATTGGGTCCCGCACGGACCCAGTACCCGCCGATCGTCATGTCGAAGCCGCGCGAGGGCTCGATCGCGACCGTGCATCCGATCTTCCGGCGATACTGGCGAGTCGTCCAGCCGATCTCGTGGGATCGCGTCCACTCCCTCCGCCGGAGAGCGAGGACGACCTCCAGCCACCGCGCCCGGTCGAGGCTCCGGGTCCTCCCGATCCGGCGGATCTCGTCCGCGACGTAGTCGAGGTCCGTCCGGGACAGCCGGGCGGCCCCGTCGGAACCGGTATGGCTGTGGAACCCCCCGAGGACTTCGTACCCGACGTCGAGATGCTCCACGGTCCGCTGCGCACGCTCGAACGCCCGCACGTTCCCGTGGGACACCCAGTTCGGCTTCCGGTCCTCCGTCTGGAGCGGGTACGCGGCCCGGAGGACGGTGACTTCGCGCCGCCGGGCGCGTAGGGTCCGGGTTCCCGTGTTCCCGAGGAGGAACCCATTCGTCTCCCGGTTGTACGCCTCGATCGCGCTCGTCGCAAGGCCGAGGAAGCAGCCGCGTTCGATGATGACGTCGTCCATGGGTCCACCCCGTCGGGGAGCGACCTGAACGCACGCGACCGGGCGTATAAGAACATGACGTCGCGCGGGTTCGGGCGGGACCGTGTTTCGTTAGAACCTCGTTCATACGGTAAGAAGGAATCTTGACCCCCACGGACGTCCTTCCCCCTACCGTGGAGGGCATTCGTGGCCCCGCTGGATCATGATTTCCGCTGCGACCGCTGTGGCACGGAGTTCCTGCCGTTCCGCCCCGGCGTCGCATGCCCGGGATGCGGTCTCTCCTCGAACGGAGAGGTCCCGATCATCCCCGCGGTCCTCGAGGCATACGCGACGAACCTCAGCGCCGCGGGCTCG
>MGVZ01000062.1:5016-15316 GCA_001800745.1 Euryarchaeota archaeon RBG_16_67_27
CGATCCCGCCGACGATCGACGTGGGCTCGACGTGGGACGACTACCTGTGGCGGGGGCTGTTCTTCCTCAAGGCGATCGACGGCCGAGGGTCCCGGGAGACGGAGGACGCGGTGATCGAGCGGCTCGTCTCCGTCCCGAGCGGGGCCCGGGGGCCCACCTGGCAGGAGCACGCCAGGGGCTTCTACCGGGAGATCCTCCGCGCGCGCCGGTCCGCGGAAAGGAAGAAATAAGGAGGCGCGGTTATGCGGAGCCGGAGAGGCGGGAATGAAACTCTTCGCCACGGAGCTCAAGGGCAAGACGGTCATGACGGAGGACGGGCAGATCCTCGGGATCCTCGCGGACTTCATCGTGGACACGAAGACGGGCCGGATCCAGAGCCTCCTCGTCGCCCCGGCGGAGCACGTGGAGGCCCGCCTGTTCAAGACGGACCCCGAGGGCCGGCTCCTCCTTGCCTTCAAGACGATGAAGGCCGTCCGCGACGTGATCGTGACGCAGCTCTCGGAGTGAGGGCCGCGGCGGGAGGGGAGCCGCGTTGGCCTCCCTGACGTTCCATGGCGGGGTCGCGGAGATCGGCGGGAACAAGATCCTCCTCGAGGACCGCGACGCGCGGATCTGGCTGGACATGGGCGCGCCCTTCAACCTCGGGGAGGCGTACTTCGCGGAGTTCCTCGGGGCCCGGGACCGTTTCGGTCTGCGAGACCACTTCGCCCTGGACCTCGTCCCGAGGATCCGCGGGCTGTACGCGGCACAAGCCCTCGAGGCCACGGACTTCCCCTGGATCGAGCCGGAGTACTCGGGGATCTTCGTCACCCATGTCCACTTCGACCACACGAACCACCTGAAGTTCGTCGACCCGGCGATCCCCGTGCACGTGGGCGAGGGCACGCGGACGATCCTGCAGGCGTGGGGGACGTCGACCCCGTCGATGGCGCTCGGCGACCACGCGTACAAGACGTTCCGCACAGGGCGCACGGTCATGGCGGACGGCGTCGAGGTCGAGCCGATCCACGTGGACCACAGCGCGCCCGCGGCGTACGGATACCTCGTCCACACGAGCCGGGGGACCGTCGCGTACACGGGCGACCTGCGGCGGCACGGCCCAAAGGGGGAGTTCACGGACGAGTTCATCGCCGCCGCGGCGAAGGCGAAGCCGATCGCCCTGATCACGGAGGGCACCCGCGTCGCCCCGGAGGATCCGCGGGAAAACCTGACGGAGGCCGACGTGAAGGCGAGGGCGATCGAGGTCGTCCACGGCGCGAAGCGCCGGCTCGTCCTTGCGACCTTCCCCGGCCGCGACGTCGACCGCATGCGCACGTTCTTCGAGGTCGCGAAGGCGACGGGGCGGCGGTTCGTCGTGAACGCGAAGACCGCGTACCTCCTCCTCGAGATGAAGAAGGACGCACGGATCTCCGTGCCGGACCTCGAGCGGGACGACGACGTCCTCGTGTACGACCGTCAGCTCCGGAGGACGGACCCGTGGGAGCGGGACGTCCGGTCGAAGATGAAGGACCGGGTCGTCACCGCGGACGACGTCCGAGCGCGGCCCCAGGACGTCATCCTCCAGCTCGACGTGTACCACCTTCAGGAGCTGGTCGACCTGCGGCCGCCTCAGGGCTCGCCGTACATCCACTCGAAGAGCGAGCCGTTCGACGAGGAGGACATCAGCGGGGAGGTCCTCGACAACTGGATTCGCCGGTTCGGCCTCGTGCGGGTGCAGATCCACGCCTCCGGCCACCTGAACGAGCGGGAGGTCGGGGAGATGATCGCGCGGATCGGCGCGGAGACCGTCATCCCGGTCCACACGGAACACCCCGACCGCTTCACCCGCTTCGCGCGGAAGGTCGTGCAGCCGAAGCGGGTCGAGCCGATCGTTCTGTGATCACGGCGGCGCGAGCCCGAAGAGCGGCATGAAGTACTGCGCGACCGCGCCCTGGATCCCGAGGATGACGAACTGCACGGCAATCGCCGCGAGGATGAGCCCCATGATCCGCGAGAACGCGTAGACGCCTATCCGCCCCATCCGGTGGAACACGCGGTCCGCGTTCGCGAGCATGACCCACCCGACGCTCATCGTCACGAGGATCGACGCGAGGATGATCCCGATCCGCGCGAAGTCAAGGGGCGCGGACGCCTCCGCCATGAGGCCGATCACCGTCGTGATCGCGCCGGGTCCTGCGAACATCGGGATCCCGAGGGGCGTGATCCCGACGGCCTCCCGCTCGAGCGCCTCCTGCCGGTCCTGGGCCGTGAGCTGGGTCCTCGACCGCTCCCCCTGCATCATCGCGAACGCGATCGAGAACAGGAGGAGGCCGCCGGCGATCCGGAACGCGGGGATCGAGATGTCGAACACGAGGAACACGGTGTTCCCGACGAACGCGAACACGACGAGGGTCACTGTCGCGGCGAGGATCGCCTTCTCGATCACGGCCTTCTTCATCGCGTTCGAATACGACCGCGTGAGGACGACGAAGAACGTCGTCGCGTTCAGCGGGTTCACGATCGCGAAGATCGCGACGAACGTCGTCACCGCGAACGCGATCAGGTCGGACGCCATCCCGGCGGCGCGGAGCGGACCGATGTATTAGAACTTGTCGAGGACCTTCCGCGCGAACGTCAGGTAGCCCGTGTGCCCGAGCGCCGCGAACGACGGGCGCACGCCGACCTCCCGCACCTCCATCTCCCGCTCGATCACCTCGACCGTGCGCACGCCCACGAACGGCAGGCCGCGGACCGCGGCGACAGTCTCCTTCACCTGCTCCATGTTCGGGCTGAACGTCACGAGGTGACCGCACGCCCGCAGTGCCTCCCACGCGGCGGGCACCGCGGCCCACGGGTCCGGGAGATCGAGGATCACCGCATCGACCCCGCGCTCGGGGATCCCCTGCCGGACGTCCGCCTGGCGGAACTCGACGATCCCCGCGAGGTCCGCGCGCTCGACGTTCCCGCGGGCCACGGCGAGGGACTCCTCCCGGACGTCGTACGAGACCACGTGGCCGTTCGGCCGGACCGCGCGGGCGAGGGCGACGGTCAGGGCGCCCGAGCCCGACCCGGCCTCGACGACGCGCGCGCCCGCGCCGATGTCCGCCTCGAACAGGACGGAGGCGAGGTCCTTGTGGGCGAACGTCTGGGGGCCGCGGTCCATCGTGTCTCGCAGGTCCCGCGACGACGCCGCGAGGACGAGGAACGAGCGGTCGCCGACGGACACCTTCCGCCCGACGCTCGCGAGGAGCTTCGCCGCCTCGAAGGTCCCGAGGCCGCGGACGCGGACCATGGATTCCTCGAGGGCAACGGGATACTTCCGGCCCTGAGGGTCCATGAGGATCAGGACGGGGCGCACGGGGACGGGATGAGGGTGGTCGGGAAAAGACTTCCGGACACCCCGGGCGCGCGAAGAAGTCCTTATATTGACACGGCCTATCATGGTGAACAACCGAACGACCGGGACCCCGCCCGGGTCCCGTGCCATGCGTCCGAGCGTGGGGCCCGCGCCCCGAGGAATGGGAGGAAACGAGCCGGTGACGCTGCCATCGCTCCGCGTGATCCCCCGGTGGGCGTCCGCGATCCTGTTCCTGTTGGCGTTCGTCGCCGTCGCGAGCGCGGCGTTCGGCACGCGGGGGATCCGAGCCGCCCTCGAGGGCGTCGTCGTCGGCAGCGTGTACGTCCTCGGAGCTTCCGGGCTCTCCCTGACGTACGCGATCAAGAAGTTCGCGAACTTCGCCCATGGCGACCTGATGACCGCGGGCGCGTACGTCGCGTTCACCGTGAACGTCGTGGCCGGCGGCGACATCCTCCTCGCGGGGCTCGCCGCGCTCCTGGCGATCGGACTCGTCGGCATCGTACTCGAGATCGCGATATTCCGGCGGCTTGAGAACCGCCCCGCGGTCGCGGCGCTGATCGCATCCGTCGGCGTCGCCCTCGTGATCCAGAACGTGATCTCCGCGATCTTTACGCCGGACGTCCGATACCTGAACGTCACGGTGCCGCCGGACATCGGCGGTCTCTCGATCAACCCCGTGGAGATCCTGACCCTCGTCACCTCCGTCGCGATGATCGCCTTCCTCCATCTCCTCCTCCAGTACACGACCCTGGGCAAGTCGATGCGGGCGTGCGCGGACGACCTCGAGCTCGCGCGGACCTCGGGCATCGACACCCGGCGCGTGACGATGTGGACCTGGATGATCAGCGGTGCGTTCGCGGGGATCGCGGGGGTGCTCCTCGCGGTCATCGTCAACGTGACGCCGTACCTGGGCTTCTTCGTGCTCCTGTACATCTTCGCCGCGGTAATCATCGGGGGGATCGGCTCCCCGTACGGCGCGATGCTCGGGGGCCTGATCGTCGGGATCGTCCAGAAGGTGTCGAACGTGGGGTTCGACGCCCTACGCCAGACGGGGGTGCTCGAGGGCGGCGCAGAGTACGAGCCGGCGGGCGCGTTCCTCGTGATGATCCTCGTCCTCCTATTCATGCCACAGGGGATCATGGGGTCCGCGCGCGGGCTCGGATTCGGAGGGCTGGCACGGCGGCTTCGGAGGAAAGGGGTGGCCGAGCCTGGTCCTTGACTCCCTCGTCCTCCAGTTCGCGAACTACGCGGTCCCCGCGACGCTTCTCGTCCTCGTGTCCCTCGGGCTGAACCTGCAGTGGGGGAAGACGGGCCTCTTCAACGCGGGGGTCGCCGGCTTCATGGGGATCGGTGCGTACACGTTCGGCATGCTGTCGACCGGACGGTTCGCGGATCCCGTGACGAACTGGTACCACGCGGGGCCGCCGGTCCCCTTCGACATCGTGTCCTCCGCGCTGATCGCCATGGTCATCGCCGGCCTCTTCGGGATCGCCGTCGCGATCCCGACGCTCCGGCTCCGCGCGGACTACCTCGCGATCGCAACCCTCGCCCTCGCGGAGATCGTGCGGTTGATCCTGAAGAACGAGAGGCGGCTCACGGGAGGGGACCTCGGTCTCGGATTCGTCCCCCGCCCCCTCGAAGGGTTCATCCCCCGGGGATGGAGCTCCGACGGCGCGTTCGTCGTCGTCGCGCTCGCGGCGACCCTCCTCGTGTTCGTCGTGCTCGAGTTCATGTCCCGCGCTCCGTGGGGTCGGGCCCTCCGCGCCGTCCGGGAGGACGAGGAGGCCGCGGAGGCGCTCGGCAAGAACGCGTTCCGCCTCAAGCTCAGCGCGTTCGGGATCGGGTGCGGGATCATGGGCCTCGCTGGGGCGCTCCAGGCGAGCTTCAACGGCTCCGTGCATCCGGATTCGTACGCGGCGTTCGCGACGTTCAACACGTACGTCGTCGTGATCCTCGGCGGAAGCGGGCACCACCGGGGGGTCATCCTTGGCGGGTACCTGTTCTACCTCTTCGGCTGGACGAGCCAGCAGCTCAAGGCCTACGTTCCGACGGACTGGGCCCTCCGGATCGATTTCATCAACCAGATCGTGATCGGCCTCCTGCTGATCCTGTTCATCCTCTTCCGGCCCGAAGGCATCCTCCCCGAGCCGAAATACGTGCCTCGGAAGGAGGCGTGACCGCGTGGCGACCCCGATCCTCGAGGTCCGGGACGTCGTGAAGACGTTCGGGGGGATCCGGGCGGTCGACGGGTGCTCGTTCGCGGTCCGGTCCGGAGTGTTCACCGCGCTCATCGGTCCGAACGGGGCGGGGAAGTCGACCTTGTTCAACGCGATCGCGGGCCTCCATGCGCCGGACGCGGGGGAGATTCGCTTCGACGGCAAGCGGGTCGACGGCCTGCCGCCCCACGCGATCGTCGCCCGCGGCCTGATCAAGACGTTCCAGATCCCGCGGGAGCTCCGGAACATGACGGTCCTCGAGAACCTGATGGTCGCGGCCCCGCGCGTCACGGGGGAGCGATTGTTCGACCTCGTGCGCCGGCCCTTCGACATCCGCAAGGGGGAGGCGGAGGTCATCCGCAAGGCGGAGGAGGTCCTGGGGGAGATCGGCCTCCGGCACTTGCGGGACGAATACGCGCGGAACCTCTCGGGGGGACAGAAGAAGCTCCTCGAGCTCGCGCGCGCCCTCATGGCGGACCCGAAGCTCGTCCTGCTCGACGAGCCCGTGGCCGGCGTGAACCCAGTGCTCGCGCAGAAGATCCTCGAGATCATCGAGGGCCTCCGGAAGAAGGGGGTAGATTTCTTCCTCATCGAGCACGACATGGATGTCGTGATGCGGCGGTGCGAGTGGATCATCGTCATGCACCAGGGGCGCCGCCTCGTCGAGGGCGCCCCCGAAGAGATCCGGCGGAACCCCGCGGTGATCGACTCGTACCTGGGGGGTTGACGACGGCCCTCCTCGAGATCCAGGAGGTCGACGCAGGCTACGGGGAGACGGAAATCCTCCACGGGGTGTCCGCGCACGTCGACCCGGAGGAGATCGTCGTCGTCATCGGTCCGAACGGTGCGGGGAAGTCGACGTTGATCAAGGCAGTAATCGGCATCCTGAAGCCGACGCGCGGGGAGATCAATTTCCGAGGAGCGCGCATCCGGGGGAGGGACCCGGAGGACCTCGTCCACGAGGGCCTCGCGTACATCCCGCAGGTCCGCAACATCTTCCCGAACCTCACCGTCCGCGAGAACTTCGAGATGGGGTGGATCTCACGCCGCCGGACGTTCGGTGCCACCGTCAGGTCGCGTCTCTTGCCGGGCGCGGGCAGAAGTCGGGAAGGAGGCGGGGAGGGGCCGTCAGCCGCCGCAACGCTGCCGATGACGGAGAAGGAGGAGTTCGACGCCCGGGTCGGGGGAATCGTCGCGATCTTCCCGAACCTTCGCCCCAAGCTCCGCGCGCGGGCGGGCTCCCTGAGCGGCGGGGAGCAGCAGATGGTCGCCCTCGGCAAGGCACTCGTCCTCGACCCGATCCTCCTCCTGATCGATGAGCCCTCTGCAGGCCTCGCACCAAGGCTCGTCACGATAATCTTCGACAAGATCAAGGAGATCAACGAACGCGGGACCGCGATCCTCCTCGTCGAGCAGAACGCCCGGCGCGCGCTCGCGATGGCGGACCGAGGGTACGTCCTCGAGATGGGGCGGAACCGGTACGAAGGAAAGGGAGAGGCGCTCCTCCGGGATCCGGAGGTCGGGCGCCTCTACCTCGGTGGCTGACGTCTCAGTCCCGCCGCGTCAGGGCGAGCGGGGACCAGACGTACAGGGGCTCCGCGAGCTTCGGGGCCGCGAGCGGCGGCGCGAGGAACGAGTCCACGAGGGACTCCGGGAAGATCGCCTTGGTCCCGGCCGCACCGGACGAGGTCACGTTCCAGACGATGTAGCCGCTCTTCGGATCGCCGAGGGCGTCGATGTTCACGCTGCCGGAGGCGCCCTCGTAGTCGATGCCGCGACCCGCGGCGATCTCCGTGAGCGCCTTCGCCCATTCGCCGGGCATGATAATCGTCCCTGGCGGGGTCGCGACGTCCTGGATCTTCGACTTGATGCCGGCTCCTGTCGCCGTGCCCGCGGCCTGGGCCGCGAGGGCGATGAGGAACGCGGCGTCGTAGTTGTTGTCGTCGAAGAGGCCCGGCGCGGCGGTCCATCTCGTCTGGTAGTCTCCCGCCCAACTCGCGTAGTTCGGGCCCGTGAGGCCGCCGTATGCGCTCGGGGCCGTCCCCTCGTACGCGGAGATGTTGAAGCTGTTCGGCGTGTTCCGCAGGACGTCGAGGAAACCGACTTGGTCGTACACGCCCTCGGAGAACAGCCACACCACGTTGTTCCAGCCCGCGCCGTGGGAGCCCTTGCCCTGCTCCCAGTTCCGCATCGCGAGGACGCCGTCGGGCGGGTACGCGACGAGGTAGATGATCTGCGGAGCCGGGGTCACCTCGAGGACCGCCTCGAGGTCCGTCGTGTAGCTCGTCGCGCCGTTCTGGACCTCTGTGATGAAGCGTGGGGAGCCCGCGGTGATCGTCCCGCCGAGCGCGGCGAAGCTTGTCGCGAATACGTTTGACAGCCCGGTGCCGTACGCGTTGTTGATTCCGACGACCGCGGCCCGCGTGTGGGTAAGGTTCGTCCGCGCGTAGTTCGCTGCGACAACGCCCTGGAGGGCATCCGAGGGAGCCGTCCGGCCCCACCATCCGCCCGTCAGCGTGGTGTTTGAGAACTTCGGGGACGTACACGATCCGGAGATCTCGAAGACGCTGTTCGCCTTCGCGACCTCGACGACGGTCGAGCACTGACCCGAGCCCGTGGCACCGATGATCGCGTCCACGCGGTTCTGGGACACGAGGGTCGCCGCGGCGCTCCGGGCGGTCTCGGCCTTCGTGTCGTCGTTTTGATGGAACATCGCGATCGGCTGGCCGAGCACGCCGCCTGCGGCGTTGATCTCCTCCACGGCCATGATCGCGCCCTGCCGATTCTTCGTCCCGAACGCGGACAGGCCGCCCGTGATCGAAAGGACCGTCCCGACCTTCAGGACGCGGTCCTCGGGCGGGCCAAAGAGGCCTCCGAACACCGCGGCCAGGAGGATCACGACGATCACGACGACGACCGCGATTCCAATCCACAGTCCCTTCCCCTTCGCGGCCGGCTTCGGAGCCTCCGCGGAGGGGGCCTTTTGCTCCTCCATGCCACCAACCCTGGGGCCCGACAATATTTAGCAGGGTATTATAATTTGCTTTCCGCCGCCCGCGAGGACAAAGCGGTGCGGCATGAGGACGGCTTAAATATTCCCAGGCGATAGCGGGACGAGGCCTCGGATGTCGCTTTTCGGTGCGGCGACGCCGTTCCAGCTCGAGTGGCTCGGCGCCTTCTGGGTGACAATCTGCCTTGTGATCGTGGCGTCCCTCGTGGTCTTCATCCTCGTTGCCGTGTGGTTGTACGGCGACGCGGAGCGCCGCGGGATGAACGGGCTCCTGTGGGTCCTCCTCCTCATCCTCGCGAGCCTGTTCTTCGCGTTCGTCGGCGGGATCATCGTCCTATTCATCTACCTGATCCTCCGCGGGGAGAGGCCCGTCGGCGCGATGCCTGGGGCGTATGGCGCCGGCTATCCGGCGTACGGGCCGTACCCTCCACAGGCGGCACCGCCGCCCGTCCCGCCAGCGGCTCCGGCGGCTCCCGGCGCCGCACCCGCACCCCCGACGACGTGCAAGTCGTGCGGCGCGCCGCTCCACGCGAACGCCGCGTTCTGCGCGAACTGCGGGACGAAGGTCTGATCGCGCGATGCCTTTATGGCGGGACCCGACTCTCCCGCGTATGGTGCGCGCATGAAGAGCTCGGAGCTGTCGGGCTTCTACAAGAAGGGCGCGAAGGACCGCTGGCAGGTGCTCCGGGAATTCGGTGAGCTCAGCGACGCCGAGCTCGCGACGATCGGGAACACGGGGTCGATGCCGTTCGACCAGGTGAACCGGATGATCGAGAACGTCGTGGGCACGCACCCGCTGCCCCTCGGCATCGCGGTGAACTTCCAGGTCAACGGGAGGGACTACCTCATCCCCATGGCGATCGAAGAGCCCAGCGTCGTCGCCGCCGCCTCGAACGCCGCGAAGATCGCGCGGTCGAAGGGGGGCTTCACCGCGTCCACGAGCGGGCCGATGATGATCGGGCAGATCCAGCTCGTCGGGGTGCCGGACCCCCAGGCGACGCGGCTCAAGATCCTCGAGCACCGGGAAGAAATCCTCCGCCTCGCGAACGAGAAGGACCCCGTATTGGTGAAGTTCGGCGGCGGGGCGCGGGACGTCGAGGTCCGCGTCGTCGAGACGGCGCGCGGGCCCATGGTCATCACGCACCTCGTCGTCGACTGCCGGGACGCGATGGGCGCGAACGCGGTGAACACGATGGCGGAGGCGATTGCCCCGCACCTCGAGGAGTGGACGGGCGGCCGGGTCTACCTGAGGATCATCTCGAACCTCGCCGTGAAGCGGCTCGCGCGGTCTCGGGCCGTGTTCGACAAGGCGGCGGTCGGGGGACCCGACGTCGTCGAGGGAATCCTCGAGGCGTACGCCTTCGCGGATGCGGACCCGTTCCGATGCGCGACCCACAACAAGGGGATCATGAACGGCATCGACGCGGTCGTCGTCGCCACGGGGAACGACTGGCGCGCGGTCGAGGCGGGCGCCCACGCGTACGCCGCATGGAAGTCTGGCGGTTACCGGTCCCTCACGTCGTACGAGAAGAACGCAGCCGGGGACCTCGTCGGAACGATCGAACTCCCCATGCCCGTGGGCCTCGTGGGCGGTGCGACCGCCGTCCACCCCACCGCGAAGGCGAACGTGAAGCTCCTCGGCGTGAAGACCGCGGTGGAGCTCGCGGAGATCATCGCGTCCGTGGGCCTCGCACAGAACTTCGCGGCTCTCCGGGCGCTCGCCACGGAAGGAATCCA
>MGVZ01000063.1:0-2902 GCA_001800745.1 Euryarchaeota archaeon RBG_16_67_27
CGAGCAGGCTCGTCGGCTCAACGCGATCACGGAGCGGAAGGAAAAGGCGCTCACGATCCAGGACACCGCGCTCCGCGGGAAGGAGGACGCTCTTCGCCGGACGGAGACGGACCTCGAACGGCGGGAAGCCGCGGTGACGATGGGAGCGAAGTCGATCTCCGCCCGGGAGACGGCGTCGACGGACCTCGAGGCGAAGCTCGCCCAGCGCGAGAGGGACCTCGGGACGCGGGAGTCCGCATTCAAGGAGGCGCTCGCCGACCTCGCGGCCCGAAGAAAGACGCTCGAGGCGGAGGCGCGTGCGGCGTCCAAGGAGGCGAAGGAAGCCTCGGCGGCCCAGCGGGACCTCGCGCGATCGAAGGAGTCCTTCGCGGGACGGGAGAAGCTCCTCCACGCGGAGGGGAAGCGGGTCGAGGAGAAGCTCGAGGCGCTCAAGGCTCGGGAGACCGCCCTGTCTTCGAAGGACGAGGCGCTCCGGGCGGAGGCCGCGAACCTTGTGGCCCGGGAGACGGACCTCAAGGAGAAGCTCTCGGATCTCGCGAAAGCCTCCGCAGGCGTCGACGCCCAGCGAGGCGAACTCTCGGAGCGCGAGGACGGGCTCAAGATCCTCACGGGCACGCTCGAGAAGCGCGCAGCGGAGGTCGACCGCCAAGGCGCCGCTCTCACGAAGAAGGCGAAGGCCGTCGAGGCCCTCGAGGCGACCTTGGCATCGGAACGGACACGGCTCGCCGCGGAGTCCCGGCAGCTCGCGGATGAGCGGAAGGTCCTCGAGCGAGCGCAGGCGGAGTCGCTGCGGCGCGGGAACGCCCTCGAGGCGGAGGCGACCGCGGTCGCGGGCAAAGGCAAGGAGGCCGCGGAGCTCAAGACGAAGGCGATGAACCTGCTCAAGTACGCGGAGAAGGTCGCGGAAACCAAGGACCGCGAGATCGCGGACCGCATGGCGGAGGAGAAAGGGCTCCTTGAGGAGCAGCGCGCCGAGCTCGAGCGGCTCGGCCATGTCCGAGAGGACATCGAGCGACGCGAACGCAGGCTCGAGGCCGCCCAGTCCGAGCTCGACGCGCGGGCGAAGGCACTCGAGGCGCGGGACGCCCGCTTGAAGGACGAGACGACGGGCCTCGCCCGCGAACGGACGGAGCTCAAGTCCCTATGGAAGAACCTCGAATCCGAAGGCGTGAGGGTCGCGAGGAAGGAGGAGGCGCTCGAAGCCCTCGTCGCCCGGATGCTCGAGAAGGACCGCGAGGAGCTCGAGGACGCGATGCGCAAGGCGCGCGCGATGACCGCGGAGCTCAAGCGGAAGGAGACCGCGTTCGAAAAGGAGTCCCGGCGGGTGCGCGACCTCGACGGGGAGCTGCAGGCCCTCCGCGGGAAGCTCGACGCCCGCGAGCGCACGCTCGAGGCGCGCGAGGCCGACCTCGACAAGCAGCGTGACGAGATCCAGCGGATGCGGGAGCAGCTCGAGGCGCTCCTCTGATCACTCCGGCCCGGAGTCGTCCGTGCCCGATGGCGAAGGCCCAGCCATCGGCCAGCCGTGGGTGTGCAGGTACAGGAACAAGGTGCCGAAGATCGGGACGAAGATCAGGCTGCTCGCCAGGTGGACGAGCGTGAACGGGACCTGCATCTCGAGGACCTGTCCGAGGGACCAGTTCATCGGCGGGTGCCGGGAGATCGCGAGCCAGTCGCCGAACGCGGTCCACAAATCGAAGAGGATCGTCGCGGGGATGCTGATCCGCGCCATCACGGCGATCGTCCGCGTGCGGAACAGTAGCCGCGGGCGGTACGCCTGGCCGATCGCCGCGGCAAGCACGAAGCCCGAGTACACGAACGCCCCCAGTCCGAGGATCTGCACGGGGCTGTACGCTCCGGACCACCCGAGGGCGTACGTGAGCACGTCCGTCCCGACCATGACCGCGACGGGCACGAGGATCACGTAGTAGCCGCCGAGGAGCATCCCTGCGATGAGCGCGACCGCCATGACAGGCTCCACGTTCGGCATCTCCCAGAGGACAAGCCGTCCGAGCACGCCGGCGGCGATCAGGAGAAGGGCGAGCTTCCACGGCGGCACCTTCCCCCGCTTGTGGGGCCGCAGGGAGAACGAGCGGACGTTCATGGGGATGCCTCCCGCGGAGGATATTCCCGGAACGCCCACAGGACATCGCTCCCGTCATGGAGCGCCTTGCGGTCCGCACCGACGTCGCCGTACGCCCCGTCGACCCAGTACAGCCACCAGAGGCCGTCCTCCCCGTTGCGGGTGCCGTTGATCGACTCGACGAGAACGGAGTCGAGAGGCGCCACGTATCGCCTCGCATCGAGGACGAAGCCCAGCCGGTCCGCGGCTTCCGCGAGGATTGCGTACGCGGTCGAGTTCGGGGTCGTATCCGCGCGGTACTCGATCGTCCATCCCGGCCCCTCGACGCGGAGGTGTACGTCGTGGACAACCGCGGCGGGCGGGACGCGGTAGAGGGCGGAGGCGCCCGCGAAGAGGACCGCGATCGCGACGAGGAGGACCGCGAAGAACGCGAACGCGCGCCAGCGGCTCCACGCGTCACCGGGCACGTCTCGCCCTCCGGATCAGGAGCCATGCGGCGCCGACAACCGCGACCGAGACCGCGGCAAGGGCCACGGGCTCCCAGGACCCCAAGAACCCACGGGCCCCGTCCACGGCGAGCGGCTGGACCGAGTAGACGCGCCCGTTGTCCGAGGCAATGAGGAGCGCGCCATCGACCACGACGGGCGAGGAGAAGAGGTACTCATGCGGATCGAGGACGAGGGACCACGCGATCTCCCCCGTGGCCAGATCGACCGCGACGACGCGGCCTTCGGCCTCGTTCGTCGCCGCGTACGCCCGGAAACCGTCGACCGTCGGCGAAGCGGAGACCGGTCCCGTGAGCGGGCGGTTCCAGAGCGG
>MGVZ01000063.1:2910-10484 GCA_001800745.1 Euryarchaeota archaeon RBG_16_67_27
CCGTCGGCGCGGAACGCGCGGAGCCCGCCCGCCGTGCCGAGCACGCCGTCGCCGACGACGACCGTATCCTCGAAGACCGCGGGGGACGAGGTGCTCGGTCCGATCGGCCGCGTCCACCGCACGGCCCCTTCGAGCGTGAGCGCGAAGAGCTCGCCCGCCTTCGTCGTCACGTAGACGAAGCCGTCCGAGACCGCGGGGGACGACGCGACGGAGCCGTTCGTCGCGACGAACCACCGCGGTTCGCCCGTTTCCGCGTCGAACGCGGCGACGCCGTATGGCGCGGTGTACGCGAGCGTCTCCGAGTCGAGGTGGCCCATGAGTCCGACGATCGCCGTGCCGTTCGCGATCGCGGCGCTCGAGTAGTGGATGGAGCTCACGGGTGCGGACCAGACGATCGCGTGCGTGTACACGTCGACGGCGACGAACCGGCCGTCCCCGCCACTCTCGTTGAACGTACCGACGTAGATCTTCCCGTGGGCGATGCGCGGGGACGCGGTGATCCCGGAGAACACGGGATCGGGCTGGAGGGTCACGTTCCAGGCCTCCGTCCCGTTCGAGGTCCAGACCGCGTGGAGGCGACCGTCGCGGCCACCCACGTAGAGGAAATCGCCGTAGAGCGTGGGTGAGGAGGCCCCCGCGACCGCGGGGTTCCTCCAGCGGAGATGGCCGTCGGCCTCGGAGACGGCGACGAGCCCGGTCCACGTCGGCAGGAAGACGGTGCCCCGCGCGACCGCAGGGGTGGCCGAGATCTCGAAGGCCCCCGTGTCGTACGACCACGCGATGCGAGGCGCGCCGGGTCCCGCGGACCGTGAGACTCCCCGCCCGCGCGCATCGTACCGGAACGTCGTGACGGGGAGCCGGTCGTCCGGCGATGCCACGGGCGGCGCGAAGTTGTACGACGCGTCGTCACGGGCGAGATACCAGCCGATCACGTCCCCAGCGCTGACGTCGAGCTGCGACACGCCGAACGGCGCGGGCGTCCACGCCCCGGCGTCCCATACGAGCAGGTGCCACCAGTCGGGATACTGGGCACCGGATCGGCCGATGTCCAGGACGAACACCTGGCCCTCGTACAAGGAGTAGCTCACGTTCAGGCCCCACGCCTGCGCGGCGGCGACCGTCGCGCTCCACGCTGTGGCCTGCGTGGCCGTCGGCACATCCGCCGGGACATCCGCCCAGAGCACGTTCCCGTCTCCGAAATCGAACATGACCGTGACGATGCCGGCGGCCGCGCCCGAGGCGGCGATGCCCGCGAACCCGGAGAGGACGATCAGGAGGGCCAAGCACGCTGTCCAACGCATTTCGGGACCTCGTCAAGCAAGCTTTATAGCGTTACAATAGGCTTTAGGGTATAAAGACGTTGCTCGAGGCGGTTCCCATGCGGTTGCTCCGAGACCTGAGAGAGAGCACGGCGTTCCTGATCCTCTTGGCCGTCACCCAGGAACGGCACACGCGCCTGAAGACCCTCGCGGACGAGCTCGGCATGACGGTCCAGGGCATGTCGGACTACGTGCGGCGGATGACGGATGCGGGCCTGCTCCAAGTCGTCGACGGCGAGCACCGCGCGACACGGAAGGGCGTGGAGGTCCTCCAGGGGCGCTTCCTTGAGCTCAAGGGGTTCGTCGCCCAGGCCGGGCGTGCGATCGCCGTCATCGAGGCGACGCCCGCCTTCGCGGGCGGGCCGATCCGCGGCGGGGACCGGGTGGGTCTGTTCATGGAGGCTGGCCGGCTCGTGGCGCACGCCGACCGGCCGTCACCCTCGACAGGGACCGCGGTCCACGACGCGGGGAAGGACGAAGAGGTATCGATCCGCGACCTCGACGGCATCGTCGCGCTGCGACCTGGCCGGATCACAATCGCGCGAGTGCCGGCCGCGAGGGACGGCGGCTCCCACGCTCTCCATGCCGCATCCGGCAAGAGGCTCTCGCGCAGGACGAAAGGAGCGCTGATCGCGGCCGTCGAGCTCACGGGGATCGCGGCCGCGCGGAAGCTCGGGCTCCGGCCCGACGTGGAGTTCGGCGTGCTCCCGGCCACGGTCGAAGCCGCGGAGCACGGCGTGGACGTCGTGCTCATCGTCCCGGAGGACCGCGCCGCGGAGGTCGTGCAGGCGATCGAGACCGCGAACGCGAGGCTCGAGGACAAGATCCCGTACGAGAGCCTGACCCTGCGGTGATCATTCCAGGATCGACACCGCGTCGATCCGCCCGTCGCCGTCCTTGTCCTGGCCTGCGACGACGCGGTAGAAGTCCGTCTCCGGGTCGTGGCCGTCGAGCACGTCCTCACCGAACTCCGTGAGCGCGAGGATCGCGGCGGTCGTACCCGCGTAGTGCGTCCCGCTCAGCACGACGACGACCTTCGACGGGTTCCATGGGTTCCGCAGCTTCGCCACGAGTCCGACGTGCTCGTCCGTGTACACGCGACGGGTGCGGGACGATTCCATCCGCCACACCTGCTTCCAGTCGAAGTTCACGGCGAGATGGGGATTGAGGTCCAGGGTGACGATGTTCACGATCGGCCCGCCGACGAGGATCATGTTCTCCTTGTCCGCGCCCGCGGCCTTCACCTCCGTGTCGAGCTTCACGACGAACCCCCGGGGCGGACGGAAGAGACGGCCGAGGAAGAAGCCGAGCTGGACCGCGTACGGGGAGTCCCGCGCCGTCGTCAGGAACGGGCCGTGCTGGTACGGGGAGCCGACGACGATTGAGCCTGCAAACTGGCCGTCGTGCGAGAACTCTTGGAGGAACGAACGGACCACCTCGGGGGCCGGGATCCCGGGCGAGGCGAACGGGGAGCCGCGACCCCTCAGCGCGACGGCGAACGCCTCCGATGTCGGTGCGAGGATCCGGGCGGCGGCTCCCTGTCGGGTCTCCGTGCGGACGACCCGGAGGAACCCCGCGGCCTCGAGGCGATGGACGTGGTAGTACACCTTCTGCTCGTGGACCTTCAGCCGTTCCGCGACCGCGCCTGGGTAGGTCGGCGCACGGGCGAACTCCTGCAGGATCCGCCAGGCAAGAGGGGAGGAGAGCGCGGACATTCGGGACGGTTGATCGACGAGCAGGGCATCGCGGGCCGTCATCCCGTCCGCGCCGTCCTCCAGAAGAAGACGACGCGTCATGGCAAGGGATACGAGGGTCCATGCTATTAACTATTTTGTAGTGGTTCGGAAACCGTTATAGTAATGCCTTTAATAGGCGACGTTCCTCACCTCCGAACATGCTTACGCGGCGCGGCCGGCTCGCCCTCGAAGACAATCCGGAATTATCGGACCGGATAACCAGCGGGAAACGGATATACTGCGCCCGCGCCGGATGCTGCGCGTCGGCTACGAATCGGGAGCGGCGCGCATGAAGGCAGTGATCCTTGCCGCGGGGGAGGGCGCCCGGATGGGCCCGTTCACCGCGTCCGAGCCCAAGGTCATGATCCCCGTCGGGAACCGCCCGATCCTCGAGTACGTCGTCCAGGCGCTCGTGGACAACGGCGTCCAGGACGTGGTCCTGGTCGTCGGCTACCGGCGAGAGCGGATCCTCTCCCACTTCCAGGAAGGGAAGGCGTTCGGCGCGCGAATCCGGTACGTGACGCAAACGAAGCAGCTCGGAACGGCCCACGCGGTCGCCGAGGCGCGTCCCCACCTCGAGGACCGTTTCGTCGTGCTGAATGGCAGCAACATGGTCGACGCGCGGTTCGTCGGGGATCTCATCGAGCAGGCGAAGGGGCCAGCGGTCGTGATCACGCAGTCCGACCGGCCCCGTCAGTACGGGGTCGTGACCCTGCAGGGGTCGCGCGTCGTCTCGATCACGGAGAAGCCGACCCAGATGATCTCGAACCTGATCAACACGGGCGCGTACGCGCTCGATGCCTCGATCTTCACGGACATTGAGCGGCTCGCCGCGGAGGGGAAGAACGACCTCCCGAGCGCGATCAACGCCCACGCAGCCTCGCAGGACGTCCTCGCCCTGCGAACGGAGGGGATGTGGATCGATGCACTCTACCCGTGGGACCTACTCCGCCTCAACCAGGCCGCGATCGCCTCGACAGCGGACGTCCGCGCGGGGACGATCGAGTCGAACGTGACGATCCGCGGTCGCGTGGCCGTCGGGGACGGCTGCACGATCCGGTCCGGAGCGTACCTCCAGGGGCCGCTCTCCCTTGGCGCGGGGTGCGAGATCGGGCCGAACGCGGTCCTCCTGCCCTCGACGAGCCTCGGTCGGAACGTCCGCATCGGAGCCCTTACCACCGTCGCGAACTCGATCCTCATGGACGACGTGAGCCTGGGGGCGTCGAGCGTCGTCCAAGACTCCGTGATCGGGTCCGGCGTGAGCGCGAAGGCCGGCCTCATGGCGGCATCCGGTCCCGCGGACGTGAAGATCGAGGACGAATGGCATGCGGTGCCCCAGATCGGGGCGCTCCTGGGGGAGGACGCGGAGTTCGGGAGCGGGGTGACGATCGAGAGCGGCTCCATCGTGAACGAGCGGACCCGCGTCGCGAGCGGCGCGAGGATCCGGGGCACGGTGCCTGCGGGAGGCGTGGTCCTCTAGATGTGCGGGATCGTGGGCTACACCGGACAGCGGAAGGCCCTGCCGATCCTGCTCGACAGTCTGAAGCGCCTCGAGTATCGCGGATACGACTCCGCCGGCGTCGCGATCGTCGGCAGCGAGCTCAAGGTCGTCAAGGACAAGGGATTCATCGCGAACCTCGAGGCTCAGCTTCCCGCGATCGAGGGCACGACCGGGCTCGCACACACACGGTGGGCGACCCACGGCGCGCCGTCGAAGGTGAACGCGCACCCCCACGTCGACTGCAGCGGCCGGCTCGCGATCGCACACAACGGGATCATCGAGAACTTCATGGAAATCCGAGAACGGATGGAGAAGGAAGGCCACGTGTTCGCCTCCCAGACGGACACGGAGAGCCTCGTCCACCTCGTCGAGTCCTACTATGACGGGAATCTGGAGACCGCGGTCCGATCCGCGCTGCGCGAAGTCCGCGGGTCCTTCGCGATCGCGGCGGTCCACGCGGACGAACCAGGGAGGATCGTCGGGGCGCGGAACGAGAGCCCGCTCGTCATTGGCGTCGGGCCCGACGAGAACTTCCTCGCGTCGGATGTCCCTGCGCTCCTGAAGCACACGGACAAAGTCCTCTACATCCTGGATAAGGAGATCGTCGTTCTGACGGCGTCGGGCGTCGCGATCTCGGATCTCGAAGGCCGGACGGTCTCCCGCGAGCCCGAGCGGATCACCTGGACCCTCGAGGACGCGGAGAAGGGCGGGTTCGAGCATTTCATGCTCAAGGAGATCTTCGAGCAGCCCGCGGCAATCCACGAGACCCTCCTCGGGCGCATCGCGAACCTCGACGTGAACGGCTTCTTCGCGGAGGGATTCACGAGCGTGAAGCTCGTCGCGTGTGGGACGTCGTACCACGCGGCTCTCGTCGGGAAGTACATCCTCGAGGAGATCGCGCAGATTCCCGCGAGCGCGGAGCTCGCCTCAGAGTACCGGTACGCGCACGGGCCTTCGGAACGACCGCTCGTGATCCTCCTGTCCCAGAGCGGGGAGACCGCGGACACCCTCGGAGCGATGCGGGAGGCGAAGCGCCGCGGATGCAAGACCCTCGGAATCTGCAACGTCGTCGGCTCGAGCCTCGCTCGCGAGGTCGACAAGACGATCTACACCCGCGCGGGCCTCGAGATCGGCGTCGCAGCGACGAAGACGTTCGTCACGCAGCTCGTCGCTCTCTACCTCATCGCCCTGCGCGGCGGGCTCGACCGTGGCACCCTCGGGTACGAGGAGGCGGATGGTCTGAAGGACCAGCTCCGATCCCTCCCGCGGGCCGTCCAGGCGGTCCTGAACCGCTCCGAGGAGATCGAGCGACTCGCGGAGAAGTACCGGGACGCGAAGGACATGTTCTACATCGGACGCCACGTGAACTACCCCGTCGCGATGGAGGGCGCCCTGAAGCTGAAGGAGATCTCGTACGTCCATGCGGAGGCTTACGCCGCGGGCGAGCTGAAGCACGGGCCGCTGGCCCTCCTGACCCCGGCCACGCCCGTCGTCGCGATCGCCGTGCGCGACCACACCTACGAGAAGATGCGATCGAACATCGGGGAGGTCGTCGCGCGCGGATCGCCGGTCCTGGCAATCGCCTCGGAAGGGGACCGAGAGATCGTGAAGTTCGTCGACGACGTGCTGGCGGTTCCCGAGCTCCCGGGGATCTTCAACCCCGCGCCCGTGACCGTGGCGATGCAGCTGTTCGCGTATCACCTCGCGCGGACGCGGCAGTGTCCGATCGACAAGCCGCGGAACCTCGCAAAGAGCGTCACCGTCGAGTGACCGTGTCCGGCTCTCGGATCACGGTGTCGGGCGGCACGGGCGCGAGACCCCCCGCGCCGGGCTCCGGAATCTCCTTCTCGCCGAGGGTCACGACGTACGCCCCGAAGAGAATGCACGCGCCGCCGATGATCGTGAACACGCTCAGCGGGTCGCGGAGGAACAGGAACGAGAGGACGGACGCGACGATCACCTCCAGGAGAATCAACAGGGCAGAGATCGTCGGCGAGATCGTGCGCAGGCTGTACGCGAACAGGATCATCGGCGGGAAGGTGGGGACGAGGCCAAGGTACGCGACGCCGAGCCAGGCATCTGAGGTCGACGGGAGCGGGAGGCCGAAGAGGAGGACGGGAATCGCCGCGAGGACCGCGGTGGCGGCGAGGACTCCGGTGACGAGCGCGATGTAGTCCCCGCCGCGGTCGACCATCGCCTTCGTGCCGACGACGTAGAACGACCACGCGAGACCGGCGAGGAACACGAGGCCGTCGCCGAGGAACTCCCCGCCCTGGAGGAACGCGGGGTCGAGCCGGGTGGAGAGGACCACGACCCCGAGGACTGCGATCGCGATTCCGACGGCCTTCTGCCACGTCACCCGCTCCTTGAACACGATGGCCATGAGGATCGCGATGAACACGACGTTGACGTTCACGAGGAGCGAGGTCTTCGAGGCGGTCGTGTAGAGGATCCCCGTGTTCTGGAGCCCGAACGAGAACGCGTTGATCGCGCCGAGGACCCACACGTACCGGTTCCGGAACACGCGAACGTCGAGGCGCCCGAGGGCCGCGAGGACCCCGAAGCCGAGGAGGGCTCCGATCCCGAGGCGGGCCATCGTGAGGAAGAGCGGGTCCACCGCGCCGATGACGAGCTTGCTCCCGGGGAACGAGGTCCCCCAGAAGATGCTCGCGAGGATGACGAACGCGTAGTCCCGCCCCCTCGAGGTCATCCTTCGCAGGGAGCCGGGGCTTGGACATGAGGGTTTCGCCCCCGCTATCCGGGTGCGCGGAACCCAGAAACGTTTATGGCGGCGGCACCGCTTCGGCGTCGATACGATGTTCGAGCGGCCGCGTGGGACGAACGACTGGGGCCCCGAGGACATGGCGAAGCGGCGCTTCGTCGAGCGGGCCTTCGTCCAGCTCGCCGAATCCTTCGGATTCCGCGAGGTGTCCACCCCGATGTTCGAGCCTCTCGAGCTGTTCACCGCGAAATCGGGGCCCACGATCGTGAGGGAACTCTACGCGTTCAAGGACCAGG
>MGVZ01000063.1:10532-15869 GCA_001800745.1 Euryarchaeota archaeon RBG_16_67_27
GATTCTGCGCTTCTACGTCTCCGACCTCCGGAGCCGACCCAAACCCGTGAAGGTCTACTGCACAGGGCCCGCCTTCCGATACGAGGAACCCCAGAAGGGACGCCACCGCGAGTTCTTCCAGCTGAACGCGGAGGTCATCGGCGGCTCCACGCTCGCGTCGGACGCGGAAGTCCTCGCCCTGGCGATCGGCACGATGCGGGCGATCGGGCTGAAGCAGGTGAAGGCCCGAATCGGAAACATCGGCATGCTGCGGTCCTTCCTCCCCTTCGGCCCCGCGGACCAGGCGATCGTCCTCCACGCACTCGACAAGAAGAACATGCCCATGCTCGACGCGGAGCTCGCCCGTCTCGGACGGACGGATCTGGCGGAGCCGCTCAAGCGACTCATCGCCCTCTCCGGCGATTCCTCCATCCTAGAGGAGGCCGGCGAGCTCCTCGGGGGCGCGGGCAGCGAGGGCTTCGACTACCTGCACACGCTTTCCGAGCAGCTGTACCACTACGGCATCTCGGCGTCGGACTACGCGTTCGACATGGGCGTCGTCCGGGGCCTCGACTACTACTCGGGGATGGTCTTCGAGATCGACTCCCCGAACCTCGGTGCGGAGAAGCAGGTGGGCGGCGGAGGCGCATACAGCCTCGCGCAGGTCTTCGGCGGGGAGGCCGTCCCTCAGACGGGGTTCGCGCTCGGCCTCGACCGCCTCGTCATGGCCGGGGACGCGGAAGGCGCGTTCGCACCAGCGACCCCGCTCGATGCCTACGTGATCCCGATCGGCGACGCGATGCGGGGCAAGGCCGTGGAGGTCCTCGCGTCCCTCCGGGCCGCGGGGCTGCGCGCGGACATCGATCTCGTCGGCCGAGGGCCGTCGAAGAACCTCGACTACGCGAACGCGATTCAGGCGCGGTATGCGATCCTCGTCGGGGAGAAGGAGACCCGCGGCGGGAGCGTCGCGGTCCGCGACATGGCGAACGGGCAGCAACGCGAGGTATCCCTCGAAACCCTCGTGGCCGCGATCCGCGGTGTTGGTCCATGAGCACTCCGGGAATACTCTCCATTCCGATTGGAAAGTTCCTTGCACCATCCCTTTAGAGTGGGAAGATTGATTCGAGACCATGGCCCGCGAATCCCCCATCCCGACGACCGTGGTCGGAAGCCTCCCGAGGCCGCCGGGGCTCATCGACATCAGCAAGAGATATCAGGAGAAACCGACGGAGACGAACCGCCGCAAGCTCGAAGCGGCGATCCGCGCGGCTCTCAAGGAGAATCTCCAACGGCAGGCCACCGTCGACGGCCTCAACGAGATCAGCGATGGCGAGCCGTGGAAGCGCTACGGGTTCGCCCTCTACCCCGTCCAAGGCGCGGAGAAGTACTTCCGTTTCGGCGAAGGCATCACGATTTCCTTCGAGGACCGCCACACGCGCAGGCTCCCGCTCCTCGTTAAGAAGCCGACACTCCGTGAATCGAGCGTCGGCCACTTCCGGGAGGCGAAGGCGATCGCGAAAGAACGTCCGCTCAAGGCCGCGGTCATCTCCGCCTCGGCCCTGACCTTGGCGTACCAGAAGGACGTTCCCGGCTATCCGAAGGATGCCTTCACAGAGGACGTCCTCAACTACCTCGAGGCGGACGCGAAGAGGCTCCTTCGCGCGGGCGCGTCGCACGTCCAGATCGACGTCACGGAGGCCCCGATCTTCTTCCAGCTCGCGGGTCGGGACGGCGTGCGAGAGGTTATCGATCTCAATAATGAACTCCTCGGACGGCTGCCGCGGGAGAAGACTCAGGTCCACGTATGCTTCGGCAGCGACGCGCGGTCGGAGCATTCGAAGGGCGTCACGTATCAGGATTTATGGCCAGCGCTCGCGGATTTCCGCACGGACGGGCTCGTCCTCCAGTTCGCCGGCCGCCGGGAGGCGGACCTCGACCGGCTCGACGGGAGCGTCCTCGGACCGAAGACTCGAGTCTACGTCGGGGCCATCGACGTTTCGAATACTCGACCGGAAACACCCGAGGCTGTCGCGGCGATCGCGCAGCGTGCCTCGAAGGGTCTGGGCATCGAACATCTCGCCCTCACGACGAACTGCGGCTTCAGCCCCTTCGGGGACGATCCCACGATGCCACGGGACGTCGCGTTCGCGAAACTCGAGGCCCTGGGCGCGGGCGCTCTGCACGCGAGTCGGGGGCTAGGGCTCGACTGACCGCCATCACCGGCCGAGGTCCTGAATCCTCTTCGTCCACGCCGCCAGCCGCGGGAACTCCTTCGGAATCTTCTCGCCGACGGTCAGGAGGGGCGACATCGATCCGTAGATCCCGAAGTCCGCGAGGCTCGGCGTTCCGAGCATCCAATCCTTTCCCTCGAGCATCGCCTCGACCATGGCGAGGGCCGTGACCATGTCCTTCCGGAACTCCTCGCGGCGCATCTCGAGGACGTGCCAGGGTCCGCGGGCGCGGGTCTGCATCTCCTCGAACACCCATCGTTCGTGGTCGTCCCCAAGGACGGGAGGCACCTTCGTCACGACGTACCGCCAGACGCGCTCCTCGAGGACCTGGTGGCCCCAGTGCTCGAGGACGACCGCGATGCCCTTGGCGCCGTCGGGGTAGAGCGAGGGCTCGGGCCGGGTCGCCTCGAGGAAGTCCGGGAAGTCGTACCAGAACACCGGCTTTCCGTCCCAGAGGAGCGTGGGGACGTAGTCCTGCCCCGTGGCCGCGAGGAGCTCGCGCTTGTCGTGGTACGGCACGCGGACCGTCTCGAACGGGATCCCCTTGAACGCGAGCATGCGGTCCGCGGACACGCAGTAGTGGCTGATCGACATCGAGTAGAGGACGACCCGGGGCGCCATGGTCCCTCCGAAGGCGCCCGCCCGGATAAGGGGTTGCGCCCGTGCGAAAGTTTCATTTGCGAGGTGGGGTCTCCCGCGCTCAGAAGGGATGGGTCTGGCCGACGAAGTCGCCCTCTTCCTCCTGAGAACCCTCCCGCTCGTCTCCGGAGGCGCGTGGATCCTCGCGGGAGCGTGGCGAGTCCGCGAGCGGCATGTCCTCTCCCCCCTCGAGATCGCGCTCACGCTGTTCTCGTTCGCGCTCGGCGGCTGGATCCTCGTCGACTGGCTGCGGTACGGCGTGCTGCACCGCACGACGGACGGCGTTGCCATCGCGGTCTCCCTCACCGGGATCGCGCTCCTCACGGCCGCGCCCATCCTCGTCCTGTTCGTGACGAAGTGGCTCACGATCGGGCACTCGAAGTACGATCCCCTCCTCGTCCTGCCGCCCGTGGGTGGGGTCCTTGGGATCGCGTTCGGCGGCTTCGTCGACGTGACGCCCGCGTGGTGGGGAATGTCCGTCCAGGTCGACCCCCTCCGCTTCCTCCCCTGGGCGGGCGTGATGCTCGGGTACACGATCGCCGCCGTGGCCTTCGTCGCGGTGCTGAAGTCCCAGCGCCGGGGGATGAACGCGGACGCGCGCACCCTCTTCCGCTGGATCGAGTGGAGCTTCCTCGTCGCGTTCGCCCTCGGGGTCGCGGCGACCCTGATCCTCGTGTTCTTGTCCCCGGGCGGTGTGCCGTGGTTCTCCTCGACGCTCGTGGTCCCGGCGGCGATGCACCTCCGGGCGACGATCCCCGTGACGCCGGACCAGCTCTCCCATCTCCGCCGCTCCCTCTCCGAGCTCGACAAGCGCGTCATCGCCGCGTACCTGTTCGGCCGCGACGGCGCGCCCCTCGCCTCCCTCGGGTCCGGCGCGAGGGAGCGCGTCGAGCCCGAGCGGATGCAGGCGCTCCTCGCCGCGGTCCGCAGCTTCGTGGAGACGAGCATCCCCGGCTCCCGCGGCTTCGCGGTCACGGGGATGCGCTTCGACTCCGAGGGCGTCGTCGGGGTGAGCGGGCAGTACCTGATCGCCGCGGCCGTCTACGCAGGGCCCGCGTACGATGCCGTGCGCTCGGAGCTCGTGCGGATCGTGCGCGACTTCGAGGCGCGGCACTGGAGGGAGCTCGAGGCGCCGGGCGGGCCCGACGCGCTCGCGGAGACCGGAGCGGACGCGCTCGCGAAGATCATGAAGTGAGCGAGAGCGCGATCAGGGATCGGCTCGAAAAGGGGAAGGACCGCCCTTTCGGGCGGCCTGACGGGTGCATCCTTGCCCCGCTTCCTCGGTCGAAGGCCCTCAGGGCGCGACGAACCGCATCTCCATGTCGTCGGTCGTGATCGGGAGCTCTCCCGGCCACGGGCTGGTCACGCCTGACATGTGCACCTTGTATCCGACCAGGTAGTGCAGTCCCGGCGTCGCCTCTCTCACCCAACCGTTCGCGCGGAACTTGTAGGTCACGAAGCTCCAGACACCGGCGTCCGTTCCCGAAATCACTTCTGTGCCCGCCGTGATCTCGAACTCCTCGAAGAAGTGCTCCGTCGTGCCCGGGAACACCGCCGGCAGTTCCGTGATCCGGATCGACCCAGCAAGGATACATCCGTGGACGTCGCCCTTCCAATACCACCCGTCGCCCCAGTCGTTGAAGGCCGCGTCCGCGAGGCATCGAATCGGCTTGGGTTCCGATGGATCCGCCAAGACGTTCGGGGCCGCGAAGAGGAACACGAACGCGCACATCACGAGCGTTGCCGCCACTCTTGTTCTCGTTGTCGTCACCTCCTCCCGCTGCGCGGGCGTTGATCCTCGATTCCCCCCTGCGAGGGCTCTCCATGGCTGTTCGGAGTCATCCGCGAGTCCCTCCGCTCATCCCCCGCGCCTCTCAGAAAAGAGACCCGTACGTCCTTCCGGGATGCGGGAATCCATCCGATTCCGCGCCTTAAGCGTGTCGAACGCTGCTACCGTCGTAGACGGATGGGCGGACGCAGGAATCGTGTGCCCGACCATGGGTGAGGCAGGGGGACGCGCGGTCAAGAGGTCCCCGCAGGTAGCCCTAAGGGTCCCCTACCTCGGAGGGTCCGAAAGCTTCTTAGAAAGCGAGGCTCCTGGACCACCACAGGGGGTGCCGGAGGGATTGCGCCTCACCGTGAAGGATCGGATCCTCCTGCACCTGCTGGATTTCGTGCAATACGGCGACTCCGTGGAGGTGCCGCCGGCGATGACCCAGGAGGGCGTCGCCCGCGCTTCCTGGATCGACGACCGCCACGTCCCCCAGAACATACGACCCCTCATTCGGGAGGGCCTCGTCCGTGAGCGGACCGTCCACGTGAAGAGCGGTGCCCAGCGCCGCAAGGTGTATGACCTCACGGAATCCGGGAGGCTTGCGGCGATCCGCCTGCGGAACGCCCTGACGTCCGAGACCGTGCACGTGCGAGACGCGTCGGGCGTCCGCGTGTCGACGATGTCCCAAGTCTTGGAGAAGGCCGGAGGGACTCG
>MGVZ01000063.1:15894-18254 GCA_001800745.1 Euryarchaeota archaeon RBG_16_67_27
GGGGCGGTCGACCTCACGACGCTCGTACCCATCGCAGGCACCGCGCAAGAAATGGCCTTGCCGGAGGCCGCGCGGCTCGAGAAGGAGTACAATTGGCTGGGAGCTGCGGAGGTCTACAGGAGCGCCGTGGCCTCGACGGCCAAGGACGATGACTCGAAGCGGGGTTTGTTGTGTGAACGGTTGGGAAATGCCCTCTTTCGGGCCGCTCTGCAGGCGACTCAGATTGAGGAATTTCGAGCACGCATGCGTGAGGCTCTCGAGACTTGCGAGTCCGCGGAAGATGCGTACGGGAAGTCAGGGAATTCGCGAGACGCCGCGAGGGTGCTCCGGTGTCGAGCCATGAGGGCCTACATGCGGTTCTGGCTCGACACCACGATCAGTGAGAGGAGAAAGGACCTGGACGAGGCTTGGACGTCTACGAAAGCCACCCTGGTGGCGCTTGAGGCGGCAGGGGACGCTCGGGAGTACGGAACGACGGAGAACCGGCTCTCCTTAGTGCCCGTCCTCCTGAGCTCTGCGGAATGGGATGCCAGATCTCGAGAGCCAGACGAGAGGGAAGCGATCGAACACGGCGAGCGCGCGATCCGGGCTCTCTCCGGCTTCGACGACCACCGCGAGCTCGCAAAGGCCTACGCCAGGACCGCGACAAACCTCGCACGTCTTGCATTACGTCTCGGCGGCATCGAGGAGAAGGAGGGGCTTGTCCGGAACGCCATAGAGTACTGCCGGAAGGCGAGGGCTCTCTCCGAAGAGACGACGCTCCTCGAACCTTTCGTCTGGTCCTTCGAGGGAACCGGTACGGCCGAAATGCTGACGACGTCCGAGAAAGCCGTCGATCATGCCCGGAGGACGAGGGACCGGTTCCTCCTGGGTTCGGCGCTGAAAACGCTCGCCTACCATCGGTTCTGGAAGGCCTTGACGACGGAAGACCTTGACGAGTGGAGGGGGCTCTTGAAGAAGGGCCTGGAGGAGTCGGAGGAAGGGGGCCGACATTTCGGTGCAATCGGCTTCGCCAATGTCTCGGGCGGATCCTTCATGGGGGAAGGCGTGCGCTGCGAGTACAACTACGAATTATCTCGGCGCGAATTGGACCCGCACGTGAGACACGACCTTCTGCAGGCGGGGCTGGAGGCAGGACGGGAGGGCCTGAGGCGGGCCGAGGAGTCCGGGTTCCCCGATGCCGTCATGGGTGCACGCGCAGCGTGCACCGATACGCTCGAGGCCTTGGCCGAACTGGAGGAGAATCCTGGCAGGAAGAGGAAGTGGCTCCAAGAGGCCCTGGACCAAGCGGACGTACTCGATCGAATCCTTGAACGGCACCGTCCCGCGGAGTACTTCGGCCAGGGTGACCTGAAGGTCACACGAGCGCGGATACGATTCCAACTCGCCGGCATAGCCGATACACCCGATGCCAAGATCGAGTTGCTCCAGGAGGCCGCCCGGGATGCCGAGACGGGCCTGGACCTGTGTGTCCGTGAGATGTCTTTCTATGAAATGACAGGAGAGATCTCCGGTTACGCGTACATCGGATACTACGCATCCAACGCTGCGGGCCCGTTCGCTCAGCTCTATGAGCTTACGGGAGACAAAGCGTATCTGGTTCGAGCGGCGGAGATGGTCGAGCGCGTCGCCGACCTCTTCCGGCGGTCAGACCTCCCGAGTCGCGTCGCAGAATGCCACTGGAGGGCGGGCAAAATCCACGATTCGCTGGAGGATCACCTGAAGGCGGCGGAGGAGTTCTCCCTCGCGTCCACCACATACAAGGCCGCGTCAGAACGGGTCCCGCAGCTCAAGGACTTCTACCAGGATCTCGCCCTGTACATGCAGGCGTGGAGCGAGATCGAGAAAGCGAGACATCACCATCGCCGGGCAGAGTACGGCTCGGCGCAGGACTACTACGAAAGGGCCGCCACCCTCCACGGATTCTCGAAGAGGTGGGGATTCATGGCGCCGAACTACGCCGCCTGGGCCCAATTGGAGGGTGCGGAGGAGCTCAGTCGAACCGAGAATGGCGCGGCGGCGATCGGGACCTTTGGACGGGCGAGCGAGCTCTTCCGCGAGGCCCGGATTACCCTGGAGCGGGCGCTCGGCGGAATCCAAGATCTCGATGAACGGAGGATGGTGGACGCGCTGATGAAGGCCGCCGATCGGAGGTGGCGGTATTGCATGGCGAGAATCGCCCTGGAGGAGGCAAGGATCTTGGACAAAGAGGGCGAGTACTCCTCCAGTTCGCGGCGGTACGGCCAGGCCGCCGACGCCTTCGAGAAGCTCGTGGCGGACACCGATTCGGATCGGGATCGAAGGGACCTGAATCTCATCGCCACGTTGGCGAAGGCCTGGGAGGCGATGGCGAAGGCGGA
>MGVZ01000063.1:18343-19411 GCA_001800745.1 Euryarchaeota archaeon RBG_16_67_27
CCTTGGGCCAGAGCCGATTCTGCCAAGCCCTCGAGGCGGGAACACGGTTCGCCGACAGTCGGGATTCGAGCCTGTACGAATTCGCTATCAAACACCTCGAAAGTGCAGCGAGCTACTATGCCCGAGCCGGGGCCGAGAGCGCTTCCGAGTACGCGATGGCGAGCAAGCGCCTGTTCGATGCGTACGTCGCGATGGATCGCGCGGACGAGGAAACGGACCACGAGAAGAAGGCCAGGGCCTACCTCGCGGTCGAGAAGATCCTCGAAGCCTCCGCGACGTCCTTCGGGAAAGCGGAGTACCCGGGGAAACGGGACCAGGCGCTACGCTTACTTGAGGACGTGAAGCACGAACGGGAGCTCGCCGTGTCCCTGACGGAAGTCTTCCGGGCGCCGCTAATCGTCTCTTCCACAGCCGCCTTCGCGCCTCCCGCACCGAGCTACGAACGGGCGGTGGGCATGGAAGAGCTCGAACACGCGGACATCCGCGCGAGCCTGACTCCCTCCGTGAAGACGGTCGCACTCGGGGAGGAACTCGAGCTGAGGATCGGGTTCACGAACGCAGGACGGGCCGCGGGCCAACTGGTCAAGGTGGAGGACCTCGTTCCGCGAGACTTCGAAATCGCCGCGAGACCGGAGAAGTACGAGATGGAGGAAGGCTCCCTGAACCTCAAAGGGAGGCTATTGGAACCGCTCAAGACAGAACAGGTGAGGATCGTGCTCCGTCCGCGGGCGAAGGGCATCTTCACGATGAGACCGCGAGTCACGTACCTGGACGAAGCGGGGAAGTACAGGTCGCATGAGCTCGGAACCGTCGACGTAGAGGTGACGGACTAGTTCCGGAGATGTCAGAGGGAGGTTGCTGGTGACTGGGTTGGCCGTTGTAAGAAAGGAAAGTGCCCGGCTCCTTCCGGACCGGGAATGAAGGGAACACAACAAAGTCGGGCCTGGCAACCCGGTGTGGGGCTCAACTCGACGATTCCGCATGGGTAGAGCGCCCCGGTCGGGAGTGCCGTCCACCCGCGGTCGGCTGTCAGCGGTCTGGGCTGGATTCCTCGTCCTTTCTCATCTC
>MGVZ01000064.1 GCA_001800745.1 Euryarchaeota archaeon RBG_16_67_27
GTGGACGTCGTACTTGATCGAGGGCGGGAGCTGCGCGACGAGGGGTCCGCACTTCTCCCGGAGCTCCTTCGCGGACGCGTAGAACCACCCGAGGTTCTCGCCGACGCCCTTCAGCTTCTTCTCGTGCGTGATCCGCTTCGGCATCTTCATCGCGAACGTGAAGCGGTCCGGCGTGGACTTGTGCCATCCCTTCGTGATCGCGGGGCCCGGGTTCCGGTAGAACGAGGAGTCGACCTCGACGGCATCGAAGACGCCGGAGTAGACCTTGAGATAGTCCGACTTCGGCGTGCCGGATGGGTAGAACCCCCCAAGCCAGTCGTCGTACCCCCAGCCGCTGCACCCGACGCGGAGCTTGTCCCTGATCGGCATGGGCCGCGGCCCATGGACGCCCCGGGGCCATAAACCTTCGGCGGGGCGAAAGGCCCTTCCCCTGCCACCGCGTTCCGGGACGCGGTGGGAATCTGCCGACGTACCTGCGCCTGGTGAACCTCACGGATGTCGCCGTGAGGAACGTGAACAAGATGGGGGACATGCTATCGGACGCGCGGAAGGTCTGGGAAGCCCAGGGCTGCCGGATTCTCCAGGCGTGGTCCACGTTCGGACCGTACGACGTCGTCACGCTCATCGACGGTCCCGACGACGCGACGGTGATGAAGGCGTCCGCCCTCATCGCGAAGCAGGGGAACTTCCGGGGCATCACGATGCCCGCGGTGCCCCTCGCAGACTTCATCGCGTCCGTGAAGTGAGCGGCCGCAGAGGCTCGGCTCGACCGTCGTCGAGGGGGTCGGACCGCAGGCCCGGGCCGCGGGCCTCCTCCCGTTCGAGATAATCGTCTGAGAACCGCTATATAGCGCCTGAGGGGGTCGGGCGACCTCCGGACGGGCGTTCGCCTTGGACCTCATCGTAGCCTTGCTTGTCCTGTTCGTCGCCGCGCGACTCGCGGGGGAGGCCATGGAGCGAATCCGTCAATCCCCGATGCTCGGGGAGGTCTTCGCCGGCATCGTGCTCGGGCCCATGCTCCTCGGGCTCGTCAATCCCGACCCTGCGACGGAACTCGGGGCCTCCCTGGGAGTCATCGCGACCCTGGGCGTGTTCGTCCTCGTCCTCCTCGCAGGAATCGAGCTCGGCAGGGAAGGTCTTCGGCAGGCCCTTCGCGAGCGGAGCATCGTTGTGGCATACACCGAGTTCGTCCTGCCTTTCGCGCTCGGATACACGCTCGCCGCCTTCATGGGACTGGACTTCGTCCAATCGCTGTTCCTGGCCACGGCGATGGCCGTGACCGCGCTCCCCGTGAGCGTTCGGATCCTGCTCGATCTGAACCTCCTCCACAGCCGCCTGGGCAGGGCCATCGTGTCCGTCGCCCTCGTCAACGACCTCGTCGCCTTCGCAATGCTCGGCCTCGTCCTGGAGTTCGCCCAGCTCGGGACGGACCCTGCGGCCTCCTCGGTCGGCCTCGTCGCCCTCAAGACGCTCCTGTTCCTCGCCCTCATTTTTTGTGTCGCGGTGCTCCTCAAGCGAACGGCCCTCCTGACGCCCGGTAGGATGTCCCCGATGCAGAAAGCGTTGGGCCGCCTCAGAGGCGCCGAGAGCTCTTTCGCGCTGTGCGTGTCCCTGGCGCTCTTCCTCGGCGCCGCGGCGGAGGCCGTCGGCATCCACTTCGCCGTGGGCGTCTTCTATGCCGGGATCCTCATCACGCCCCAGCTCGTCGGGGGCGAAGCGTTCAATCAGATTCGCCGCTCCGTGTCCGCGGTGAGCTTCGGCCTCCTTACGCCCATCTTCTTCGCCTTCATCGGTCTCCGGTTCTCCTTCTCCCTGACCGCATGGCCCATCGTCGTGGCGGTCACGGGAGTCGCCTTCGCGGGGAAGCTCCTCGGCGGCATCCTCGGGGGCTCGATTGCCGGATTCCGCGGGGCTCCGCTCCTGGCGCTCGGGGTGGGGCTGAACGCCCGCGGGATGATGGAGCTCCTCCTCGCCCAGGTGGGGCTCACGGCGGGGATCATCGATGTGGACCTCTACTCGGCCCTCGTCATCATGACAATCGTGACGACCTTCGTCACGCCGCCCGCGTTGAAGCGGCTCCTGCGCCGGTTCAAGGCTGCGGATGTGCTGCCCGCCGCCGCGACGCGCGCCGCGCCGGACCATGGTCTTGAGACGAACGGAGGCTCGTGAACCGTCCGCGGGCTTCGGGGCTGTCCTGCTCGCCGTCCTCGCAATCCGGAAGGTGTGGAAGGCCCACCGGAAGCCTGAAATCGCTACCTGGGCATCGGCGCCGCGATGTCCGAGCTGGTCGAACGGGGGGCGCGCCGCCTGGAATGGGCGAGAGATCACATGCCCGTCCTTGCGGCGATCCGCGACGACCTGAAGCGATCGAAGGTCCTCAAGGGCCTCCGGATCGGCATGGCCCTCCACACGGAGGCGAAGACGGGGGTCCTCGCCCTCAGCCTGCGAGAGGCCGGCGCGGACGTCCGTCTGGCCTCGTGCAACCCGCTCTCGACGGACGACAGCGTCGCAGCCGCCCTCTCGGAGGTCCACGGCCTCGATGTCTATGCGAGGAAGTGGCAGACGACGAAGGAGTACTACGAGAACCTCCACAAGGTCCTCGATCTCGAGCCGGACCTCGTCATCGACGACGGTGCAGACCTCATCTTCCTCCTGCACACGAAGCGCACGGAACTGCTCGAGCGCGTCCGCGGCGGGAATGAGGAGACGACGACGGGCGTCATCCGGCTTCGGGCGATGGAGAGGGACGGCAAGCTCCGGTTCCCCGTGATCGACGTGAACAATGCGAAGATGAAACATCTCTTCGACAACCGGTACGGGACGGGCCAGAGCACGTTCGATGGGGTCATGACCGCCACGAACCTCCTCGTCGCGGGGAAGGCGTTCGTCGTCGCGGGGTACGGCTGGTGCGGCCGCGGGATTGCGACGCGCGCGCGAGGCATGGGCGCCCGCGTGATCGTGACGGAGGTCGACCCCGTCAAGGCGATCGAGGCGTCGATGGACGGGTTCGAGGTCCTGCCGATGGCGAAGGCGGCGCGAATCGCGGATTTCATCGTCTCCGCGACAGGCTGCCGAGACGTCGTGACGTCCAGGCATTTCCCCGCCCTGAAGGACGGCGTCGTCCTCGCGAACGCGGGCCACTTCGACAACGAGATCTCGACGGCGGACCTCGAGAAGGTCGCGAAATCAAAGCGGCGCGTGCGCGAGCTCGTCGACGAGTACGTCCTGCCAGGAGGGAAGCGGGCGTACCTCCTTGCGGAGGGGCGACTCGTGAACCTCGCGGCAGGCCAGGGCCATCCCGTCGAGATCATGGACATGAGCTTCGCGATCCAGGCCGCGGCTGCGGCGTACCTCGCGAAGGCCAGTCGTCGCCTGAAACCGGAGGTGTACCCGGTGCCTAAGGACCTCGACGATCGCGTCGCCCGTCTCAAGCTCAAGGCCCTCGGAATCGCGACCGACGCCCTCACGAAGGAGCAGAAGGCGTACCTCGGCTCCTGGCAAGAAGGCACGTAGGCCTCCGCGGGGCGTTCAGATGCGGCGGGCCGTGCTCACGGACTTCGACGGGACGATCACGCGGAGCGACGTTGCGGAGCAGATACTCGATGAATTCGCGCCGAACGGGTGGTGGGACATCGAGGCGCTCCACCGCCAGCGGAAGATCGGAACGCGGGACTCCTTGGCGCGGCAGTTCGCCCTCGTCCACGCGAGTCCGGAGGACCTCCTCGCGTTCGTCGACCGCGCCGCGGAGATCGACGAGACCTTCCATGGGTTCGCCGCGTTCTGCGCCTCCGAGGACGTGCGCCTCGAGATCGTGAGCGAGGGCCTCGACTTCTACGTCCGGCATCTCCTCGCGAAGTGGCGGATCGACCTCCCGGTCCGGACAAACCGGACGACGTTCGAGGGCGGACGGGTCTCCATCGCGTACCCTTGGTCCGACCCCACGTGCACGCTCTGCGGGACATGCAAGCTCCGCCGGCTCTTCGAGCTCCGGGTCGAGGGGTTCCGGGTCGCCTACGTCGGCGATGGGCACTCCGACCTGTGCCCCGCGATCGAAGCGGACCTCGTGTTCGCGAAGGCCGAACTCGCGGACCTCTGCCGGGAGGAGGACATCGCCTTCATGCCCTTCGAGCGGTTCTCGGACGTCCAGCGGGGGCTGTCCGCGTGGCGGTGAGGAACTACCTCGGGGCGTTCGGCCACGTCGTCCTCGACGTCATCGTCACCGTCCCCAAGCTCCCGGACCCGAACACGTCGATCCAGATCCTCGACCGGCGACGGTACTTCGGCGGGACCGCCGGGAACCTCGCACGTGCCGCCGGGCGTCTCGGCGTGCGGACCTCCCTCGCCTCCTTCGTCGGCACGGATTTCCCGAGGGATTACCGGGATGCCCTGAGAGACGACGGGGTGGACCTGCGAGACCTCCGGAGGGTCCGCGGGGCCTCGACCCCGACCTCGTGGATCTTCTCCGACCGGAAGGGGAACCAGATGGCGATCATCGACCAGGGGCCGATGAAGACGGCGACGGGCATGCCGCTCCTCCGCCACAGCGTCCGGGACGTGGAACTCGTCCATCTCGGGACCGGCCGCCCGGAGTACTACGCCCGCGTCGCGGAGGCCGCCACGGACCTCGACCGTACGGTCGCGTTCGACCCTTCCCAGGAGATCCACTACGTGTATCGCCCCGCCTCGTTCCGCTCCCTCCTCGACCGCGCGACGTACTTCTTCGGGAACGAGGCGGAGATCGCCCGCGCGAAGCGGTTCGTCCGCGCGACATCCACGGAGGGCCTCCTTCGCCACACGGAGGTCGTCGTCGCGACCCTCGGGGCGAAGGGGAGCGTCGTGATCACGCGGGAAGGGCGAATCCGGATCCCCCGAGTGAAGCCGGCGCGCGTCGTCGACGTCACGGGCGCGGGAGACGCGTACCGCGCGGGCTTCTACGCGGGTCTCTCGCGCGGGTACGACCTCCGGCGGTGCGGGATCCTCGCCGCCGCGGTCGCGAGCTTCGTCGTCGAGGCGAAGGGCACCCAGACCCACCTCCCGACCTGGCCCCGGGTCCTCCGGCGTGCACGGCGCCATGCCGCCTTTTAGCGTCTCGAGAGGAAATCCGGCCCCGTCGATTCGAAAACGTTAAATGGCAACAGTATCTTTTGGGCGCGGTGACCAGGGTTGGCTATCGGGTTCGTGCTCATCAGCACGGCTCCTGCGAAGGAGCATGAGGTGTATAACGAACTCCTCAAGGTGAAGGAGATCGTGGAACTGCACCCGTTGTTCGGCGAGTACGACCTCATCGCGAAGATCGAGGCGGAGGACTTCAACATCCTCGGCCAGGTCGTCGTCGACAAGATCCGGTCCATCTCGGGCGTCATCGACACGAAGACCCTGACAGGGATCAAGTTCTGAGGGTGTTGAAATGGCTTGGTTGGGCGCGTTCGAACTCTGGACGTTCATCACGATTCTCCTGTTGACCTTCAGCCTGTTCCTCGTCATCACGGGCGCGTTTACGGCGTACTTCGGCAGCGGGAAGAGCCGGAAGATCGGGGCCGGCCTGCTTGTGGGTGGTCTAGTCGCGGGGATCGTATGGGCCCTCGGCGTCGGCCCGTACACGTTCATCAGCAACGGCGTGGACCTGTCCCAGGTGATTCTCGAGTCGATCGGCGTGATCCTCGCGGCAGCAATCGGCGCCGCGGTCGCGATTGGGCTGTTCCTGCTCGCGATCATGAAGAGCTGAGGGGCGGGCAACGCACCTCCCGGGCTTCCGGGCCCGGGCCCTCCAAGAAGCCTTTATCTCCCTCCCGCCCTTGTCTGAATCGATGCCCCCCGAAGTCCTCATCGTCCTGGGCAGCAAGAGCGACGCCGAGGTGGGCAAGAAGGCCGCCTCGATCCTCTCGGAGTTCGGCGTGGAGCACGAGCTCGTCGTCGCCTCCGCACACCGGACCCCGGACCTCCTCCGGGATCTGATTCGGAACACGACGGCGAAAGTGTTCATCGCTGTCGCGGGCCTGGCCGCGGCGCTCCCAGGGACGATCGCGGCGCACACGACGAAACCTGTGATCGGTGTGCCCGTGAGCGGGAAAATGAATCTCGACGCGGTCCTGAGCATCGTCCAGATGCCGCCCGGGGTGCCGGTCGCGGCCGTCGGGCTCGACCGGGGGGAGAACGCCGCGATCCTGGCCGTGCAGATCCTCGCGGTCAAGGACGAACGCCTCCAGGAGAAGCTGAAGGAGCACCGCGAGGCGATGAAGAAATGGGTCCTCGAGGACTCCCGGACCCTTGGTGAGTGATGTTCGACCCGAAGGCGTTCATCGACGAGCAGGTCGAGGCGATCCGGGGCGCGGTCAAGGGCAAGGCGATCCTCGCTTGCTCCGGGGGCGTGGACAGCACGACCGCGGCCGTGATCGCGAGCCGTGCCCTCGGCGACCGGCTCCTCGCGGTGTACATCGACACGGGCCTCATGCGAAAGGGGGAGACCCAGGACGTCGACGTGACCCTCAAGGCGCTGCGGGTGAGCCACCGGATCGTCGACGCCTCCGACGAGTACTTCGAGGCCCTCAAGGGCGTGACGGACCCGGAGAGGAAGCGACACATCATCGGGAACAAGTTCATCGAGCTTTTCGAGCGCGAGGCCACGACCTTCGGTGCAGAGGTCCTCATCCAGGGGACGATCGCGCCGGACTGGATCGAGAGCGGAGGCCAGCTCCGGGACCGGATCAAGAGCCACCACAACGTCGCCGGCCTGCCCGCGGAGATGAAGCTCCGGCTCGTCGAGCCCCTCCGGGACCTGTACAAGGACGAGGTGCGAAAGGTCGCGCGGGCGCTTGGCGTGCGCGTCGCGGAGCGCCAGCCGTTCCCGGGCCCGGCCTTCGCGGTCCGCGTCCTCGGGGAGGTCACGCCGGAGCGTGTTGCCGTCGTGCGCGAGGCGTGCGCGATTGTCGAAGAGGAGCTCGAGGCCGCGGCGGGGAAGGGGCTCATGACCCTCCCGTGGCAGTACTTCGCGGTACTCCTGCCCGTGCAGAGCGTGGGCGTCCACGGAGACGTCCGGGTGTACGGACACACGGTCGGCGTCCGGGCGATCGAGTCCGTCGACGGGATGTCCGGGACGTACTCGAAGATCCCCCACGAGGTTCTCGACCGGATCTCCGTGCGGATCACGAACGAGATCAAGAGCGTGAACCGCGTCGTCTACGACGTCTCGAACAAGCCGCCTGCGACGATCGAGTGGGAGTGAACCTCGTCCAAGGCAAACCTTTTTCCTGCGGCCCCCTTTGGCAAGGACGTGCGGATCTACGTCGTCGACAACGGGGGCCAGTGGACCCACCGCGAGTGGCGCGTCCTGAAGTACCTGGGCGTCGACACGAAGATCGTCCAGAACGACACGCCCGCGGAGGACCTGAAGGACCTCGACGGGCTCGTCCTGTCGGGCGGTGCTCCACGCGTCGGCATGGACCCGGGGAAGATGGGCCGGAACGGGGAGTACCTGGACGAACTCCGCCAGCCGATCCTCGGGATCTGCGCGGGCCACCAGTTCATGGCGATGCACTTCGGCGGCGACGCGGCCCCCGCGAAGATTCCGGAGTTCGGGAAGGCGACCCTGACCGTGCACAAGCCCGACGTCCTGTTCGACGGGCTCCCGTCGACGTTCGTCGTCTGGGAGAGCCACAACGACGAGGTGTCGGTCGTCCCGAAGGGGTTCGTCGGGCTCGCGAGCACGCCGGACTGCTCGGTCCAGGCGATGCGTAGCGCGGACCGTCCGCTCTTCGGGCTCCAGTTCCATCCCGAGGTCGAGGACACCCAGTTCGGGATGGACATCTTCCGCAACTTCGTCCGCGAGTGCGAACGTCTCCGCCGGTAATCGGACCGGAGAGCCTTTATCGCCATTCCTGCGTGGACGCGACGATGCCGCTCAAGGTTCCGCGGCGCGACCTCCTGAAGGACGCCCTCGCCTACCGCCACGACGAGCCGTTCGAGAAGGCCCTGAGCCGCGCGATCCGGAGCCACGGAGGGGAGTACGCGGACTTCGTCGAACTCATCGGCCTCGTCCGCGAGCGCGCGCGTTCCCGAAAGCTCGATCTTCGGGAGGCCGCCCGCGAGCTCGGAAATCAGCCGTAGGCACCGGGGTTCACGACGAACTCCGGCCGGCGGCCGCTCAGGGCCGCGAACACCTGCTCGGCGATGATCGCTCCCGCCCTCGCCTGGGCCTCGTGGGTCGAGGCGCCGAGGTGGGGCGTGAACACGACGTTCGGGGCGGTGAGGAGCGGGCTCCCCGCGGGAGGCTCCTTCTCGAACACGTCGACGGCGGCACCCGCGATCGCGCCCGACGACAGGGCGTCCGCGAGCGCGACCTCCTGGACGATTTCCCCTCGCGCGCAATTCACGAGGACCGCGGTGTGCTTCATCAGAGACAGCTCCCCGGCGCCGATGATGCCCCGCGTCTCCGGCGTGAGTGCGGCGTGGATGCTCACGATGTCCGCATCCTCGAGGAGCTCCTCCTTCCCGACGAGCTCGATCCCGTGCCCCTTTGCGACCTCCGGTGGCAGGTACGGGTCGAACGCGATCACGCGCATGCCGAAGGCGGCCGCCCGCTTCGCGACCTCCGCCCCGATCCGGCCGGAGCCGAAGAGGCCGAGGACCTTCCCGTGGAGCTCGTGGCCCTCGAAGCGCTTCTTCTCCCACTTCCCCTCCTTGACGCTCCGGTCCGCGACCGCGAGAGAGCGGTACAGCGAGAGCATGTGTCCGAGCGCGAGCTCCGCGACGCTCACGGAGCTGGCCGTCGGTGCGTTCACGACCGCGACCTTTCGCGCGGTGGCCTGCGTGACGTCGATGTTGTCCACGCCGACGCCCGCGCGGCCGACGACCTTGAGGTTCGCAGCCCTCTCGAGAACCTCCTTCGTGACCTTCGTCCGACTCCGAACGATCAGGGCGTGGTACGCGGGGATCGCCTCGAGGAGCTGTTTCGCGTCGAGCTCCGCGACGTCGACCTCGTGGGCCTTCCGCAGAGCCGCGATCGCCTCCGCCTCAAGGCCGTCCGTGATGAGAACCTTCATGGAATCCCGCGCGGCATGGCCGCTGGGAGATAAATAGTCAGGCGAAGGCCCAGACAAGTCCGATGAGGACGAGGAGGGCGATGAATAGGCCGATGCCGAGGATCAGCATCGCGCGGGTCATCCGAGGGTCCGAGCCGAAGACGATCGGAATCGGTCCGACGAAGGCGACGCCGCCCCAGCGGTTCGCCCGGGGTCCGGCGGGCGGGGCACCCTCCGTGGGGCCAGGCGACGGCGGCGGAGTCCGCTCGACCGCGGCCCAGGGCCAGACGAGGAAGGACACGACGAAGGCGGCGATGAGGAGGAAGATCCCGACACCGCCCAGCGCTCCCGTTGCCATGATGACCGGGAAGATGAGGACCAGGGAGACGTTCGCCTCTCCGCGGAGGACGCCAACGACGAGGACCACAACGCCGGCCAGGAAGAGAGCGGGCCCGAGGAAGCCGACGAATCGCACGGGCCCCGCTACGCGCAGGGGGAGCCTAAAGTCTTGCGGACGATCGCCGGGCCGACCGCGCATACGACTGAATCGACTTCACATCGAGCTCGCCCACCCGGGCTTCCTCGATTGCGTGCGCTGCGGCCTCCGCGGCCTGGACCGTCGTGATGAAGGGGATGTTCAGGTCGACGGCGAGGCGTCGCATCATGTAGCCGTCCCTCCGCGCGCCCGACGAGCCCGTGGGTGTGTTGATCACGAGCCGGATCTCCCCCTGGCGCATGAGGCCGAGCGCGTCGGGCGGCTGGTTCTCGCTGATCCGATACACCGTGGTCGCGTCCACGCCGTGCTCCCGGAGGAACTGCGCCGTGCCCCGGGTCGCGTAGACCTTGAGGTGCTGATCGACGAGACGCCGGGCCACGCGAACGATCGCCGGCTTGTCCTCGTCGCGAACGGTGATGTAGACCGCGCCCGCGATCGGCAGGGCGTTCCCCGCGGCGGCCATCGCCTTGTAGAACGCGCGACCGAGGGACCGGTCGATCCCCATGACCTCGCCCGTGCTCTTCATTTCTGGACCGAGGATCGCGTCCACGCCCGGGAGGCGCTGGAACGGGAAGACGGACGCCTTCACCGCCACGTGCCGGATCGACGGTTCCCGAGTGAGGCCGAGGCCGCGGAGGGTGTGGCCGAGCATGACCTTCGTCGCGATCTTTGCGAGCGGGATCCCGATCGCCTTTGAGACGTAGGGTACGGTGCGGCTCGCGCGGGGGTTCGCCTCGAGGACGTACACGGTGTCGTCCCGCACGGCGAGCTGGAGATTGACCAGGCCGACGACCTTGAGGGCGAGGCAGATCGTCCGCGTGATCCTCCGGATCTGCCGGAGGACGTCGGGGCTCAGGGTCTGGGACGGAAGGACGAGGGTCGCGTCCCCGGAGTGGATCCCCGCCTCCTCGATGTGCTCCTGGATCCCACCGATCAGGACGTCCCGGCCGTCCGCTACGGCGTCGACGTCGACCTCGGTCGCGTGGTCGAGGTACCGGTCGACGAGGACGGGATGGTTCTTCGAGACCCGCGTCGCGGAGGCCATGAACTGCTCGAGGTCTTCCTCCGCCTGGACGATCTCCATCCCGCGGCCCCCGAGGACGTACGACGGCCGAACGAGGACGGGGTAGCCGATCCGCGCGGCCGCGGCCTTCACTTCCTGGAAGCTGAATCCCGATGCCGCCTCGGGCTGCGGGATCCGCAGGCGTCGCATGAGGGCCGCGAACTTCCGACGGTCCTCCGCGAGATCGATCGACGTCGCGGGCGTGCCGAGGATCCGCGTGCGCGACCGACGGCGGGCGAGGGCGTTCGCGAGGGGCACCGCGAGGTTCACGGACGTCTGCCCCCCGAACTGGAGAATCACGCCATCCGGCCGCTCCGCGTCGATGATGTTCAGGATGTCCTCGAGCTGGAGCGGGTCGAAGTAAAGCCGGTCGGACACGTCGAAGTCCGTCGACACGGTCTCCGGGTTGTTGTTCGCGATGATCGCGGTCACGCCCTCCTCGCGGAGGGCCTGGATCCCATGGACGCAGCAGTTGTCGAACTCGACGCCCTGGCCGATGCGGATCGGGCCGCCCCCGACGATGAGGACCTTCCGGCGACGTGTCCTCGGAACCTCGTCCGCGCTCTCGTACGTCGAATAGAAGTACGGCGTCTCCGCTTCGAACTCGCCACCGCAGGTGTCGACCATCTTGAACGTCGCGCGGGGACGGAGAGACCGCACGCGCGCCTCGGACATGCCCGCGAGCTCGGCGATGTATGCGTCCGAGAACCCGAGCCGCTTCGCCTCCGCGAGGACGGGCTTCGCCGGGCGTCGCCTGCAGAGCTTGGCCTCCATGGCAACGAGGTTCCGGATTTTCGCGATGAAGAACGGGTCCCACGCGGTGAGCGAGGCGATCGTCTGCGGGGGGAGGCCTCGGCGAACCGCCTCCGCCACTGCGAAGAGGCGCTTGTCCGTCGGCGTGCGGAGTTCCTCGATGAGCGCGTCCTCGGACCAGGGCTCCGGCTCGAGCCCGAGCTTGCCGACCTCGAGGGACCGCACGGCCTTCATCAGGGACTCCTCGAGGGTCCGTCCGATCGCCATGACTTCGCCCGTGCTCTTCATCGATGTGCCGATCCGGGCGTCCACGGTCGGGAACTTGTCGAACGGCCACCGCGGGATTTTCGTGACGACGTAGTCAAGCGTAGGCTCGAACGACGCCCGCGTCTTGCCTGTGACCGCGTTCGCGATCTCGTCGAGCGTCAGACCGACCGCAATCTTCGCGGCAATCCGCGCGATCGGATATCCCGTCGCCTTCGACGCGAGGGCAGAGGACCGGGACACGCGAGGGTTCACCTCGATCACGCGGTACTCCCCCGTCGCGGGGTGGACGGCGAACTGAATGTTGCAGCCGCCCTCGATCTTCAGGGCGCGAATGATCCGGAGCGCCGCGGACCGGAGAGCCTGATGATCGATGTCGCTCAGGGTCTGCGCGGGCGCGACGACAATCGATTCGCCGGTGTGAATGCCCATCGGATCGATGTTCTCCATGCTGCAGATCGTGATGCAGTTGTCCGCGGAGTCTCGCATGACCTCGTACTCGAACTCCTTCCAGCCGAGGACGCTCTCCTCGACGAGGACCTGGTGGATCCGGCTGTACGCGAGGCCCATGCCGACGATCCGCTCGAGCTCCTCCGCGCTTCGCGCGACGCCACTCCCGCTCCCGCCGAGCGTGTACGCTGCCCGGACGATCACGGGGAACCCGCCGATCCGCTCGACGAACGCCTGGGCCTGCTCGGCCGTGGCGACGGCCGCGCTCCGCGGGACCGGCTCGCCGATCGTGCGCATGAGGGCCGCGAACTTCTCGCGGTCCTCCCCCGCGGCGATCGCCTCGAGCTTCGTCCCGAGGAGCTCGACACCATACTTCGCAAGGGTCCCGCGCTCCGCGAGCTCGCTACACAGGTTGAGGGCGGTCTGCCCGCCCATGCCGCTCAGGATCCCCTGGGGGCGCTCCTTCGCGATCACCCGCTCGAGGAATTCGACCGTGAGGGGCTCGACATACGTCGCGTCCGCGGTCCCGACGTCCGTCTGGATCGTCGCAGGGTTGCTGTTCACGAGGACCGTGCGCACGCCTTCCTCGCGGAGGGAGCGGCACGCCTGGGTGCCCGAGTAGTCGAACTGCCGTCGGGAGAGGGACGTCCTCAACCGATTTCGGCTGCCTGACCGATGACTATCGGGCCAGATCCGATGACCATCGCCTTCCGGATGTCCGCGCGCCGGGGGACCTCACTCACCTCCTCGCGACCCTGCACGCCGTGTTGGGCGGCCGCCAAGGCTCGCCACGAAGTCCCGGAACAGGTACTCGTTGTCCCAGGGACCCGGACGGGCCTCCGGATGATACTGCACGGAGAAGATCGGCAGGTCGCGGTGGACGATCCCCTCCACGGTGTCGTCGTTCAGGTTCATGTGGGACACGGAGAACTCACCGCCCTTCAGGGAGGTGGCGTGGACGGCGAAGCCGTGGTTCTGCGAGGTGATGTGGACGCGTCCGCTCCGGAGGTCCTTCACGGGCTGGTTGCCGCCCCGGTGCCCGAACTTGAGCTTGTACGTCCGGGCGCCGAACGCGAGGGCAAGGACCTGGTGGCCCAGACAGATCCCCAAGAGGGGCACCCCGCGCCCCGCGAGCTCCCGCGCGGTCACGACCGTCGACGCGACGATCGCGGGATGCGCCGGGTCTCCCGGACCGTTCGAGAGGATCACGCCGTCGGGCCGGTGTCTCAGCACGTCGTCTGCGGTCGTGTCGTAGGGAACCCGGACGATCCGGGCGAAGCGCTGCGCCTCGCGGATGATGTTCATCTTCACGCCGCAGTCCACGACGACGAGCGTGCGCTTCTCCGGGCCCGGGTATGTGATCGGAGCGCGGCAGGAGACTTCCGCGACGAGATTCCTCGTGTCCGGGTGCGGCATCCGCCGGACCGTCTGGGCGGCCGCGTCGAGGTCCGCCCCCGCGGGAACGATCGCCGCCTTCATCGTCCCGCGGCTCCGGATTCGCGTCGTGAGCATGCGCGTGTCCGCACCCTGCAGACCGGGCACGCGATGTCGCAGGAGGAACGCGGGGAGACTCATCGCGCTCTTCGCGTGGCTCGGGATCGCACACGCTTCCTTCACGACGAACCCGGCGACCTGGATCTCCTCGGACTCCATCGTCGCCGGGTCGACGCCGTAGTTCCCGATGAGCGGGTACGTCATGAGGAGAATCTGCCCGCGGTACGACGGATCCGTGAGCGCCTCCGTGTAGCCGGTCATGTTCGTGTTGAACACGAGCTCGCCGGACACCTCGCGGCGTGCACCGAAAAACGCTCCCCCGACCGCGGTTCCGTCCTCGAGGACGAGGGCGCCTTCCATCCGTTGGACCCCGACCCGATTTTCGGCCTCGTTTATTAGCGTTTGCTTGCGGTGGCCTTTTCCCCGCGGCGCGGATGGGGGCACGGATGCTCCAGCAGGCCGTCCGGCAGTTCCTGGAGGCCGAGGGGTGGGACGTGGAGGCCGACGGGGCGATTCTCCAGGCGACGCGCGGCGAATCCGAGGTCGTGATCGGCATCCTCCGCCCCGAGGAGGTCCCGGGCTTCGTCGAGCGCTCCGAGGGCTCCTCCGCCTCCCTCGCGGCGATCCTCCTCGACCCGCTCAGCGACGCGGATGTCATACACCTGGAAGAGGTGGGCATCTTGGCGTTCGACCGGACGGACATCGAGGACGTCGTCCTCGCCGGCTGGCTGAAGAAAGGACGCCCGCCCGCATCCCCGTTCCTCGAGTTCCTGCGGGGCGCCTAGGCTCGAAGGTCGAGGCGGTTCAGGCGCTCGATCATCTTGTCCCAGTGCGACCCTTGCCAGTACACGCGCCCGCACGTCGGACACCGCCAGAACTCCGTGTGCCGGGCCCGCACCCCATCCGGAACGAGGTCTCGCACGGTCTCCGGCGGGGCGGGTTCAATCCGGGCGTTGCACACGGAACAGCGGGAGAGGGGGTCGAGGACGCGGAGGGGGATCGCCGCGGCGACCTCGCGGATCTGCTCCTCCAGGTCCACGCTCCGGATTCGGACCGCACCGGGAACGCGGGCCGCGAGCTGCTTGTCGCGGGTGAGGAGGATCCGACCCTCGGCGCGTGCCTTGTCGACGAGGCCGCGATCGGACATCGCTTCCGGATATGCCGTGTCGTGGCCCATGAACCGGAGCCAGCGCGCGAGGCTCCCGAGCATGTGATCGCAGAGGATCCTCACCGGACCACCGCGTACTCGAGGAGCACGCCGTCGCCGAGGCGCTCGACCCGAGTGAGGCGGAGCCGCGCGGCCTGCTCGAGCGTCGCCGCGCCTTCCCCGCCCGCGAGGGTTGGCGCCGTCGCGCCCCCCAGGACCGCGCTCCCGACGAACACCCGCAGCTCGTCCGCGAGGCCCCCGTGCAGGAAGGACCAGATCACCGTGCTCCCGCCCTCGACGAGGAGCGTCCGGATCCCCCGCGAGCCGAGCTGGTCCAGGAGGGAATGAAGATCGACCTCGTCCGTGCCCGTGCGGAGCATCTCGACGCCGCGGAAGGACCGCTGGCAGTCCGCGGTCGTCACGATCAAGGTCGGCGCGGATCCGTCCAGGACCTTCGCGTGCTCCGGCGTCTTACCATCGGAATCGAGGACGATGCGGAGCGGGTCGGGGCCGTCCGCGTATTCGCGCTTCACGGTGAGCTTCGGGTCGTCCTTGAGGACCGTGCCCACGCCGACGAGGATCGCGTCGACCTGCGCGCGGAGACGGTGGACCCGGCGAATGTCCGCCTCGTCGCTGATTCGCACGCCGCGGCCGTCCGCGAGGGCGATCTTCCCATCGACGCTCATCGCGGCATTGATGATCACCCGAGGCCTCACGGTCGCGGCGATGGCCCCGCCCGGATATGGAAGTTTGTGGGGTTCGTACGACAGTTTCTTGTAGAACCCGCCCGTCCGTCGTGCCGGGATTCCGATGAAGGCCCACCTGACCCAAATCGGCGAGATGGCGTTCGAGGCCCGCGCGGAGGGCCGCCCGCCCATCGTGCTCGACGCGGCGGGGAAGGGGGACGACCCGAAGGGGCCCTCGCCGTTCCAGGCCGCCCTCCTCGCGGCGATGGGCTGCGCGGCGTCGGACATCGTGTGGATCCTCAGGAAGCAGAAGGCGCCGCTCGCGAAGCTCGAGATCGAGGCGGAGGCGGAGCGCGCGGAGACGGAGCCGAGGGTCTTGACCACCGTCCATCTCCACTACAAGGTGTATGGCGAGGGCGTAAGCGAGGCTGCCGTGAAGCGGGCAATCGACCTCTCGACGGAGAAGTACTGCTCCGTCGGCATCATGCTCCGCCGCGCCGGCGTCGCATGGGAGAACACATTCGAAATCCTCCCCGGAACGTGAGCGTGTTCTCAGTTTCCGACGATGAGGTGGGTATCTTTAAGTAACCCCGCCTCGATGGTCCGCGGCCCATGGAAGGCATCCAGATTTACGAGCTCAAGAGGATGGACCTGCGGGGGGCCACGGTGATCGACGGCTTCCCGAGCGTCGGGCTCGTTTCCTCCATCGTCGCGAACTATCTCATCAACGCCCTCGGCCTGACGCAGATCGGGATCATGGACTCGATCTACTTCCCGACGGTCGCCCTCGTGCGGGACGGGCAGCCGATGAACCCCGTGCGGATCTACGCGGGTCCGAAGGTCGATGACCGCGATCAGGTCGTCGTGTTCATCTCCGAGTTCCAGCCGCCCCCGAACCTGATCAAGGGCATCGCCGCGACGGTCCTCGACTGGGCGCAGGACGCGCGGTGCAACCTCCTCGTGTGCCCGGAAGGGCTCATCGTCGATGGCCAGGCGAGCGACGAGGAGGAGGACCGCCAGGTCGAGGTGTACGGGATCGGCTCGACGGACAAAGCGCAGGATCTCCTCCGGGACAACCGGGTGACGCTGTTCGAGGAGGGCGTGATCACGGGCGTGGCCGGCGTCCTCCTGAACGAGGGCCGGAAGCGGGACTTCGACGTGATCACGCTCCTGAGCGAGGCGCATCCGGACTACCCGGACGCCCGCGCGGCCGCGCGAGTGATCGAGACGATCGACAAGCTCCTCCTCCACACGGAGCTCGACGCGAAGCCCCTGTACGAGGAGGCGGAGCGGATCGAGATGCAGCTCAAGACGATCCATCACCAGACGGAGGCGGCGAAGAAGCCGACGGGCCCCGTGCGGCCGAGTATGTACGGCTAAGCCTTCGGCCCTGCGACCCGCACGACGGAGACTTTCCCCCTCGGATGGATCGTGATCTCGCGGTCGAGGAACTGCGGGAGGAGCCACGCCATCGTTCGCAGGTGTCCGGACACTCCGCGGACGGTGAACACGGAGGGGCCCGGAGCACTCGCGAGGTACACGAGGAGCTGGTCCGCGGCGTGCAGGTCGAGGGTCGCCCCCGCGTCGAGGTCCGCGGCGAGGGCCGCGGCGGCCTCCTCCCCGACGCGTTCCGACGACTTGCCGCGTTCCGCGAGGGCGTCGGCCCCGAGGATCGACCGCTCCGTCTCCGCCCAGAGAACGATCGCGCCGCCTTGCCCGACTGCGTCCTCCCCTTCGTACACGCGCTCCTCGACCTTCGGCTCGCCGTGGCCGTGCAGACGCCGGAGCGCCGCGTGCTTGATCCGCTTCGGGATGTCCTCGGGGAGGTTCGACACGTGGGCCACGCCACGGATCGATCGGACGGGCCCCGGGTCCTCGACCTCGAGCGGGCGCCATCCGGACGCCGGGTGGACGACGACCTCGATCGACCCGCCACCCCGCGGGTAATACCCGCGCCGATGGAGGATGAGCTCCGCGCGGCCGCCGAGGCGCCGGAGCAGAGGGAGCACGACGAGCGAGAGGGAATCCAAAGGCGGCGACCCGCGGACGTCCGTGCCGCCCGTGATCCGTAGGGTGACCGTCCCGGGGGCGGCGAACGCCACCGGCAGGGCGGCCTGGAGGACGAGGGTGACGCTCCCCGCGGTCCCGACGTCGAACGCGTGCTGGCCCGCGACGGCGGTCCCGGGCCGGAACACGATCTCCTTCGATCCGATCTCGAGGCCTTCCACGTTGGCACCGCAGAGAGCCGCGACGGCCTGGAGGGCGGTCACGTGCTGCGCGGCGAGTCCGGGATTCGGGCGTCCGGCGCGGATTTCCGTAACGGTCACGGGAACGCCGCGTAGGGCGGATAGGGCCGCGGCCATCCGGAGCAGCTGACCACCGCCTTCCCCATGGGACCCGTCAACGACGATCACGCTCGCGCCGCCTCCGGACCCACTTCTCTAACTCCACCGCGAAGAACACGGAACTCCCGACCAAGGTGGCGACGAGGAGCTCCTGCCACGGGAGCGCATACGTCTTGAAGGCCGCTTGGAACGGCGCGGCATAGATCACGAGGAGTTGCATGGCAACCGTCAGCCCGACCGCTGCAATGAGATGCCGGTTCCGGAAGAACCCCTCCGTGAAGACCGACTTCCGCTCGACCCGGATCGCGAGGACGTGGAAGACTTGGAACATCGTCAGCACGTAGAAGACGAGGGTGCGCGCCTCGTCGTGGTCCGCCTTGGCCGGTCGGTTCGCGAGCGCCCATGTGAACATGGCGAGGGATCCGATCGTCATGAGAGTCCCGACCCAGACGATGTGGAAACCAATTCCGCCGCTCAGGATGCCCGCCTTCGGGTCTCGCGGCTTCCGTTCCATCAGCCCACTCTCCTTCGGCTCGACGGTCAGCGCGAGGGCGGGGAAGCCGTCCGTAATCAGGTTGATCCAGAGAATCTGGAGCGGCAGGAGAGGGAGGGGCAGGGCAATCAGGGTGGCTATGAAGATCGTGAGGACCTCGCCGGAGTTCGTGCTCAGCATGTACCGCACGAACTTCCGCATGTTGTCGTAGATCCCGCGGCCCTCCTCCACCGCCGCGACGATGGACGCGAAGTTGTCGTCGAGCAGGACCATGTCCGCGCTCTCCTTCGCCACATCCGTGCCCGTGATGCCCATCGCGACCCCAAGGTCGGACCTCTTGAGGGCGGGCGCGTCGTTCACCCCGTCGCCCGTCATCGCGACGACGTGGCCCTTCTTCCTCCACGCGCCGATGATCCGGACCTTGTGCTCCGGGGCGACGCGGGCGTACACCTTGATCCGCTCGACATCGCGTGTGAGGTCCTCGTCCGAGATCTTCTCGAGTTCCTCGCCCGTGAGGGCGAGCTCCCCCTCCGTGAGGATCCCCATCTCCCGCGCGACGGCCATCGCGGTGAGCTTGTGGTCTCCCGTGATCATGACGACGCGGATCCCCGCTTTCTTGCACTCCTCGACGGCCCGGGTCGCCTCCTGCCGAGGCGCATCCATCATCCCCACGAGGCCGAGGAGCGTGAGGTCCTGCTCCATCGCGCCCTCCTCGAACGACGGCAGGTCCGCGGGGAACGAGCGCCGAGCGAGGGCCAGGACCCGCAGGGCTCGGGTCGCCATCTCTTGGTTCCGGAAGACGTACTGCTTCCGGTCGTAGTCCGTGAGGGGCTTCACCTCGCCGTTCACGAGCTGCGTCGTGCAGGCGGCGAGAATCCGCTCCGGGGCTCCCTTCACATACAGCCACTTCTCGCCGACCCCCACGAGGCGTCCCGCGCGCGTCGCCTCCGGGAGGGCGAGAAGTTCCGGCAGGCTCTCGGACGACACGCGGGCGTGGAGCGTCGACATCTTCTTGCGCTCCGAGGTGAAGGGAATCTCCGCGACTCGGGGCCACTCCGAACGCAGGGCGTTCGCATCGAGACCCGCACGGGCCGCTGCGACGGTGAGGGCACCCTCCGTGGCGTCGCCGTCGATCGTCCAGCGCGACCCTTCCTGCCTGAGGACTGCGTCGTTGCACAGGAGGCCGCTGATGAGCAGGTCCCGAAAGTCCGGGTGGTCCTCAAGACGGACCGGCTGGCCGTCCACCCAGATCCCGCCGGACGGATCGAAGCCCTCCCCGCGCACCTCGTACCACGTCTCCCCGACGAGGATCGACCGGACGTTCATCTCGCCCTTCGTCAGGGTGCCCGTCTTGTCTGAGCAGATAACGGTCGCGGCGCCGAGCGCTTCCACGGCGGGGAGCTTTCGGACGAGGGCGTTGCGCTTCACCATTCGCTGAAGTCCGAGGGCCAGGCTGATCGTGACGACGGCGGGAAGGCCTTCCGGGATGGCCGCAACGGAGAGGCCGACCGCGGTGAGGAAGAACACCTCCACCTGGGAGATGTCCCGCCACGCGTTGATCGCGAACACGAAGATCGCGATCGCGAGGACCGCGATGCCGATCTGCCGACCGAGCCGGTCGAGCTGCCGCGAGAGGGGCGTCTCCTGCTTCGTCTCCTGCTGCACGAGGGTCGCGATCTTCCCGAGCTCCGTCGACATGCCCGTCGCGACGACGACCGCCTTCCCCCGACCGCCCTCGACCGTGGTGCCCATGTACACCGTGTTCTTGCGGTCCGCGAGGAACGTGTCCTGCGATAGGGGCTCCGTGGACTTCGTGACCGGGAGGGACTCCCCCGTGAGGGAGGCCTCGTTCGTCCGGAGGCTCGCGAGCTCGATGAGCCGCGAGTCCGCGGGCACGCGGTCCCCCGCGGCGAGCAGGACGATGTCCCCCGGCACGATCTCCCGCGCAGCCACCATGATCGCCTCGCCGCCGCGGAGTACGTGGGCCTTCGGCGCGGCGAGGGCCTTCAGGGCCTGCAGGGATCGCTCCGCGCGGTACTCCTGGAAGAAGCCCAGGGTCGCGTTCAGGATCACGATGACGCCGATGAGCGCGGCATCGAGCAGCTCGGTGGACTCGCCCTTCGAAAGGCCGAGGAACGCGGAGATAATCGCCGCGATAATCAGGACGATGACGAGGACGTCCGTGAACTGGCTCAGCAGGATCTTGAGCGGGCTGATCCGCGTCGTCTGGACCAGCTCATTCGGGCCCACGCGGAGGAGTCGATCGGACGCCTCGGACGCGGAGAGACCGAGGGGGGAGGCGTCAAGTTTCTGGAGCACCTCTCCCGGCTCGAGATTGTACCAGTCCCGCGCCATTACGTCTCGGAAAGACGCGAACGGTATAAACCCATCCCTGGAAAACCGGGCCGCGGCGCCCGCGTTGACAATCGTGGCGACACGGCAGTTACTTATTTGTAGGACGTGCCCCGATACAAGACCCGGGATGGGATCCCTGGTTATCACTCGGCGTGCCTCAGCGCCCGCGCTCCGCGGCGAAGGGACTTCGTCTCGGGTCGTGGCTCATGGCTGAGCCGACGTCGATCATGTTCGAGGTCGGCGTCATCGCGACGGTCGGGTTCCTTGGCGCGGCGCTCGCGACCCGCGCGCGCGTTTCCGTCGTGATCGGGTACATCGTCGCGGGGATGCTCATCGGACCGAATATCCATCTCGACCTCTTCGGACTCCCATACGATGGCGTCCTGCGGGACAGCGTGTTCATCCAGAGCGTCTCCCAGCTCGGACTCGTGCTCCTCCTGTTCTTCGTCGGACTCGAGTTCAGCATCGCGAAGCTCCGGAAGACGAAGGAGGCCGCGGCGATCCTCGCGGTGACGAACCTCGCGGTGAACATGTTCGCGGGTTTCGTGATCGGGGCGTGGCTCGGGTGGCCGCTCATCGACACGATCTTCATGGCCGGGGTCATCTCGATGTCGTCCTCCGCGATCACCGCGAAGACCCTCATCGACCTGAAGCGGCTCGGGAACGCGGAGACCGAGTTCCTTCTGGGGATGGTCATCCTCGAGTCGTTCCTCGCGATGTTCCTCCTCACCCTCGTGAACGGGATGGTCCTCTCCTCGGAGACCGCGCCCGTGAGCGTCGAGGCGCTGTTCCTCGGGGTCGGGATCTTCCTCGGGTTCTTCGCGTTCCTCGCGGCCGTCGTCGTGCCGAGCACGGCGCGGTTCTTCGAGCGGATCCGGAACGAGGAGCTGTTCGTCCTGTTCGCGCTGGGGATCGTCTTCCTCGCGGCGGCCCTCGCGGAGTCCTTCCACGTGCCGGCGATCATCGGCGCGTTCTTCATGGGCATGGTGTTCGCAGACACCCGGCTCGTGGGGCGGCTCAAGACGAAGATGGAATCCCTCCGGGACGCGTTCGTCGCGATGTTCTTCCTCTCCTTCGGGATGCTCATCGACCCCGCAGCGCTCCCCGCGGTCCTCCCGATCCTCGCGATCGCAGTGCCCCTGATCCTCCTCAACGACCTCTTCCTGACCGCGACCCTCGCGTACTTCATCGGGTTCGGGCCGCGGGCCGCGACGGCGATCGGCACGACCCTCGTCGCCCGGAACGAGGAGGCGATCCTCTACGCGAGCGTGGGCACGCGGGCAATCCGCGGGAACGAGAACCTCTCGAACAACTACGCAGGGACGTACCTCACGCCGTTCGCGGGGATCCTGTGCATCGTGATGAGCGGGCTCGCGCCCCTCCTCATGGTCCGCTCCGACGGGCTCGCGGCGTTCTTCGCGCGACGCCTCCCGAAATCGATCACGTTCGGCGCGGAGCTCGTGAAGCGCACGCTCAAGACCGTCGTCATGCCGAACTTCCTCCCCCTGTACCGCCGGAGGCGGCTGTTCCAGCTCGCGATCGTCGTGTACGCCGCCTGGATCATCGATCTCACGATCACGTCAGGCGGCGCCCACCTCGCCCTGAGCCTGGCGACGCCCGCGGTCGTCTACGCCGTCTACGCGGCCGCACGCCATGCGTTCCGTGAGCCCGTCCGCCATACGAACTACGGCGTGGACTCCGGGCCGTTCAGCAAGTCGACGATCGAGGCGTTCGTCCTGAGGATCGTCATGGGGACGCTCGCGAGCATCGCCCTCGTCGCGATCCTCTGGCAGTACTCCTGGCCGGTGACCCTCGCGGTCCTGTACGGGTACTTCCTCCTCGTCGTGTACAGCATGAAAGTCGTGTACCGCCGGCTCGGGCTCGGGATCGGACGCCGGCCTTCGCCGGTGCGGTTCCTCAAGCCCGCACGCACGCGACGATGGTCCACGAACGGCGGGCACGAGCGCCGATGATCAGACGACGGGGTAGGCGAGGTCCGCGATCCACGTCTCCCTCTCGATGATCGTCTCGGGACCGTGGCCCGGGAGGATGCGCGTGGCGGGAGGGAGCTGCGCGAGCCGCCGGAGGCTCGACACCATCCGCGCGGGACTTCCGCCCTGAACATCCGTGCGTCCGCAAGAGCCCGCGAAGAGGGTGTCGCCGGAGAACAGGAGCGCCTCCGCGGCCCGGTAGAAACACGCGCTGCCCTCTGTGTGCCCGGGGGTGTGGAGCGTCGTGAGCACGATCGACCCAACGCGGACCTCGGATCCTTCCTTGAGGAGGAGGTCCGCCTTCGACGCCGGCGGCGGCGCGGAGAGGTACCAAGGGGCCTCCCTCGCGTTCCTCGAGAGGCGCCCCGCGTCGACCTCGAAGATCCCGATCTTCGCCCCCGTCGCGGCCTGGAGCGGCGCGTTGTCCGCCGTGTGATCCGGGTGGCCGTGCGTGTTCAGGATGACCTTGACCGTCGCGCCGAGTTCCTGGGCCCTCGCGAGAAGGGTCTGCGCGCCCAGGGCGGGGTCGATGATCAACGCCTCCCGCGTCGCCTCATCGACGACGAGATACGCGTTGTCGTCGAGGGGAGGGAGGCGGAATGACTCGACGATCATGTACGGCTCCGGGCAGGCGAGGCCTCGACATAAAGGTGCCGACGTCGGGCTATCCCTTCACCAGGGTGCCGTCTTTCCAGACGTTCACGATGTTCTCCGGGGCGGTGAGGACGCGGATGTCCGCGAGGGGATTCTTCGCGACGGCGATCACGTCTGCGTCGAACCCCTCCCTGAGCTGTCCGGAGCTCGGCGCCTGGGGTCCGAGGGTCCCGGGGCCGTTCGCGGTCGCGGCCTCGATCGCCTGGAGCGGGCGCATGCCGGCCTCGACAAGGTGGACGAGCTCGTGCGCGTTCATCCCCCAGGGCGCCATGCCTTCGGCGCCGGTCATCCAGATGTCCGTGCCCAGGGCGATCCGGACGCCTTTCCGGATCGCGAGAGAGAGCGCCTTCCGGTGCTGGCCCTCGATCGCGCGGACCTTCGCCTGCGCGTACTCCGGGACGCCCGCGGCCTTCGCGTGGGTCACGAGGCGCTCGATGATGAACCGCGTGGGCACGAGGACCGCGTCGCGCGCGAGCATCATCTCGGCGACCTCCTCGTCGAGGTACGTTCCGTGCTCGATCGTCCGGCAGCCTGCCGCGAGCGCCGCGACGATCCCCGGTTTCCCGTGGCAATGGGCCGCGACGATCCGGTCCGCACGGGTCGCCTCGGCGACAATCGCGCGCATCTCCTCGTCGGAGAACTGTTGGTGAACGGGGTGGTCGAGCTCGCTCATCACCCCGCCGGAGGCGAGGACCTTGATGAGCTTCGCGCCCGCGCGGAGCTGCGTTCGGACGGCCTTGAGGCACTCCGGGACGCCGTCGCAGACGTACGAAATCCGAAGCGACGGCAGTCGGGCGGTGATGATCTCGAGCGGCAGGGAGTGGAAGTCCCCGTGGCCTCCGGTCTGGCTCAGCGCAGATCCGGCGGCGTAGATGTGCGGTCCGGGCACGGTGCCCTCCGCGACGACGCGGGCGAGGTGGATCCCCCAGCCGCCGGCCTCCCGGACGCTCGTGAAGCCTGCGCGGAGGACGCGCTCCGCGTCCTTCACGATCCGTGCGGACATGACCTCGACGGGCGTGCGGCTCACGTCCAGGATGTCCCCGGTCCGGATGCCGAAGAAGTGGCCGTGGGCGTCCCAGAGACCGGGCATGACGACGGGGACCCGGTGGACGATCGCCCCGGGGGTCTTCGGAGCGTCCTCCGCGGGTCCCGCGAATGCGATCCGCGAACCGTCGATCACGACCGCGCCGTTCTTCACGGGTTCGCCCGAACCCGGGATGAGGAGGTCCGCCTCGATGCGTTCCATGATTGCCGTATCGACGCGGGTCGCTTAGGCGTTTGGCCGGTCACCGAACGGATTCGGCGATGGCCCCGAGGACGTGCAGGCGATGTTCGATGACGTCGTGCTCTTCTCGGAGAACGTCGGCAGGTTCCTGCATCGGGGGAGACCGGGTCGGCGGAGCGGGAAGAAGGTGACCCCAAACGAGTTCGGTGGAACCCGCCGTGGGCGCCCTTCGTCGACGCGGGCTCCGGAGATGGCACGGCGGGAGGCTCTCGAAGCCGCACGCGCATCCTTAAGGCCCGTCCCCGGTTCCCTTCGGACGCATGACCGTCGGAGGCTTGAACTTCAGCTGCCCGAGGTGCAACAACCCTCTCTTCTTCACGTTCAAGCTGGCGGACGCGGGTGATTCCATGAAGCGAACCGTGAACTGCCCCGGATGCCACACCGCGTGGCATGTGGGACTCGACATCCGCCCCGAGTGAGGAAGCCTTATCCCGCCCCGCGGGTTCCCCGGCGCCCGTGCATCTCCCGATCTTCCCGCTCCCTGCGGTCCTGTTCCCCGGAGCGACCGTCCCCCTGCACATCTTCGAGCCCCGGTACCGCGAGATGGTCGGGCGCTGCCTCGAGCACGACGAGCCGTTCGGAGTCGTCTTGATCCAGGAAGGCGAGGAGGTCGGTGGGCACGCGGCACCCCGCCGGATCGGCACGGAGGCCCGGGTGATCGCCTCCCAGAGATACCGGGACGGCCGCTACGACATCGTCGCCGAAGGACGCCGCAGGTTCGAGATCCTCCAGCTCGACCGGAGCCGCGCGTACCTGCGCGCGGACGTGGAATGGCTCGAGGAGCTCGAGGGTCGGGATGCGCACCGCCTCGCGGAGACCGTCGCGACCCTCTTCGAAGGCGTCCTTGAGAGCCTCGAGCTCGCGGGTCAAGCGATTGTCGACGAGTCTTGGAAGGCGCTGGACCCTCGGTCCCTTTCCTATCGCGTCGCGGCGGCACTCCCCGCGGATGACCTCGTCAAGCAGGAGCTCCTCGAGGCGGCCGATGTCGCGTCCCGACTCGTGCGGGAAGCGGAGCTCCTCATGTCGGTCGCAAGGATCGGAGCGGAGGCGGGCGCGGCCTAGAGTGCGGCGCGCGGGAATCGAACCCGCGTTAGAAGCTTGGGAAGCTTCTGTCCTACCATTAGACTAGCGCCGCGCGTCGCAGGAAAGAGGAGGGGTGGTATTTTGAGATTCGCCCGGTACGGTTTCGGCGCGGCTTCGCCGGGAGGTTCACCGCACGGTCTCGAGCTGGGAGATGATGTTCCAGATGAGCGTGCGGCCGTGGAGGGGGATGTTCGGGTCGTTCGCGAGGTCGTCCATGATCATGATCGCGCTCGTCACTCGCAGGTCGAGCGCCTCATCCTTCTTCGTGAGCCGGGCCTTCGCGTCGACGGCCCCGCGGCGGATGTTCCGCGGGACGGAGGAGTCCTCGGCGATCTGGTCGAGTACGTCCATGATTTGCTTGAGTTTCGCCTCGATTTCCATCTGACCACCTCCAGGCCCAGACCATGCACCTCAACTTTGAACCCGAGTCGCGCCGTTTTCCTTGTACGTGGTCACGACCATCAGGGTCTTCGTGTCCTTGATCCCCGGAATCGGGGCGAGCTTGGACAGGACGAAGTCCTTCAGGTCCTTGTAGTTGTGGAAGCGGGCCTTCGCCACGATGTCCGTGTCCCCCGTCACCAGGAAGACGTCCTGGATGACGTCGAACTTCGAGATCTCCGTGGCGATCCGGTCCGCCTCCTTCGTGTCCACCTTCAGGGTGATCACGGCGGCGACCTGATCCTCGCCGTAGAGGGCCGTCAAGGCCTGTTCCATGTCGCTGCCTTGGGCCATCATCCGCGGGAAGTGAACGTCCCGTATTAAGGTTTATGAGCATTTCGGTGCGAAGCGTTCACGCGGCGATCTTCTCGCCGCACTTCCTGCAGAACGCGTCGTCGGGGACGAGATCGGCGCCGCACGCGGCGCACCTCCTGGGGCCGACCCGCGTGCCGCACCGGCGACAGAACGCGTCATCGTGTGCGAGCGGCGTGCCACAGGTCGCGCACGCGAGCGAGGTCGCGGCGGCGGGCTTTGGCATCGGACCCACGCCCGGCGCCGATGCGATCGCGGCCGGGACGGGTCCGCCCTCGGCGCCCCGCTGCGCCTGACGCGCGGCGGCGAGTGCCGCGTTGAAGTCGTTCGCCTCGAAGCGCGCCTGCGCCTTGGCGAGCCAGCCCTCCGCGGCGGCTATATCCTTAGCGTCCGCGCGACCCTTCGCGATACCCTCCCGGGCGATGTCGATCGTGAACCGCGCCTGCGCGTAGTTCGGCGGGAACTCCTTCGCGAGGAGCTCCTTCGTCGTCGCCTCCTCCGTCGCGGGGCCCGGGGGCATCGCCTCGAGCCTCACGAGATCCCCTTTCGCCGTCTGCTGTGCTTTGAGGCTCATCATGCGGTCCTTCGCCTGCGATGCGAGATCGCGGACGACGCGGTAGTTCCGGCGCTCGTACGCGACCTGCGCCTGCCGTACGAGGGAGACCACCTCCTCGCTCCGGACGCCACCGCGCTCCATGGACTCCATGAACGCCTTCGCGGTGAGGAGCGCGTTGTGCGCATCGTCCGGCATCTCGGCGATCCGCTTCGAGGCGCGCACCCGCCGGGCCTTCATCGACTTGCGCAGGTACTTCATTTCGAGGAACGCGATGACGATGATCACGACGATCATGATGATGACGCCGATCGTGAACGCGTCGAGGTCCGCCATGGCCGGCCGTCCACGGCCCTAGGCGCCATAAAAGGGTTTTCCCGCGAATTCTACTGCATGATTCCCGGCGGCGGGAGGATCAGCTCAGGATCTCGCCAATCCGGCCCTGCTTCCAGCCGAGGCGGACCTCCCGGGCGATCCGGCGTCCCGTGGACATCCCCGGCTCGACCATGTCCGCGTACGGGGAGCCGGAGATGAAGAGGTTCGTCCCCGCGACGATCCGTGTGGAGATCTCGAAGACCTTGAAGCGGAGCGCGTCCGTGACGATCGTCTCCAGGCAGAACGGTCCGATCATCCCGCCGAACAGGTCGAGGGACCGCTCGACGACGCGCTCGCCCATTTCGAACGCCTCGGGGAGCAGGGACTCCCGGAGGACGACGGGCATGTTCCCCGTGACGACGAACGTCGGGTACAGGCCGATCTTCCGAAGGGCCTCCTGCGCCCCGAGCTTGTACATCTCGTCGATGTTCGCCTCGTCCCGGCGGTCGATTCCGAGGATCTCGAGGACGCCTTTCGACAGCCGATACCCGGACGTCGAGAGCGGCGAGTAGAAGTAGTGCAGGTAGTACCGCGTCCCGACGATGTACTCCTGGATCGTGTACTTCATCCCGGGCTTGATCGCTTCCTGGAAGTCGTCATGGTTTTTCGCGATGAACGAGCCGCGGCCGCCCTTCGCGCCGTAATACTTGACGAAGACGGGGCGGTCGATCTCCTCCGGCTTCGAGATCCTGTGGGGCATGTCCACGCCCGCGGAGGTCAGCCACGACCGCTGCTTCTCCCGGTCCGATTCCCACGCGAGGACCTCGCGGTTCCCGAACGTGGGCACCGCGAACTGCCGGAAGTCGTCCGGGCCCATGTACTCGACGAGGGACCCGTGGGGGACGGCGACGGCCTGCCGCGCGACGAGGGCGTCGGCGTGGTCCTTGATCTCCGAGTACGAATCGACGACGAGGAACTCGTCGGGCTTCGCGAGGGGGAAGGCGTCGTAGAACCTCGGCACCTTGCCGATCGCGATCCCGAGGGTGCGGAAGCCCTCCTGGCGAGCGCCGTGGAAGATCTGCAGGGAGGAGTGGGAGCAGACGGTCGCGATGACGATGTCCTCGTAGTCCTCGAGGATCGCGGCGATCGTCTTCGCGGAAACCATTATCGACACAATGCCTCGGCCGCATTAAAGGTTTTCACGGGCCGGGGAGCGGGGAGCCTGCGCGACGCGCACGTCTTTCACGACCTGGAGCGCGCGGACGGTCTCCGCGACGTCGTGGACGCGGACGACCTGCGCTCCCTGGATCACGGCAAAGGCCGCGGCGGCGAGGCTCGCGGACAGCCGCTCCCCCGACGTCGAGGGGAACAGCGCGCCGAGGAAAGACTTGCGCGAGACGCCGATGACGACGGGCCGGCCGAGGGCCGTGAGGTCGCCGATGTGAGCGAGGAGTTCGAGGTTGTGATCGAGAGCCTTCCCGAACCCGATCCCCGGGTCGACGGCAAGAGCCTCGCGGGGAACGCCCGCCAACACGGCCGTCTCGATCCGCGCCGCGAGGAACCCGCGGACCTCCGCGACGACGTCCCCATACGAGGGCGCCACCTGCATCGTCTTCGGCTCCCCGAGCATGTGCACGATCACGGCCCCGGCGCGGGCGCCTGCGATCCCGCGGACCATCTCCGGATCGCGGAGGCCCGAGACGTCGTTCACGATGCTCGCCCCCGCCTCGAGGGCCCGTGCGGCGACCTCCGGTTTGCGCGTGTCCACGGACAGCGGGACGCCCGTGGTCCGCACGAGTCCCTCAAACACGGGACGGATCCGGCGCCACTCCTCGTCCGCGGGGATGGGATCGGAGCCGGGGCGCGTCGACTCCCCGCCGATGTCAATGAGGTCCGCCCCCTGTGCGACCATCTCGAGGGCCCGGCGGATCGCGGCGTCGGGTTCGAGGTACCGGCCGCCGTCGGAGAACGAGTCCGGCGTGACGTTCAGGATCCCCATGACCCGCGGCCGATCGAGGACGATCTCCCCGGTCCGATGGCGCCAGACGAGCGGCTCGGCCACGGCACGGAGCATCCCGCTGCGGCTATTTTCGCGTTGCGCGGGAAGTTATCTTATACCCCGGACGGATAACGCGGCCCCGGATGCGCGTCCTGTTCCTCCACGCGGACTTCCTCGAGTACGAGGTCAAGGAGAAGGCGCTTCCGTCCGTCGGCGACGTGCCGAAGGACAAGCGGCATGGCCGCGCGGAGGAGGCGCTCGTCTGCTTCGTCTCCGCGGAGAAGCGGGACGAGGCGGATCCCGCGGGAGCCGCGGCCGCGGTCGCCAGGAACGTCGAGGAGGTCGCGGCGCAGGTCCACACGCGGCGGGTCGTACTCTATCCGTACGCGCATCTGAGCTCGTCCCTCGCCGCGCCGGACCCCGCGCAGGCGATCCTCGCAGCGCTGGAGAGGGACCTCCGAGCCCGCGGGCTCGACGTCCACGCGTCGCCGTTCGGATACTACAAGTCGTTCACGATTAGCGTGAAGGGGCACCCCCTCAGCGAGCTCTCCCGGGAGATCGTCGCAGACACCGGAGGAGAGAAGGAGGAGGTCTCCGACGCGGTGAGGGCGGAGGCGAAGCTCCGGTCCGCGTGGTCGATCCTCGACCTCGACGGCCGGCTCCACCCGCTCGCGCTCACGGACGGCAAGGTCACGGGCTTCGACTTCAACGGCCACGAGAACCTGCGACGGTTCGCGACGTACGAGATGGCGAAGTCCCGCGAGGTGAGGGAGGAGCCACCGCACGTCCGGCTGATGCGGGAGCTCGAGCTCGTCGACTACGAGCCCGGATCCGACCCGGGGAACCTCCGGTATTACGCGAAAGGCCGGCTCGTCAAGGGGCTCCTCGAGGAGTTCGTGAGTCAACGGGTGATCGAATACGGCGCGATGGAGGTCGAGTGCCCGATCATGTACGACTTCGAGCACCCCGCCCTCAAGTCGTACTTGAACCGGTTCCCCGCTCGCCAGTACGTCGTCCAGACGCCGAACAAGCGGGCGTTCCTCCGGTTCAGCGCGTGCTTCGGCCAGTTCCTGATCGCGAAGGACATGGTCCTCTCGTACAAGCAGCTCCCGCTCTCGCTGTACGAGCTCACGCGGTACTCGTTCCGCGCGGAGCAGCGCGGGGAGCTCGCCGGGCTCCGTCGGCTCCGGGCGTTCACGATGCCCGACTGCCACGCCCTGTGCGCGGACCTCGACCAGGCGAAGGAGCACATGATGGTCCGGTTCGAGGTCGCGTGGGACCTCCTGAAGGACTGCGGGTTCGCGATGCCGGACGACTTCGAGGTCGGGCTCCGGGTCACGGAGCCGTTCTGGAAAGAGCACCGCGAGTTCGTGACTGCGTACGCGCGGCGCTGGGGCAAGGCAATCCTCGTCGAGACCTGGGCCGAGCAGTTCTTTTATTTCGTGATGAAGTACGAGTGGAACTTCGTCGACGCGAACGACAAGGCCGCGGCGCTCACGACGGACCAGATCGACACGGAGAACGCGAAGCGGTTCGGGATCACGTTCACGGACGAGACGGGCCAGGCGCGGCACCCGTACATCCTCCACCTGTCGCCGAGCGGGGCGATCGAGCGGGTGCTCTATGCGCTCCTGGAGAAGGCCGCCGCGGACATCGCGGCGGGCCGGCCGCCGATGCTTCCCGTCTGGCTCAGCCCCGTGCAGGTCCGGGTCGTCCCGGTGAGCGTTGACCAGGTCGAGGCCGCGAAGGCCCTCGTCGACCGGTTCCCCGACGTCCGCGCGGACGTCGACGACACGAGCGACAGCCTGAACAAGAAGATCCGGAACGCGGAGAAGGAGTGGATCCCGTACATCGCCGTCGTCGGGAGACGCGAACTCGAGTCCGGCACGCTGAGCGTGCGCGTGCGCGCGACGAAAGAGCAGCGGGCGATGACCGTGGACGCGCTCCGGGCGGAGATCGCGAAGGAGACCGCGGGCCGTCCGTACAAGCCGCTCCCGCTCCCGAGGCTCCTGACCAAGCGCCCGACGTTCCGCGGGTGAGCGACGAGATTCGCCGGGATTCTCAGGTTCGAGAACCAGGCCGCGGCCCTTAAGCGGGGTGAACGGGTCCGAGCGGCCGGTGCTTTCGTGAAGCGCGAACTGAGTGAGCTCCTCCTAGGGATCGGCGTGCTCGCGATGGGACTGGGCCTCCTCGGGTTCACGTTCTCCCAGGCGTTCGCCCTCGCCCAGAACCCCGGGGCGTTCCTGCAGGACCAGATCCCGACCTCCCAGGGGGGCCAGGGGCCTTCCGCGTCGTTCAGCTGGACGAGCAGCGGGTTCAACGTGACCGTGGCGGACTCCTCCCGGCAGGGGGATGCAGGAATCGCGTCGTGGGACTGGGACTTCGGCGACGGGACACGTCGGACCGGGCAGAACCCAGGGCTCCATGACTACGGCATGCCGGGTTCGTGGCAGTTGAGCCTGATCGTCCGGGACGCGAACGGCAAGGAGAGCCGGGCGTTCGCCCAGGTCGAAGCGGCTCCGAGCCTGACTCGGTCTGGCCAGAGCATGACGGACCCGACCGCAGGCCTCGAGATCAACTTCAACTTCGGGTCGATCCTCCTGCCGATCGCCATCGCGTTCCTCACGTTCGGGCTGTACGTCGTCATGGCGATCGCGGGCGGCATGGTCACGAAGGCGGGATGGAACCTCGTGAAGCCGAAGCCCGAGACGATTCGGGTGAGGATGAAGCCGAAGGACCTCACGCGGGCGTTCGAGGAGGACGCCGCCTCGGTGGCTCCGCTGCCCTTGAAGGTTGCTACGCAGCCGTCGGCCGTCGGGCCGCCTCCGCCGCCGCCGTCGTGAACCGGTCGGCGCAGGCCCTCACGGTTTCCTCGAAAAAATGGAGGGGTTCATCGGAAGGAGGACGGGTTCGTCCGCCGCGGCGGACGCGCCGCTCAGGGAGACGGGCTGGGCCACGGACTCGAGGATCGGGCTCCGGACGCCGGTCATGATCGCGAGGACGCGCATGATCCCCTCGTACTTCCGGTCCACGCGGACGCCGAAGATCACGTTCGCCTCGGACCGCATGCGCTTCGTCAGGCCCTCGACGACCTCGTTCGCGGTCCGGAGCTGGAGGGACGGTCCCGCGCTGATGTGGATCAGGGCGCCTCGGGCGCCGCGATAGTCGACGTCGAGGAGGGGGTTGTCGAGGGTCTCCTGGACGATGGCCTCCGGGTCCTCGTCCGTGTTCTCCCCGTAGAAGATCGTCGACGTGCCGCCGGCCTGGAGGATCGTCCGGACGTCGTTGAAGTCCAAGTTGATCAGGGATGGGAGCGTGATCGACTCCGTCACGCCCTTGATCACTTCGCTGATGAGATGGTCCATCACGGCGAACGCCTGCTCGACCGGGAGGTTCGGCACGAGGTCCAGGAGGCGGTTGTTGTCGAGGATGATGAGGGAGTCCGACACGGGCTTGAGCCGCTGAATCCCGGCCTGCGCGTTCCGCATCCGGCCTCTCTCCGCCTTGAACGGCGTCGTCGCGAGCGTGATGACGACCCCTCCGGCGGCCTGCGCGAGCTCTGCGATGTGCGGGGCGACGCCCGTGCCGGTCCCCCCGCCCAGTCCGACGGTGATGAACGTGAGGTCCGCATCCGCGATCTGGTTCCGGAGTTCGTCCTCCGCGAGCTCGGCGCACCGCTCGCCGACCTCCGGCCGTCCGCCGGCGCCCATGCCCCGCGTCACGGGGCCGCCGATGAGGAGCTTTCGGTCGCATTGAATCGAGTCGAGGTGGACCGCGTCCGTGTTCACGACGAGGGTCCGCGCCCCGTGCACGCCGAGCCGATGCAGCCGACTCACGGAGTTCCCGCCGGCCCCACCGCAGCCGACGACGAGGACCTTCGGCCGGCCGAAGGCATACGAATCGAGGAACGTCTGGTTCCCATTCCGCTGGACCGCGTCGAGTCCCATCCCTGTTCCCATCCCTCCCGTCGGTCCGGAGACCGGCGGGTGCGTCGCGGGAGACCCGTGGGCGGTCCCCCCGCGCTTCGACCCCGGCCTATCGCTCGGCGCCCTCCATCGCTTTGTGAAGCCGGCGGCGCACGTACTCGCGCACGGCGTTCCGGATCGCGTCCTCGACGGACACGCTGTCCCCGGACTTCACGAGCTGCTGGAGTTCCACGACGTTCCCCTTCGGGAGTTCGATCATCACCTTGCGGATGTAGTCGGGAGCGAACTGGACATCGATGAACCGGTCGATCGCGGCGCGAATCGCATCGGAGATCGTGTCGTACTGCCCGCCCTTCACGAGCTGCTGGAGCGCGTGGATCTTCTCCGGCGGGATGCGGATCGTGACTCGCTCCGATTCCGATGGCATGAATGTGCCTTCGCGATGTGTCCGACGGTAGACGGTTATTTGTCTGACAATCGTATGGCGATGTGGATATTTAAGCGTTCGTCAAGCGGGGTTCTTTCGGGTTAACTATGATTGACGAGCCGCACTCCGCTGGTCTCAGGCAATCAGCGCCTTGCGACCACCGTCTGACGCGCGTCGTGATAATGGGCGGCAAACGGGAGATCTCGTGAATGCGTCCCCGCCGTACCCTCAACCCGGTCGGATTCTGATTGAATTGCTTCAGCGTTTATGAGGGGGCCGTTAGGGCTCTTGCGGTTTCCTACAGGAAGTGCTCGATGGCCAGGAGGCCACTGAAGGTCAGGAATGCGACGATCGTCATGCGACCCGCCTTCCTCCATGGCCTCTTTCCCGAGAGCTTGCCGAGGTAGTATCCCGAGACGGAGATGATCAGGATGCCCAAACCGCCCGACGCACCGGCCGCCACCGAGAAGTCGGGCAGGAGGCGCGCCTGAAACATGAGAAGCGGAAGGCTGGTCACCAGGGCGACGACCAGGGGCGCCAGGAAGTTCACGAGAGAGGTCGCGTAGCGAGACATCCTGAAGGAACGCGGGATGCCCGTGTCCGCGAGGGACTTCAACATCGCCCGTTCGATGCGGCGAAGACGGATTTCGTCCTCTACGTGTTCCGCCTCGTACACGCTCACTCCGGTAGATACTCCGATTGCAAGGCAGGCCGCGAACAAGGCCCCAAGGGCAAAATCGACGCTCGGCTCGGCTTCCGCGGACGTGGCGGCAAGGATGCCTAGAACGACGAACGTCGAATCGAAGATCGTGTTCACGAAGTATCTCCTGAAAAGCATGGAGATGTCTATCCTCGCTCGTTCGCGCACCTCGGGAGCTGGCTGCAAGAGGGTCCTCCCACCTAGCTAAACGGCGGCCTCTCTCTTTTCGCCTTCGAAAGTTCCCTGCGTGGGTCCCGCATCGTTTTCCGTCGTGCAGGTCCGGTGCCGTCTCGTCCCGGTCGAGGACCACGAGGACCTGTTGATGGAGTGAGCCCCGGATTACGGGAGCACCCAGCTGGTTGCCAATCCGAGGGTTCAGTGGCGCGGGTGCGCCTCGTCCAAGGCCTCCGTGTGATCCCACGGCTCCACGTGGACGATGGCCTCGGAAACCTCAGGAAAGGCGGCACGCAGGCGCTCTTCGACGGAATGGGCAAGGGCATGGGCCTGATTGAGGGGGAGCTCGGCGGGGACGTGGACGCAGAGGTCCACGAGGACGCGGTTCCCAGAGGAGCGGGCCCTCAGGCTGTGTACGTCGCTCACCCCGGATGACTGCAGGACCGTACGGCGCAGCCCTTCCACGAGCTCGGGCTTCGGGGAGGCGTCCACCGAGCATCTGCAAGTTCTTCCCGCCCATGCGGAAGGCGGCGACGAGGAACGCGACGGCGATGGCCGAGGCGCCTACGAGGTCCATGACGGGATATCCCAGGTAGGCGGCGCCCACCCCGAGGACGACCGCCGCCTTGCCCAGAGCGTCCGTCCCGAAGTGGTACGAGTCCGCCTCCAGAGCGGAACTACCGAAAAAGGGCGATATCGACTGCGACGGCGAGGAGGCCATAGGGCAGACCGTGGGGATTGCGGGCGACGAGAAGACCATGACCGAAATGGTCTCCCTGTTGTCGGCAAAGGTGGGTCGAAGCGTCAGATACGTGCAGATGTCGGAGGCGGAGGCCGGCCGGTTCATGCCTGAAGAGGGCCTCGCCATGGAACGATGGTTCGCGCAACGAGGCTACCATGTGAAAGTCCCGGCCCTCGAAGAACGATGGGGCCTCAGGATGACGCGTCTCGCCGAATGCCTGAAGGACGCACCCTGGCCGCCCCCACGGCAATGGCCTCCGGGGTGAGGCCGTGGCTCTTCGATCTTCAGAAGGGGAGAAGGATACTGCGTCTGCGATCGCCAAGGAGATGGTGCGGTATGATCGCCTCTGGGGGGTCGGCCTCGCGAGCGCGCTCCTCGCGACCGGAGCGAACTTCGTTATATGGGGACTCGGAGTCGGACTCGGTACCATCGATCCAGGCTACCCGCTGCTCGCTCCCGTTCCCATCATCGCGGGTTCGGTCGTACCTCCTCTCGCGGC
>MGVZ01000065.1 GCA_001800745.1 Euryarchaeota archaeon RBG_16_67_27
CCACATCGCGGGACGCCCACAGGAGGGTCGTTCGAGCTTCGAACGCGGGTTCGAATCCCGCCGGGAGCACTCACTCCGAGATTCGAATCCTGTAGGATTCGATTCGTTGAGAATGACGGAGGGCCAACACTGGTTCTACATCATCGGATTGAGCAACCTGGTATCCCGGAGCCGATGCCTCTGAGCCCAAGCAAGCCGAGGAAGCAATCGAAGGACGGTCCTTGGCCGGGCTATCGCTTCGCGTAGTTGCTGGCTCCAGCCCAGTCGATCAGGATGACGGGTTCCTTCCCGACGACCCAGGCGTCATGGCCTTGGGGCAAGGTGGTGACTTCGCCCGGGCCGACCTCGAACTCCTTGCCGTCGGACATCTTGACATGCAGACGACCCGATAGGTGGTACTGGAAGTGAGGAGCCTCGCACCATTCCGTCTTCGCGACGGGCTTCACGTGTTCGGACCAACGCCACCCGGGTTGCAGGGTGAGACGCCCGACGACGCCGCCTCCGATCTTGATGAGCTCGACCTTGCCTTTCTCGAACGTCCGTTCCTCGTCCGGAGACTTGAACTCCTTACGCTCCGCGCTTGCCATCGTTTTCCCAACCTACACTGTTCTGAGTACTGTCCTGCCGATTTCGGGCAGCCCAAATGGATTGTACCACTTAACCCTTCGTACGCGACAAACATCCTGCCTCTCGGATGGTCTCCCCGCTTCGTCGCACGGGTACGGTGGAGCGGTAACCGCGATGGCGCTCTTGGTACGCGCCGGAAGGACCGTTCCAAATCTCAGGAATGCGCTATGCCACTGGCATATCCATTGGAGAGCCTCCAGGGATTGCGCCTTGGAACGCCCACTCACCGCCGGGAGCGCTCTTCCCTACGTCGAGGATGGTAAAGAGACTCCGCCTTCGAATGGCTCGCTAGTCCTTCGAATCGGGTTCATCCAGGGCCGACATGCCTTTCTGGGGGCGAGGTCTGCGTCCGGTCTGACGTCGCAGATGTCGGGGGGAGACGGAGTGAGCGGGCGGGACAACCTCGCCGTGGTCGATGCTGTCTTTGAGTCGTTCAACGCCCGTGATTGGGATCGGTTCCTTCGGCTCCGTGCAGAATCTGTCGTCCACCATACTCCAGCTTCCCAAGAGCCCGAGATTGGGCGGGCGGCCCTTCGTGAGTACTTCCGAGCCTTGGTGGAAGCCTCCCCCGACAGCCGGGTCGAAAAGGAGCGAGGCTTCGGACGAGGGAATCTTGTCTGCGCAGAGGTTGCCACAGCCCATCTACGTGAATGCACCGTGTTCGAATTCAAGAACGGCGAGATTGTTGAATTCCGTAGTTATGTTCGTCCCGCCGAGGCCATCGGCGCGCCGCGGAAAACGCGAACGAGGTAAGGGACTACCCGTCCCGCTAGGTGGCGGATCGTCGCTTGCGTCGAGTGATCCTGCCTGTGGCGCTCGGAGCCCCGCTCGCCCTCGCCTGCGACCTCGAGGGGTGGACGGCGCTGCCCCTCTCAATCCCGTTTGACCGTTTCTGAGGCGCCGTGGGATCGCTGCGCGGATCCCGATCCTCGTGTTCCAGAGGAACCTCACCCTCCTTGGCCGTCCCGGCAGCGCGGAAGCGGTCCCGCCGAACTCGGTTGACCGACCCGTCAAGTCATCCCTGGGCCAGGCGTCGGAAATCCGGATTCTCCCCATTATGCGTACAGATGTTTGTTGTCAAGTCCCACCCGGTCCCCCGCGAGGAAACTCGATGAGCGATGGAAGGCATCGTGTGATCGAAAAGTCTCGCAGCGTGAGGAAACGACTGTGGCCCGGTCCGGCCGCCGTGGCGGTGGCGCTTGCATTCGCAGGTCTGCTCGCCCAGCCCGCGGCCGCGGACGTCAGCCTGAGCATCGGGGAATACAATGGCATTGCGATCGACGGCCTCGTGGGCGATTGGGCGGGCGTCCCCGGAACGACGCTGACGTTGATCCGCCCCCTTGCGACAACGGAGCGTATCGTGGACGGCCTGACCGTGAAGTTGGCGTACGATGACGCGAACATCTACGTGCTCGTCCTCGTCAACGACGACTTCGACTACAATGCAACGGACCACCTGAAGTCCGCTGCTCTTGCCGTCCTCTGGCAGATCGACCCGGCGGCGACGCCCGACATGGGCGGCGGGACCGGCAACGTGGACATCTGGCACTGGGAGTTGGACTGCGCCGCGGGGGCCCTCTCGGGCTACAACCTGCGGAGCGGGAACGATCCCGACTGCAACTTCGACGACGAGTGGGCGTCCGACATCTCGAGCCGCTTCGACGACGGACAGGCGAACGAGCTGTACGGCGCGTGGTCGCACACGAACATGTCGGCTCCCGGCGCGCCGGGGACTTGGATCTTCGAGATGCGGAGGAGCCGGAACACCACGGACACGATGAACCAGGATCGCCAGTTCGCCGTGAACGAGACCGTCGGCATGTCCATCGCCTACTGGGATGCCGACGAGACCCCGGCGGGTTGGCTCCCTTGGGGGCACTACACGACCTGCAAGGATCCGGTGACGCTCGACTTCTCCTGGATCAACGTGACAATGGTGCCTGTCCCCCTCCCGCAGGGGCCAGCCGGGCCCGTGGGACCCGTGGGACCCGCAGGACCCGTGGGACCCGCAGGACCGACGGGACCCATCGGAATCACGGGACCGCAGGGACCCCAGGGACCCGGGGGAGCCACGGGAACCACGGGAGCCACGGGGCCCCAGGGACCCGCGGGACCGAGCGGACCCGCCGGCCCCATGGACGCTCTCCTCTCGACCGCGGCCTACGGCGGGCTGGGCCTCGGCCTGATTGCCATCGCCCTGGGAGTTGGCATGGTGATCGGGGCGCGCAGGGCCCGTCGCGGTGAGAAACCGGATTGAGGAGCGAAGGACCACACCCCGGATGCGATCCTGGCTCATCCAGGCCGGGATCGCTCCTACCTTTTCCGGTCGCCCGAGAAACCGGGTTGCGCATTCCCGGCGGCGAATGGGACCTCCGAACACCTTGGGACTCCCGAGCTCCCTGACAGCCTTGTCCCGGGCGACTTGGTCCTCATGAATCGCGGGACGCCGCGCGCGGCGGGTCTGCACCTCGATTCGCGGCAGGCCTCGGCGAGTTTGTCGAGGACGGGTACCGTCTCCCGATCTGAGGACCCCAACAGTACGGAAGGAAACCACCGGTACGCACCGACCCGTCCGCGCGCTCCGCAGGCGGCTCCCTGGGTCGCCGTTCGATCCGGTTTGGGGAGGTCTCCTCCCGGCCCTTCCGATGATCCGGCGGTTGCGCCTCACGGGCGCAGGTGCTTCTCGAAGAATCCCGTGATCGTGGTGTAGCACTTCACGCGGTTCCCGAACTTCAGTACGTCGTGGCCCTCGTCCTCGAACACGAGATACTCCACGTCCTTCCCGATCCCGCGGAGCTGCTCCACGAGGTCTCTCGACTCCCGCTCGACGACGCGCGGATCGTTCTGCCCCTGGATGACGAGGAGGGGGCAGCGGATCTCGTCCACGTATGCGCGGGGCGACCGCTCGAGGAGGAAGTCCCGGTCGGTCGCGGGATCCCCGACGGCGATCCGGTAGTACGGCTTCCAGGTCTCGGGGATCCGGTCCATGAACGTCACGAGGTCGTATGGACCGAACATGTCGCACGCCGCGGACCAGAGCCCGGGATGCCGTCCCGCGAGCATGAGGGTCATGTAGCCGCCATACGATCGGCCCACGACCCCCGCGCGAGACACGTCGACCCGCCCGTCCTTCGGGAGGACCTTCGTCATCGCGTGGACGTGGTCGAGGCGGTCCTTCCCGCCCCAGTCGCGGTCGACCTGCTTCATGTAGCTCATCCCGTACCCCGAGCTCCCGCGGACGTTGGGCACGAAGACTGCGAAGCCGCGCATCGCGAGGAACTGGATCAGGGGCATCGAGAACCAGGCGAAGTCCGGTCGCTCCTGACTCTGCGGCCCCCCATGGACGTAGTACACGAGGGGCCGCGGTCCCTCGAACCCGAGCTCCTCCGGGGGCAGATACATCCGCGCGGAGACCCGCGTCCCGTCGAAGGACTTGTACGTGGCGTTCTCTCCCTGGGAGAGCCAGGTCTCCGGGATCCCGAGGAGCCGCTCGTCCGTGTGCCGCCGGACCCGCCGCGTGGCACCGGACGTGGAGTAGAGCTGCGTCGGGGACGTCGCCGTCGAGAACGAGAGGCCGATACGGTCGCCCGCCTCGTCGAAGTGCGCGGACTCGAGGACCCCCTGCCGGAGCCGGCCCCTCCCGACGACGGCCTTCGCGAGGGTCATCGCCGGCGCGGAGCCGTCGAACTTCCCCTCGTAGAGCCACGAGCAGCCGTCGATGTTGTAGCCGAGGAGGTACCGGTCCCCCGTGAGGTGCTCGAGGGACGTGAGCTCCCCGCGTCCGCGGTGCCTCGTCCCCGCGACGGGGACAGGCGTCGTGCGCGCCGGGTCGTCGAGGTGGAGGAGCCCGAGTCCTCCCGCGTCGTCGTGCTCGTAGGTGACGAGGAGGAGGTCGCGATCCCCGTTCACGAAGTGTGTCGAATGGACCCCGTTCGGGGGGACGGCCTCCCCCTGCCCGCGAGCCTCGAGCGGCCTGCCGTAGACGAGGCGGCGCTCATCCGCGCCCTCCTCCCACAGGTAGAGGACGTTGTCCCCCGCGGTGTAGCCGTCGATCAGGACGGCTTTCGCGTGATCCTCGCTCACGCCGTCGGGGGCGCAGCCCCAAGGGCTCTCCCCGAGCTTCACGAGCGACCCCGCGCCGAGGTCCGCACGGAACGCGCGGAGCAGCTCCTCGGTGCGGGACTCCGCGAGGAAGTACACGATCCTGCGCTCGAGGTCCGGATGGCCCATGTGGACGCGGTGGCCGGCGAGTGCCTGCGGGAAGATCGGCTCCGGCACGCCGCCGTCGATCGGGACCACGTGGGGCTGGTAGTTCTCGTCCCCGTGGCGGTCGAGCACGAGGAGGATCTGCCCGAGCCTCGGGAACGCGCGGAACAGATCGCCGTCGACGAGGGCCGGGTTCTGGAGCACGACGTCCGGCGGCAGGAGGGGCCGCTGCACGCTCCCCTTCACGTCGATTGAGTAGAGGCTGATATGCCCGGCGAGGTTGCTGACGAAGAAGAGGCGGTCTCCTGCGAGCTGCGGCTGCAGGAACAACCGCGCGGACAGGAGGGATTCGATGCGCGCGCCCCGCGCAATGGCGGACACGGGTTCCCTCATGGCCTCCGCACCGCCGCGCAAGCCTTAAGGTCTCCCCTCCCCCGGGCCACGCGACCCGGGTGCGGTCGTGAGTTCGGCCGCCCGAACCCAGACGACCCCGTCGCGCGAAATCAGCGCGAAAAGGCTAAGTCCTGCCGCGCTCCCTTCCACCCGCGATGCGCGTCGCGATCCTCGGCGTCGGGGGCGTCGGCCGCACGCTCGCGTCCGAGCTCCGGTCCGACGAGCGCGTGGAGTCCCTTCTCCTTATCGACAAGATTGGTGAACGGGCGACCGTGCTCGTGGGGATTCGCGGACGCGTCGCGATGGAAGCGAAGCAGCTCGACGTCGGGCAGCAGGACGCCCTGTCCCGCGCGGTCCGCAAGTGCGACGTCGTCGTGAACGCGGCGCTCCCGAGGTACAACCTCACCGCGATGCGCGCGGCGATCGACGCGGGCGCGGACTATCTTGACGTCGCGGCCGCGGGCCCGGAGACCCCCGGCGGGCCGCCAGGGATCCTCGTCCAGCTCGAGCTCCACGAGGCCTTCCGGTCCGCGGGCCGTCGGGCGATCGTCTCGATGGGCCTCGACCCCGGGATGTCGAACGTCATCGCGCGGGAGTCCGCGGACAAGCTGGACACGATCGACGCGATCCGGATCCGCTCGGGCGGGATCGTGAAGCTCGCAGGCTTCCAGACGTTCCCGCTCTACTCGCGAGAGGCATTCCTCGCGGACATCCTCGTCCGTCCGACGATCTGGCTTGACGGTGCCCTCGTCGACCGGGAGCCGATGAGCGAGGCGGAGGACTACGCCTTCCCCGACCCCGTCGGCGTGCAGCGCACATTCCTGATGTCCCACGAGGAGGTCAAGACCCTCCCGCGATACCTCGGCAAGCCCGTCGGCCGGGTCGACTTCAAGTACGCCCTCGACTCGCACCTCGTCCACGCGCTCCTCTCCCTCGATGCCCTCGGCATGCTGCGGGAGTCGAAGATGATCCGCGTCGGGAACCAGATGGTGTCGTTCCGCCGCGCGCTCCTGGCCGCGTTCCCGGAGCCGTCGGCCCTCGTCACGCCCCTCGAAGGGACGAAGGTCGTGTCGGCCGAGGTCGAGGGCACGAGGGGTGGCGAGCGGACGATCCTCAGGTCGGACATCGTCCTCACGCACATCGAGGCGAACCGGAGGCGAGGCACGACCGCCGTGTACTACCTGACCGCGGTCGCGGCCGCGATCGGGGTGGGCATGCTCGGCGAGAAGGCCCTCCCCGGGCCGGGTGTGTACCCCGCCGAGGCCCTGGATCCCGCGAAGGTGCTCGAGGCGTGGACCGCGCGGGACCTCACCGTGTCGCGTTCGGAGCGCCAAGTCGCGGCCTGACCGCGCTCACGCGGGGTCGCCGAAGGTCAGGTAGTGCCATCCCTTCCGGGTCGCGTCCGTGAGGTCCACGAGGACGTGCTTCACGTTCGTGTACTCCTCGAGGGAGTATATCGAGAGGTCCTTCCCGAACCCGCTCTGCTTGTACCCGCCGTGGGGCATTTCGCTGACGAGGGGGAGGTGTTCGTTGATCTCCGCGGCCCCAAAGCGCAACGCGTTCGCGACGCGGAACGCCCGGTGGACGTCCTTCGTCCACACGCTGGAGTAGAGCCCGTAGACAACGTCGTTCGCGACCTCGATCGCCTCGTCCTCCGTGCGGAAGCGCGTCGCGGTGACCACAGGGCCGAAGACCTCCTCGCACGAGATCCGCATGTCGCGCGTCGCGCCGGAGAACAGGGTCGGTGTGTAGTACCAGCCCTTCTCGAAGGCCTTCCCCTTCGGCCGCCCGCCGCCGACCTCGAGCTTGCACCCCTCGTCCTTCGCGAGCCCGACGTACTTCTCGACCTTGTCCCTCTGCCGGTCTGAGACGAGAGGCCCGAGGTCCGTGGAGCGCTCGAGAGGTTCCCCGATGCGCACGTCCTTGAGCCGGGTCGCCATCCTCGACACGAACTTCGGGTAGACCTTCTCTTGGACGAGGAACCGCGCGGCCTGCGTGCAGTCCTGCCCGCCGTTCACCATGGAAGCCGCGACGGCGCCTTCCACCGCGGCGTCCAGGTTCGCGTCGTCGAACACGACGAAGGGCGCCTTGCCTCCGAGCTCAAGGTGGAGGCGCTTCACGTTGCTCGCGCCCGCCCGCATGATGTCCTTGCCCGTCTCCGTGTCCCCCGTGAGGGAGACCATGTCGACCTTTGCCGAGCATGCAATCGCGTTTCCGAGGACCTTGCCGGGCCCCGTGATCACGTTCACCGCGCCCTTCGGCAGGCCCGCCTTCTCCACGAGCTTCCCGAGCTCGATGGTCGTGAGGGGCGTGAGGGACGCGGGTTTCAGGACGACGGTGTTCCCCGCAGCAAGGGCCGGTGCGATCTTCCAGATCGCCATCATGAACGGATAGTTCCACGGGGTGATTGATCCCACGACGCCGACGGGCTCTCGCCGGAGGATGCTCGTCATCCCGTAACCGTATTCCATCGACGCGGAGCCGCCGAGGGTTCGCGCCGCGCCCGCCATGAAACGCAGATTGTCCACGCTGAATGGCAGGTCCGCGTCCCGGGCCTGCTTGATCGTCTTCCCCTGGTTCTTCGTTTCGAGGACCGCGAGGCGGTCCATATCGGCCTCGATGAGGGCCGCGAGCTTGGTCAGGGCCGCACCGCGGTCCCCCGGGGTCATCCGGGGCCACTTGCCCTTGTCGAAGGCCTCCCGCGCCGCGTCGATTGCGGACCGCGCGTCCTCCTCCCCGCCCTTCGGGACGTCCGCGAGCTTCGTCCCGCTTGCGGGCTCGATCACCGGGTACGTCGCGCCGCTGTCCGCGGCGGTCCACTCGCCGTCGATGAAATTCAGATACGCTGCCCTGGCCACGCGATCCTCCCCAATGCGCCGGCGTGGAAAGGCGCGCGGGCGTAAGTAGGTTGCTCCAGACGCCCGGGAATCGGGATCGGCCTGCCTCGGGCAGGCGTCCTCCGCAGGGAATCGAGAGGCCCCTGGGGCTCCGCGAGAGGGCCGGCCGCAGGAGTGGTCTCGTCAGGCGCGAAGCTTCTCGACGACCCCGGGGAACGCCTCGACGAATCGCCGGCAGTCCGCCGCCGACACGCTGAACGAGACACGGAGGAACTTCCCGCCGGACTTCCTCGAGAGGTACGAGCCCGCGCGGGTGTGCACGAGGTGGTCGTGGAGGAGCCGCTCCTCGACGACGTCCGGGTTGACCCCCGCCGCGGAGAGGTCGATCACGAACATGTTCGCCTTCGACGGGTACACGGGGAGGAACGCCCCGTCGACCTTGCCGACGGCCTCTTGGATCGTCCGCTGGTTCGATTCACATGCGCGACGGACCTTCGGAAGCCACTCCTTCTTCGACTCGAGCGCGGCCAAGGCGGCGCGCTGGGCGATGACGTTCACGCCGAGGACGTTCGTATCGTACCGCTTGAGTTCCTTCAGTCCCGCCGGCGGGCCCAGGATCGCACCGACTCGCATCCCCGCGAGGCCCGGGCCTTTGCTGAACGAGTACGAGAACAAGGTGCGTTCCGGATAGAACTCCGACGCGAGCACGTGGTCCGGGTTGAAGTCCCGGTACGTGATGTCGTCGATCAGCCAGAGGCCGTGGTCCCTCGCGACCTCCGCGAGGCCCCTGACCTGCGCGCGCGTGCACCCGGATCCGAGCGGGTTGTTCGGGTCGATCAGGAGGAGCATCTTCGTCGCGGGCGTGAGCGCCTCGTCCGCCGATTCCGGCGTGAGGACCCAGGGCTTCCGGTAGATGTCGACCTCTACGGCCTTCGCGGACGCCATCGCGATCTGGTCGTGGATCGGGAGGAACGAGGGGTCTGTCGAGAGGACCTCGTCCCCCGGCTTGAGGAGGGCCCGCGTCGCGATGTACTCCCCTTCGATCCCCCCGTTCGTCAGGAGCATGTCCGCCTCGTCGAGGCCAAGGTCCGCGAAGATCGCCTCCGGCAGGCCGAAGATCCCGCGCTTGAACGGGTAGAGGTTGTACTCCCGGTCCTCCACGCTCGTCTTGATCGCGGCCTCGACCGCGGGGTGCATCGGGAGGGTGTTCGTGTTCTGCGACATCCATGCGACCTCGCGGCGGTGCTCGTGCGCGAACTGGAAGTTATCGATTGATGCCATCGCGTCCGACTCCGGGGACCCGGCAATCCCGGGCCTCCTTGATATCCGTTGTGCCCGTCAGGGCGCGCGGCTTGCGTGTGCCTTCCCGCAAGTGACTTGGCGGCGTCTCGCGATAGCCCGGATTAGGGGTGGCGGGATTTCTGGCACAAGTTCGGCGCCGCGAGCCTTCGCATGCGGGGCGTGCCTGGCGACCTGTACGTGTGTAGTCCCGACGCACACGAGGCGGACGGACAGAGGGAGATGCTCACCCTGCTTTGGGCTCCGGTCGAGTGCCCGAGGAAAGACTTATCCGGAATTAGGGATTAGGCCGGCCCGCGGGCTCGTGGTCTAGTGGTTATGACGTCACCCTGACACGGTGAAGGTCACCGGTTCGAATCCGGTCGAGCCCATCCATTCTTGTTTGACGCCACGCGTGGCCCGCTCTATCGTCTCGGCGGCTCGGAGTCACCGCATGCCTCCGGATGGCGAGGTGCGGCACCGGAGCGAAGTCTAAACTGACACACCGCGGAATCTGGCCGAAAAGGCTATGGCCCCGCACCGCCCGATGCCGTGCCGATGAAGATTGCGATCCTCGGAGTGGGCGGCGTGGGGGCCTCCCTCGCGGCGCACCTCCAACGCGATGCGCGGGTCTCCTCGGTCCTGCTCCTGGACAAGGACCCCTCCCGCGTCCGTGAGGTCTCGAAGACGAAGGTGAAGGTCCCGATCGAGGCGAAGCGCCTGGACGCCCGGCACGTCGTACCGCTCGCGAGAGCGATCCGCGACTCCGACGTCGTCGTGAACACCGCCTCGCCGGAGCACAACCTATCGATCATGCGTGCGGCGCTCGCGGCAGGCGCACACTACCTCGACGTCGCGGGCACGGGTCCCCACCGGCCCGGCGGGCCGTCCGGGATCCTCGAACAGCTCCGCCTCCACGATCGGTTCCGCGACGCCGGGCTCACCGCCCTCGTGTCGATGGGCCTGGACCCCGGGATGTCGAACGTGATGGCGCGGGACGCCGCGGATTCCCTCGACTCAATCGACGCGATCCGGATCCGTTCCGGCGGCACCCTCCGGTTCGTCGGGCTGCGTCCGGCGCCTCGCTTCGTTCCCCTGTACTCAAAGGGCGCGTTCTTCTCCGACGTCGTGCTCCCTCCCACGGTCTGGTCGAACGGGCGCCTGCAGGCCAGGGATGTCCTGAGCGAGGAGGAGGACTATTCCTTTCCCGATCCCGTCGGCGTCCAGCCGACGTTCCTCGTGTCCCACGAGGAGGTCAAGACTCTCCCGCGGTACCTCGGAAAGCCGGTCCGGAACGTCGACTTCAAGTACGCGATCGACCCGCACCTCGCCCGGGCGCTGCGGTCCCTGGGTGACCTCGGGCTCCTCGATTCCGCCCGCCGGATCCGTGTGGACCGCGGGCGGATCTCCTTCTTCGACGCGTTCCAGGCCGCGTTCCCGGACATCCTGGACATCTCCTCCCATGTCCGCGGCACGAAGTGCGTGACCGTGGAGATCGCGGGCCTCCGGCGCGGGGTGCGGGAGATCCGGCGGTCCCACATCCTGATGCCCCACGCGGCCGCGCAACGGCGCGGGTTCACGACGGCCGTGTACTGCCTGACCGGCGCCGCGGCCGCGATCGGATCCGTCCTCCTCGGCGAGGGCGCGGTCCCCGGGCCGGGCGTGTATCCGGCGGAGGCGCTCGATCCGCGTCGCGTGATCACGGAGTGGGTCGGCCGCCGGCTTCCGATCTGCCGCCACGAAACCCTCACGCCGAGCTAGCGCGGCGTGACCATCCGGAGGACCTGCGACTCGATCGGGTCCGGCGCGTCGACGACCATCGCATGGAAGTCCTGCCTCCGTCCCTTACGCTTCCGCGCGAGCGCGATGTCGCACTGCCCCTCGTCCGCCTCCACCACGGCAAGGAAGAAGGTCTGCGTGGGCTCGCGCTCCTCGAGATCGAGGCCGAAGAGGAGGGTGATCGAGAGTGGGTCCACGAGGTGTGTCGACGCCCCGATCTCCTTGAGCCGCTTCTGGACCGCTGCGAAGACCGCTTCCACCGAGCCGGGGACCCGGGCGCGCTGCATGCGAGGGTCTCAGCCCCCCGATGGTCCCACGCCGCTCCGTCGTCCCCCCCGCGCAAACGCCGGGATCATACCGTCTCCAGGAGGACCCGGTGCGCGATCGCCCGCGCGAGTCTCGTGAACACATCGTTCACGTTCTCCCCCGTCTTCGCGGAGGCCCACGTCGCGAATCCGCCGTACCGGACGGCCCTCTCCTGCGTCTCCCGGTCGTCGTACATGCAGATCACCTGGTCCCTCAGGTCCGCTTTGTTCACGACGATCCCGACGGGGATCGGCCCCGCGATCCGGAACGCGGCGTCGATCCACTCGTTGAGCAGCTCGAACGTCGAGTACCGCGTGACGTCGCACACGGCGATCAGGCCCTGCGCGCCCCGGAGGTACTCGTGGTGGAGCGTGTTCAGGTACGTGCGCTCTCCGATGAGGTCCCAGATCGACAACTGGACCTCGAGTGCCTTCGACGGGTCCGCCGTGAGGGGGATCCGGACCCGCTTCAGGGAGACCTTGCTTCCGAGGGTCGAGATGTAGCGGTCGTCAAAGACGTCCTCGACGAGCCTCCGCACGAGGGAGGTCTTCCCGACCGCGGCCTCGCCGACGAGGCAGAGCTTCGCCTTGAGGACTCCGGCTGATTCCACGCACGGGGGACTCGTCGTTGCGGGACATCAAGGCTCGCTCGAGGTTATCACGTGTGAGAGGCCCCGCAGTTCATCGGTGCCGGAGGACCTTCCCTGCGCGCGCGCCCGTCGGCTCGCCGTCGCGGACCGCGACCTCGCCGTTCACGAGGACCGCATCGATCCCTTCGGGGAAATCGTGCGGGTAGTTCTCGAACGGATACGCGTGGGGCCACAGGTTTGTCGCCCGATCGTGGAGCCGAGCGAGGTCGAACACGACGAGGTCCGCCCAGAATCCTTTCCGCACGAGCCCGCGGTCCTGGAGGCCGAGGCGCGCCGCGGGCATTCCCGTCATCTTGTGGATCGCTTCCTCGAGGCGGAGCACGGGCTCCTCCCGGACGAAGCGCTCGAGGACGCCGGGGAACTCTCCGTACGTGCACGGAACGTAGGGGGCGAGCCTGGACGTGCGCGCCTCCTTCGGTAGGATCCAGCCGTCCGAGCAGATCATGACGAGGGGATGCCGGAGGGTCGCCTTGATCTCCTCGATGTCGATGTAGTCGAACAGTCCGACCGCCTCGTCCCGCTCCTCGACGATCACGTCGAAAAGGCGGTCCACGGGTCCACGCCGCGCTTGTCGGCGAGCTGCTGGATCGTGAGTCCCTCCTTCGTCGCGTCGTGAGGGCAGCGGAGGAGGAACACGCGGTCCCAGCGCTCATGGACGAGGAGCCCAACGTATCCGGCCGCCGGCTTCGCGTCCGCCTTGACCTCCTCCCGCAGCGCCGCGCGCTTCCCCGGGTCCGCGAGGAGGGCGACGAGCTCGTCCCTCGTGAGCTTCTGCGTCCACTGCGGGAGGGCGTGGCTCAGCGGCGGGCCAAAATCCGTGTGTGCGTCGTTGTCGACGGTCACGTCCACGCCGCGGGCCCGCGCGGCGTCCCAGAGCGCCTGCACCTCGACCGACTTCCCCCAGCCGCCGTACTTCGGCGCGTTGTGACTGATCTGGACCGGACACCCCCCGCGCTCCCCGATCGCGATGCACTCCCGGACGGCCTCGAGGATCGTCTCCCGCTCCCCCCGGATGTGGGACGCATAGAACCCGCCGCGGCGCGCGACGACCTTCGCGAGCTCGACGACCTCCGCCGTGTCCGCGAAGCAGCCGGGAGGGTACACGAGACCCGTGCTCATCCCGAACGCCCCGGCGCGCATCGCCTCGTCGACGTGCCCCTTCATCGTCCGAAGCTCCGCCGTTGTCGGCGCCCGCTCCTCGAATCCCATCGTCGCCAGGCGCACGGCCCCGTGCCCGACGAGGCCCGCGACGTTCACCCCGACCCCCTCGGTCTCGAGAAGGCCGAGGTACTCTCCGTACGCGGACCACTTCCAGTCCCGCGCCTGCGCGTAGTACTCGAACCGGCGGACCGCGAGCTCCCGGTACGCGTCGCTGATCGGCGCGGGGCTGTCCCCGCAGTTCCCGATGACCTGGGTCGTCACGCCCTGCCGCACCGCGGCCTCCGCCGTCGGCTCGACGAGGAGCCCGACGTCGCTGTGCGTATGGATGTCGATGAAGCCCGGGGCGACGTACTTCCCGGTCGCGTCCATCTCGACCGCGGCCTTCGATCGGTTCAGCCGGCCGACCTGCGCAATCCTTCCGCGGCGCACGCCGACATCGCGCACCTGCCACGGCGCCCCCGTCCCGTCGAGGACCCGCCCGTTCCGGATGAGCGCGTCGAACGGCATCGCGCGCGGGAAGGGATCGCGGGGATATAATCCCTCCAAGACGCGCGTGCGTCCGCCCGC
>MGVZ01000066.1:0-7207 GCA_001800745.1 Euryarchaeota archaeon RBG_16_67_27
CTCGGCGGCCTCGAGGAGGAGCTTCTCCGCGAGCTTGTGGTCGCTCTCGTACGTCACCCCGACGACGAGCTGATCCCAGACGAACGGGGTGTCCTTCGTGAAGTTGAACACGTTCCCCTTGAGAACGTGGCTGTTCGGAATCGTCACGTACCGGCCGGTGAACGTGTCTCCGAAGAGGCCGCCCCCGAACTCTCGGATCGTCGTATTCATCGGGGTGATCTCGACGACGTAGCCTTTCGAGACATTCATCTCGATCCGGTCGCCGAGCTTGTACAGGCGCATCGTCACGAGGATCATCCACCCGACGACGTTGAGGAGCGGCTCCTGCATGACGTAGATCAACGCGGCGGACACGAGGGCGGTGCCGAGGAACCCGAACTGGTCGGAGCCTCCGCCGATCAGGATGTAAATCGCGAGGCCGAACGCGGTCGCCCAGACGATGTACGAGACGAGCTGGAAGTGCGCGAAGATGTCCGCCTCGTACCGCACGTGCGACCGCAGCGCGGTCCGGAAGACGGGCTTGATGAGCTCGAGCAGCGCCTTCGTGGAGAGGAGGATGAGGATGACGAAGACCCACGAGCGGTACGCGGCGAGGCTCAGGGTCGGTGTGCCGAGTCCGGGGATCACGAGGACGCCGGACAGGACCATGAGGACGAGGACGAACGCCGCCGTGAGGCCGACCCAGAAGAAGGCTCTCGCCCGACGCCACGAATCCATCTGCACGGGGCCCGTCGAGCGTGCCTCGCGTTATTTAAGCCCGGCGCGGAGGTTATCAGGCCTGGTAGGCGCCCTGCCGAGCGATCCGGGCGCCTTACGGTGTGTCGGTCGCGCGGACCGAGCGATATATCTGAGGAAGCGCGAGCGTTGATCAACGTCGTTGCAGATCGCGGCCGGCTCAGATGAACTCCGCGAACTTCGCGACGAGCTCCGGGTTCGTGTCTTTGAGGACCTTCAGGATCGCGCGCACGCTCAGCTTTGTCACGCCGACGTCCGCGAGGGTCTTCACGATGTCGTCGAACTCTTGGTCCGAGAGGGTGACGAGCTTGTTCTTCGCGAGCCAGTTCCGATAGAGGCCGTTCTCGAGCTTCGCACGCCAGCCCTTCTCGTACTCCTGGAGGGCTGCCTCGCTGAAGTCGTCCTTCTCGAGGCAGCGCCCGAGGGTCTGCCCGAGCATCATCCCCGCGGTCATCCCGTTCCCAATCCCCCCGCCGGTGATCGGGTCGATCATCCGCGCCGCGTCGCCGACGAGCGCGACCCCGTTCCCGACGGTTTTCGAGATCGGCGCGCACGTCGACACCCCGCCCGTGACCATGTCGAGGGGCTGCGCCCGCGCCATCCGCGGGTCCTGCGCGAGCCAGCGGTCGAGGAACCCCTTGATGTCGTGCCGATGCTTGAGCCGGTCCAGGCTCACGCCGATCCCGACGTTCGCGGTCACGTCGTCCTTGGGGAAGACCCAGATGTAGCCCGCGGGCGCGCACGTCCCGAGCCAGAACTCGCAATAGTCCGGGAAGTCGTGGCCGCGCCCGATGTTCGTGAGACGGTACTGGAGCGTGCCGGTCACGTCGCCGGCCTTCAGGAGCGTGCGGAAGCCCGCCCACCGCCCGACCTGGCTCTCGTACCCGTCGGCGGCGACGACGCACTTCGCCTTCACGACGAACTCGTCCTCGAGTTGCTTGCACCGCACGCCACGGATCCAGCCGTCCTCCTTGAGGACCGCCGTGGCCGTCGTCTTGAGGAGGATGTCGGCCCCCGCGCGCGCGGCCTCCTTCGCGACCGCCTTGTCGAACGCGTCCCGCTCGAGGACGATCCCGACCTCGTTCCCCGCGTGCGCCTCCTCGATCGTGAGCTCCGTCCCGTTCGGGGAGAAGATCTTCGCGCCCTTGACCTCCTGCGCGACCCACTTCCGGTCGAACGGGAGCTTCGTGTCCTCGACGAAGTGCCGCGCGAGGCCCTCGCCGCACCGGACCGGCGAGCCGATCTCCTGGCGCTTCTCGATGAGCAGCGTGCGGACGCCGGAGAGCGCGGCGTACCGGGCGGTCATCGAGCCCGCGGGACCCGCGCCGACCACGACGACGTCGTACTCGATGGACTTCACCATGGGTGACGCCGGCTCGTCCATTCGTTGTACGTATAAGAATCTGAGGGGCCCGCACCGGAGGAAGGGTTAACGACGTGCACCTCGTTCCACGCGGTGTGACGCGCCGTGGGAGGTCCGGGGTCCCGGAGCCCCCGTGGGTGTGGGGACCCGCGGAGGTGAACGAATGGATCCGTGCGGCCTACCCCTCGAAGCGCCGGCACGCCCACGCGGCCCGGAAGGGGGCGGAGATCGTCACGCGTCTGCGGATCGTCGTCGAGGGGGCCGACGCTCAGCGCCTCCGGGTCCTGACGACGGATGCCGTGGAATCGATCGGATTGACGATGACGGGTCCGCCGGGCGGGCGGGACGGACACCGGGTCGTCGGCGTGTTCCGCCGATCCCTCGGTCACGCGCGGGTCCACGTGTCCCTGCGGTTCAACCCCCCGATCCACGTCTCCTCCGTCAAGCGGATCGTGGAGCGGGTCGGAGGGCAGGTCCACATCGTCGGGGTGTCCACGCGGAGGGGACGGGCCCCTCTCCCACCGAGGTCGGCGTGAGCGCGCGGGGCTCAGTGCATCGTGTGGAGCTTGTGGCCCACGGGATAGTCGATCGCGCCGACGGGGCAGACCTTCACGCACATCCCGCACTGGGTGCAGTCCTCGTTGAACGTGAGGAAGACCTCGTTCAGGAAGATCGCGTTCGTCGGGCACGTGCCGACGCAGGCCCCGCAGTGCATGCAGAGCATGTCGTCGATCGCCATGATGCCATTGTCGCGGACGCTCGGACGAATGGCAACCGTCGCGAGCTCAGGCATGCCGGTTCCGCCACTCCTCGATCGGCACGGCGAACTTCTTCTCGACTTCCTCGCGGAAGTTCGGGCCCGTGTTGTACGCGCAGAACGGGATGACCTTGCCGTCAGGCGTGGCGTAGTGGATCACGCACCGCTTCACGCGCTCGATGTCGTAGTTGTAGTTGTCCTGGAAGTGCATGCCACCGACGTACATCGTCGACCAGGAGAACTCCGCGGCGCCGACCTTGTCGCCCTTCGTGAACATCCGGTTCAGGATCTTGAGCATCTTCGCCAGGCCCATGCCCTCGGGCGCCTCGTCCGCCTTGAAGTGGCGCTTGAGGATCTGGAGCGCCTTGATCTTCGAGGTGAACTTGATCTTCTTCTCCTTCGTGTCCTGCGCGAGCAGCCACATGTCCTCCATGAGGCCCTCGACGTCGATGAACCGCGTGATCGGCACGGGGTCCTTCCCGTTCTCGAGGAACAGGTACGACGCGAGGCCGCACGCGGGGTGCGACGTGAACGCGGGCTTCGCCGTCCCCGTGAGGGCGGACACGAGCTCGGAGATCGGCGAGACGAAGGGCACCGGGTACCAGTCGTCCCGCGTCAGGTATCCCGTCTGCTCCTCGAGGTCGTACGCGAGGTCGCTCAGGGTGTACCGGAGCTTCCGGCGGTCCTCCTCGGGGATCCGGCCCGTCAGGGAGACGGGCTGGTAGTTCACGCCCTTCACGACGTCCCGGTTCTTGATCGCGAAGTTCAGGATGTCCCCCGCCTGGTCGTCGTTGAACGAGTTCACCATCGTCGGGACGAGACAGATCGTCGGGGTGATGATCCCCGCCTTCTGCCGCTCCCGGACCTGCTCGATCACTCGGAGCTTGATGTCGAGGAGGGGTCGGCCGCGCGCCTTGATGTAGTTCTCCTCGCGGAGTCCGTCGAACTGGAGGTAGATCGTGTTGAGGCCCGCCTCGGCGACCTTCGGGAGGAAGCCGTCCTCCGTCGCCATGCGGATCCCGTTCGTCGCGACCTGGACCTGGGCGAAGCCCATCTCCTTTGCCGCCTTGACGATCTCCGGGAACTTCGGGTAGATCGTCGGCTCGCCGCCGGCGAACTGGATCGCGGCGACGGCGATCGGTCGCTGCGCGCGCAGGACCGCGAACTCGTACACGATCTGCTCGAACGTCGGTTCGAAGACGTACCCGGCCGCGTTCGCGTTCGCGAAGCAGATCGGGCACTTCAGGTTGCAGCGGTTCGTCAGGTCGATGTTGCACAGGCTCGTCGCGCTGTAGTGGAGGTTGCAGAGGCCGCACTCGTAGGGGCAGACCTTTGCGTCGACGATCTGGGGGTTCTCGAGCCCGACGCCGTCGAACGCCCAGTTCTCCGCCTTCAGGTAGAGCTCCGCGTCCGACCAGCAGACCTCGTCGAACTCCCCGTGCTCCTTGCAGGTCTTCTTCATCTTGAGAGCACCGTCGCCGATGTACAGCGTCGCGGGGATGACCTTCAGGCATTCCGGGCACAGGGAGCCCGTGCGCCGCGGGAGGCCCTTCTGGAGTTTCGAGGGCATCGTCACGATGGCGTTGTCCTGCCGCGACTCGACGTACATGTTTCGGACGGCGCCGATCGCGTAATCCGTTCCGCAGAGGCTCATTTGCGACCCTACCTGTTATTCCCGACGTATTCTGGGGGACTATTAAAAGAGTTTTGTAGCCAATGCTACTACAGGCGAACGGGTGGAGATTCCCTCCATGCGGGCCACGTACGACGACCGTCGTGGCTTCATGAGAATCCGCCCGCGGCAAGGGCCCGCGCGACCGCCTCGAGGTCCTCGAAGGTCCGGGCGGGCAGGCGCTCGAGAAGGCGCTCGGCGTGGGCCCGAGTGCGAGGGTCCAGGTCGATCACCTTCCACCCGTGATCCCGGGCGAGGGCGTCGCGGCTCGCCGGGAACCGCGCATCGGGTCGGAGGACCTCTTCGAGGGAGGCGACCCCCGTGGCGCGGGTCGCGCTCGGGAACTCCCCGGTCCGGCGGAAGGTGAGGAACCGCGCCGCGTCCTTGTGCATCCGGACCCCGTGGAACGTGAACGCGACGCGCACGGCGTCGCAGCCCGCGCGGTCGATCCCGCGGAGCTCGTCGTCGTCGAACTCGTAGACGTTCGCGGGTCCGGGCCCGAACAGGCGGCTGTAGACGTCGGCCTCGTTCACGCGGGGCCGCCCTCGCGACAGGTCGACGACATCGAGGATCCCCGCATCCTCCATGAGGGAGCGCAGGCCCGGAGGCAATCGGCCGTTCCGGTGCGCCCGCGCCTCGAGGCCGAGCCGCACGGACGGATCCGCGAGGCCGAGGAGGTCTCGAAGCCCGGAGAGCTCCCGCTCTCCGATGCCGAGGGACGCGGGCGTCTGGAGGATCACGTACGGTGCGCGAAGGATCCCCGCGAGCCGGATCGCGTGGGCGAACGAGGACCGTCCGGCGGGGGTCGCCCGGAGGCCGTCGCGATGCGTGACGTCGCGGGAGGCCTTCAAGGCGAACGTGAACCCCTCCGGGGCCGCGGCACGCCAGCGTCGCGCCTGCGCCTCCGGGATCTCGCGGTAGAACGAGGCGTTCACCTCGGCGAAGGCGAACGCCCGGGCGTACCCGGGCAGGCCGCCGGGGAAGTAGCCCCAGCCGCCCGCGCCGACGAGCGCCTGCACCACGCGGGAGCCCACGGGTGCCTGCGCCTTAAGCCCACCGGGGGGAGGACCGCGAACGCGCGCCCCGGCGGAACCGTGCAGCCGCTTCCTTCCCTTTTCGCGGTTCGAGATATCGTCATCTATCGCCTGCGCGTTACGGGAGGGGACGATGGCGGACCTCCGCTTCGGGTGCAGCGGCTGGGACTACGAGGAGTGGATCGGCCCGTTCTACCGGAACGCGACGGAGTCGAAGCTCCAGGCGTACGCCCGGGTGTTCAACACCGCGGAGATCAACTCGACGTTCTACCGCCCACCCACGCCGGGGATCGTCCTCGGCTGGGCCCGGCACTCGCCGGACAACTTCCTCTTCGCCGCGAAGGTGCCGCAGACCGTCACCCATGACCGTCTCCTCGACGTCGCGCAGGGGGCGGACAAGGACCTCCGCGCGTACGCGGACCTGATGCGGCCGCTCCTCGACGCGGGGAAGCTCGGCCCCCTCCTCCTCCAGCTCCCGCCGCGGCTCCGGTTCCAGAAGACGGCGATCCACCGGTTCCTCGACACCCTGCCGCGGGACTTCACGTTCGCCCTCGAGCCCCGAAACAAGTCGTGGATCGCCCTCGAGGCGTTCGACCTCCTGAGGGACACGGGGGTCGCGTACACGATCGTCGACGAACCCCTGCTGCCACCGGACCTCCATGTGACCGCCGGGGTCGCGTACATCCGCTGGCACGGACATGGGCAGGACCCGTGGTACAACTACCGGTATTCGAGGGAGCAGCTCGAGGCGTGGATCCCCCGCGTGCAGCAAGTCGCGCGCGAGGCCCGCACGGTCTTCGGCTTCTTCAACAACCACTACCACGGCTACGCCCCGGAGAACTGCATCGACGTCCTGCGGATGCTCGGGGTGACGGACGCGGAGAAGGCGCGGGCCGGGAAGCGGATCGAGGCGTTCCGGCGCCAGGGCGAGCGGGGCGAGGTCGGCGTGAAGGCGCTCACCCTCGAGGACTTCGGCGCGGAGGTGACCGCGGACGCGGCCCTGCTCGCGTCGCTCGAGAAGTTCATGGAGCCGAACCGGTTCGACCGTGCGCGGCGGATCTCCGCGAAGGACGTCGAGGTGCACCGCGAGGCGGGCGGGATCCGGGCGCGCGTGAAGGAGTACCGCGTCGAGGTCGACCCGGGTGCGAGGCGGATCGTCCACGACTGCGAGGACTGGGGGAAGCTCCGGGACCGCCGCGAGCTGTGCAAGCATGTCGGCCGGCTGTTCCTGAGCCTGCCGCCCGACGAGGCGACGCGGCTCCTCGAGGACCTCCGGGCGAACCGCGACGCCTGGTCGTTCGAGGTCCCTACCACATGAGGGAGCCGCCGTTCACGTGGAGCACCTGGCCTGTGACGTAGTCGCCGCCGGGACCGACGAGGAACGCGATCGCCGCAGCGACCTCGTCGGGAGTCCCCACGCGCCGGAGCGGGATCGCACCCACCCGCCGGGCCCGGCCCTCCGGGGTGTCGCCCGCGAGGATGTCCGTTTCGATCGACCCGGGCGCGACCGCGTTCACGAGGATCCGGTCCTTCGCGAGCTCGAGGGCGAGGGCCCTCGTCAGGCCGACGATCCCCGCCTTCGCGGCGACGTAGTCCGCGCCGTGAGCGGTCCCGCGGAACGCGAGCTGGCTCGTCACGCTGACGAT
>MGVZ01000066.1:7251-7484 GCA_001800745.1 Euryarchaeota archaeon RBG_16_67_27
CGGCATAGAAACAGCTCGACAGGTTCACCGCGAGCCTCCGGTCCCAGTCCCCGGGGGTCGTGCCCTCGATCGACGACCGCTCGTACACGCCCGCGTTGTTCACGAGCACGTCGAGCCGGCCGAGCGCGCCGACGGCCTCGGTGACCATGCGGTCCACCTCGCTTGCGCGGGCGACGTCCGCCTGGACGACCGCCGAGCGGCGGCCGAGGGCGCGGACCGCCTCCGCGGTCCTC
>MGVZ01000067.1:0-172 GCA_001800745.1 Euryarchaeota archaeon RBG_16_67_27
CCGTCGGTCGCCCGCAGGAGCGCGCGCCCGCGAAGCCCGAGGAGCCGGAGGAGATCCTGGACACCCTCGTGAAGAACCTCGAGGCGCCTCCGGAGCCGGCCGCGCACGAGGAGGAGCGAGAGGTCACCACCCCCGCGAGCCTCGAGGCGCTCGTCGACAAGTTCGAGGACTC
>MGVZ01000067.1:227-13690 GCA_001800745.1 Euryarchaeota archaeon RBG_16_67_27
AGGAGGCCGTCACCGTGGAGCCGGAGGCGCCCACCCCGGGGCCGATCCGGGCGAAACCGCCCTCGGAGGCGGAGCGGCGGCCCCCGCGGCCCGTCGGTCGGCACGAGTCCACGGCCGCCGGCTTCCGTTCGAAGTCCCTTCTCCGCCGGCCGGGGTACGTGAACGGTGCGGGTGCGGTCAACGGGAAGTCCCGGGTGAACGGCCTCGTGAACGGCCGGGTGAACGGTCTCGTGAACGGTCGGGGCCGGGTGAACGGCTTCATCAACGGCAAGGGGTACGTGAACGGCGCGGGTGCGGTCAACGGGAAGTCCCGGGTGAACGGCCTCGTGAACGGCCGGGTGAACGGTCTCGTGAACGGTCGGGGCCGGGTGAACGGCTTCATCAACGGCAAGGGGTACGTGAACGGCGCCGGGATCCCGATCGCCCGGCTCCCAGCGACCCCGCGGCGGGCGACCTACGGGTTCATCGCCGCCGGCCTGGCAATGCTCGTGGTCTTCTCCGCCTTCCTGTTCTTCCCACCCGCCGCGCCCGCGGCGCCCGTGACGATTGACGGACAGTTCGACGACTGGGCCGCCGTGCCGTTCCTCGACCTCGCCACGCGGTCGGCGAACCCCGATGTGGAGATCGTCCGATACGCGGCCTTCCTGGACCGGACCGCGCTCTTCCTGCATGCCGCGACCCGGGGACCGACGTTCGGCGACGTCACCGGCTTCGACGGCATCTACTTCCTCATCGACGCCGACGGGACCGCCGCGACAGGGCTCCTCCATGACGGGCTCGGGATCGACTACGTCGTCGAGACGTACGGCAACGTCTCCTCCGTGTCGGCGAGGCTCTTCTCCTTCCCGCCGGCCGCGGGTCTGAACTGGAGCGCGAGGGAATCGGGCCCGAGCCTCCCCATCGCGGCGAGCAACCGCGGGGTCGAGGTCCTCGTCTCTGCATACGTCCTTGACCTGGACCCGACGGCGGCGCGTATCGCCGTCTACGCGGACGACTACGCGGGCGCTTCGAGCCGCGGGCGCGCCCCTCTCTCCGTCTCCGGGGGATTCGTCCTCCTCGAGACGCGGCCGCTGGCCACGATCGTCGGCCCCGGGTCGACCGACTTCCTGGAGGTCCGGGCGCGAGGCCTGGGGATCCCCGTCGGCGAGACGTGGACCGTGTCCGGCCTCTCGTTCCGCGCGACCCTCGGCCTTCCCTATGCACTCTCGGCGGAATCCGTGAGCATCACCCGGGACCGACCGACGGACGTCATCACGGTGTCCGTCCAGGTCTCGGGGTTTTTCTCCGGCGACGTCGTCGAGGTCGAGCTCGTCGGGGCCGCGGGCCCCCGGCCCGTGGCCGTCGCGAGCGAGCCCGTCCGTGCGTACGTCCTGTCCGTGCCGACGTCCACGAGGATCGACGGCCTGTTCGCGGAGTGGGCCGCGGACGCGGTCCCGGACACGGATCTCTCGCCCGTTGACAATCCGAACGTGGACCTCGTCCGCTACGCGGCGGCGACGGACCTCGCGTCCGGCTTCTTCTTCACGGAGGTCGCGGGGACCGCCCTCGGCGGTTCCGTCCCCCAGCGGCACCGGCCTTCCCCCCCAGGGAGCGGCGGCGGCACACCCGCGCCTCCCGGACCCCGGGCCCGGGTGACGGGTGAGGACATCCTGCGTGTCTACGTCGAAAGCAACGCCTCGGTCCCCGACGGCTTCGCCGTGGGGGGAATCCGAGCGGACCTCCTCCTCGATGTCCGGGGCCACAGCGGTCGTGTGACCTCCCGCGCCCTGTACGAATGGTCCTCCGGCTGGCGAACCGTTCCCGGCGCGACGATCGTGCTCGCGAAGAACGCCTCGGCGATCGAAGGGTCGTTCCCGATGGTCCTCGGGGTGAACGGATCGCGGGTCGTCTTCGAGTCCACGGACTGGTCCGGGATCACCGATCTCACGGACCCGGTGAACGCGACGATCGAGCCCCCGTTCCCCGCCCCGGAGTTCTCCTTCCCGATCACAATCAATGCACCCGAGTTCGAGGTCGCTCTGGCGCCCGTCGCGGGCACGGTGCTCCTCGGTCTCGCGTGCCTCCGGCGTCGCCGTCATCGCCGCCCGGAGAAATGATGTCGCCGACCCCCGCCAAGGTACTTGAACGTGGACCCCGTTCCGCGCGACGATGGAGCTGGGGGTCGTCGGGAAGCCCAACGTCGGCAAGTCGACGTTCTTCGCCGCGGCGACCCTCGCCCCGGCGGTGATCGCGAACTACCCGTTCACGACGATCGAGGCGAACCGCGGAATCGCGTATGTCCGGAAGCGGTGTCCCCACCTCGACCTCGGCCGGCCTTGCCAGCCGAGCAACGCGCCTTGCCAGGATGGAACCCGACTCGTCCCCGTCGAGCTCCTCGACGTCGCCGGGCTCGTCCCGAAGGCCCACGAGGGACGCGGCCTGGGGAACAAGTTCCTCGACGACCTGCGTCAGGCGTCCGCCTTCGTCCACGTCGTCGACGCGAGCGGCGCGACGGACTTCGAAGGGAACCCCGTGCCACCGGGTTCCCATGACCCCCTCGAGGACGTGCGATTCCTGGAGGAGGAGCTCGCGCACTGGATCGCGGGGATCCTCGCTCGGCAGTGGGACAAGGAGGCGCGCCGCGCGGACCTCGAAGGGACTGCGCCGGAGAAGGTCCTCCACGACCGCCTCACCGGCCTCGGCCTCGCGGAGACCCAGATCCACCTCGCCCTCCGGGACACCGCGCTCGATGCGAAGATGGCCCGGTGGTCCCACGACGACCTCGTGCGCCTTGGGCGAAGCCTCCAGCGCCGTGGCAAGCCCATGATCCTCGCCGCGAACAAGGCGGACCTCGCGACGCGGGAGCAGCTCGCGCGCCTCACCTCCGCGGACGGATACCGCGTCGTCGCGACCTCGGCGGAGTACGAGCTCGCGCTGCGCCGCGCGGCGAAGGCCGGTCTCGTCGAATACGAGCCCGGTGCCCGGATGTTCCGAGTGCGCGAGCCCTCCGCGCTGAGTCCCGTCCAGGGCAAGGCGCTCGACCGCGTCCGCACGTTCCTCGAGGACCGCGGGTCGACGGGCGTGCAGGGGTGTCTCGAGGAGGCGGTCCACAAGCTCCTCGACCGGATCGTCGTCTACCCCGTCGAGGACGAGACCCACTGGACGGACAAGAAAGGGAACGTGCTGCCGGACGCGTTCCTCGTCCCCCGGGGGAGCACGGCGAGGGACGTAGCCTTTAAGGTCCACACGGACTTGGGCAACCACTTCATCCGTGCCATCAACGGACGGACGAAGATGGTTGTCGGGCACGACCATCCCGTCGAGGATGGCGACATCCTCAAGATTGTGGCGAAGGCATGACGAACGGCTGGGACGTCCGCCTGCTCACGGCGTCGTACCGCCGCGAGGGACCGAACGAGGAACCCGTCCTCGAGCTCTTCGGCCGGACCCGGGACGGGAAGTCGATCACGGTCGAGTACCGCGGGTTCCGTCCCTACTTCTACTGCATCGAGCCCACCCAGGCCCTCCTCGACTACCTGCGCCGCGACCCGGAGGTCCTCGAGGTCGCGCCCGTCGAGCGGGAGGTCGCCGGCGTGAAGCACGCTTGCGGCAAGGTCGTTATGCACCACCCGTGGAAGACGCCGGAGTACCGGGAGCGGTGCCGGAAGTACAACTCGGAGGTCCTCGCGGCAGACATCCCGTTTCCGCATCGGTTCATCTTCGACATGGACCTCGCGTCCTGCGTCCGGGTGATCGGCAAGGAGACGAAGGGGCCGTACTCCACGGAGCTCGTCGTCCTCGCGGAGCGGTTTGAGCCGACGGAGCCATTCACCCCGCGGATTACGATCCTGTCGTTCGACATCGAGAACTCCCTCACGGACCCGACGATCCTCTGCCTCGGACTCGCCTGGCGCGAGGGCAACGCGATCCGGACGGATTGCCTGAGCGGGCCGGAGAAGGAGATTCTTCGCGGCTTCTTCGACCGCGTCGCGAAGCTCGACCCCGACGTGATCACGGGATACAACATCGACGGCTACGACCTCCCCGTCCTGGAGAGCCGCTCCCGCGCGCTCGGCCTCGGAGGCCTCCCCATCGCGCGCGACGGCCAGACCGCGAGCAACTTCGGGGACCGGTTCTGGCGAGCCCACGGGCGGATCATCGCAGACGCGTGGTGGTCCGTCAAGATCGAGCTCCATCCCAAGCAGGAGACCCTCGACGCGGTCGCGCGCTGGCTCCTGAACGAGGGGAAGCACGACGTCGACCGACGGAACATGGACCAGGAATGGGCGCGGGACCCGCAGAAGGTCATGGAGTACTGCAAGAAGGACGCGGAGCTCGCGCTGCGGATCCTCGAGAAGGTCTCGCGGATCGACAAGTCCATGGACCTCGCCGTCGTGTCGAAACTCCCGCTCGACGACGTCCTGAACGGCCGGACGTCCCAGCTCATCGATTCGATCCTGATCCGGGCCGCGGACCGCGGCGGCTTCGGCATCCCGATGACCCGTCAGGGGCGCGGAGAGGGCTCGATCGAGGGCGGGTATGTTCATAGCCTCCAGGGCGGGCTGTACGAGTGGGTTGGCGTCCTCGACTTCACCTCCATGTACCCGTCGATCATCATCGACAAGAACATCTGCTTCACGACCCTCAACCCCGGGGGCACGATCACGAGCCCCACGGGCGTGCGATTCCTCGACACGTCCGTGCGCGTCGGCCTCCTGCCGACGATCCTCGGGAACCTCATGCGCGAGCGACGCGAGGTCAAGGCGAAGGCGAAGACGGAGGCGGACCCGGAGAGGCGTGCGTACTACGACCGCCTCCAGTTCGCGATCAAGATCCTCATGAACGCGTTCTATGGCGTCCTCGCCTCGTCCTTCTACCGGTTCACGAACCCGGAGATCGGCGCGAGCATCACGTCGTTCGCCCGCGAGAACATCAAGTCGATCATCCGCGAGCTCGAGGCGGACGGCATTCGCGTGATCTATGCGGACACGGACAGCGTGTTCTTCGAGTCCCCGGAGAAGGACCTCGAGGCGGCGCAGCGGATCGGGCGGCAGGTTGCCGACCGGTTCAGCCACGGCAGCGTGAACATGGAGTTCGAGCGGGTGCTCGAGACCTTCTTCAGCCACGGAAAGAAGAAGCGGTACGCCGCGAAGACCGCATGGCCCGTGCCCGGCGAGCTCATCGTCCGGGGGTACGAGATCCGCCGCACGGATGCGTTCAACCTCCAGAGCGAGGCGCAGAAGCGCGTGTTCGCGATGATCCTCGACAAGGACACCGACGGTGCGATCCGGTTCGCGCGCGATCTCGTGCAAAGCGTGAAGGCAGGCCGGATCCCCGACGACCTCCTCCCGGGAGAGGGCGATCCGATCGAGCCGCTCGTGATCTCGCGCACGGTCCGTGAGGAGACGCGCTACGCGAACCCGGACTCCATGGCGAACGTTCAGGCGGCAAACAAGCTACGGGCGATGGGCGAGGAGATCGTCCCGGGGATGAAGGTCTCCTGGATCGTCGTCGACGCGAAGAAGTCCCCGATGGAGGTCGATCCGTACATCTCGGGCCGACCGTTCGAGCGGAGTCCGGACTGGGACTACTACGCCCGGCGCGTCGCGCAGACCCTGGCGTATGTCACGGAGATCTACGGCTGGGACGAGAAGGCTCTCTATCTCGGAACCCAGCAGGCGACCCTCTTCCACACGAACTTCGCCGACACTCCGAGGAAGGGGGCGCCCGCGAAGACGGATAAGAGGCTCACCCTGGAGGACTTCTTCTGACGTCCTGGGACGAGGCCGCCTGTCGGTTCTGCGGATGGGAGGGGGCAGATCCGGCGCGGGACGCCCACGGGTCCCTCTTCTGCCCGCGCTGCGGCCGGCCCGCGGACTACAAACTCGTCGTCGAGGAACTGAAGCGGCAGGGCCTTTGGAAGGGGTGAGCCGTGGGCGAGGCGACCCTCCGCGTCCTCGCGATCGGGGATGCGATCGTCGACGTCGTCACGCCGCCCCTCCCCGCGTTCGCCGCCGGCGACGCGCAGCTCGAGGTCCCTCTCCACTCGATCCTCCCCGGAGGAAACGCGACGAACTTCGCCCTCGCGACCGCGGCCCTCGGAATCCCGACGACGTTCCTGGGATGCGTCGGCTCCGACTCCTTCGCCGACGTCATCCGTCGAGCGTTCGCGGCCGGCCGGGCGGTTGCGCGGCTGCGCATCGACCCGGTGCGTCCGACGGGCACGACCGTCGCGGTGACCTGGGCCCGAGGGGGACGCGCGCTGATCACCGCCCCCGGGGCGAACGCGGGTCTTCGGGCGAGCGACGTGGCCGACGAGGCGCTCGCGTCCGCCGGCCATGTGCACCGCGCCGGGTTCTGGTGGACGACCCGTCTCATCGATCGGGGGAGCGCAGGGATCCTGCGCCGGGCCCGCGGGTTCGGCGCGACGACCTCCCTCGATGTCTCGACGGACCCGCGAGGGTGGCCGCCCTCCCGGGTGGACGCCGTGCGGCGGTGCCTTCCGCACGTGTCGACGTTCTTCGGGAACGAGGTCGAGGTCCGCGCCGTCGGCAGGAGACCCCGGACGCTCGATTCCGCGCGCGCGATCTGCGGTCTCGGCGCCGGCGAGGTCGTCGTCCACCGAGGCGCGCAGGGCGCGACGTGGGTCGGCTCGGACGACTCGGCTTCGTCACCGGCGTTCCGTGTGACTGAGGACAACCCGACCGGATGCGGCGACGTGTTCAACGCAGGGTTCATCGCAGCGCGATCGAGGGGAGCGGGAATCTCCGAGGCGCTCTCGTTTGCGAACGCATGCGGGGCGCTCCACCTCGCGAACCGCGCGCGTCCCTACCCCCGCTCGCGCGAGGTGCGTGCGTTCCAGGGGACCCGTCTTCGCTGACGTCCGCACCGCCGCATCTCCACCCGCTCCCCGGTTGATTTTCACTTTCACCGATCTCCCCCCGAGCACCCCATTCAAGCCCGTGATCGCCTCATCGTGCTCCATGGCCCCCGCCCCGTCGTTCGATGGGTCCTCTCGCGTGCACGCGGAGGCGTGGGCCGCCCTGGGCCGGTCAGATCTCGAGCCCTCCACCTGTTGGGATTTCCCGGACCAGGGTTCCCGCGGTCTTCGCTTGGGCGACCCCGCGTTCAACGGGGTCACGCCCGTCGGCTGCGTCGTCAACCTCGTCCGCCGGTACACGCGTCCCGGCGACCTCGTCCTCGACCCGATGTCCGGATCCGGCACCGTCCTCGATGTGACGACCTCCCTGGGGCGCCGTGTCGCCGCGTTCGATCTCGTCCCTCGGCGCCGGGACATCGCCCGCGCGGACGCTCGCCTATGCCCCGTCCGCTCCGGGGTCGTGGCCCTCGTCATCGTCGACTCGCCGTACTCTGACAACGTCGTCTACGGGGGCGGGGACGGATGCCTCGGTCGGATTCCCTGCCGGGAGCCCCGATTCTACGAGGAGATGGATCGCGTGGCCGTCGAAGCCCACCGCGTGCTCCGGCCCAACGGCGTGCTCGCCTGGGTGATCAGCGACGAGTACCGGCGCAGCACGTACACCCCCACGGGGTTCCGCATGTTCGACGTCCTGGCGCGGCGCTTCCGTCCGATCGACACGGTCGTCCTCGTCCGGCACCACGACCGCTCTGCGTCCCCGATGTGGGAGCATCGGGCACGCCGGTTCAACTTCTTCCTTCGCGGGTTCAAGTTCCTCTTCATCATGAGGAAGGAGAAGGAGTGGAATCGAAATGGAGAGACGACAGGAACGCGCGGGTGACGAATCGGACGACATCGTCTCCCGTCTGGGGACGCTCCTCGCGGACATGGGGGGCCATGCGGGTGATGTGATCGACTGGCGGCGCGGATCCGACTGGATCGCGGTGCGCAGCCGCCGAGCGGGTCGCGTGTTCGCCGAGGTCCGGCCCCACCGACACAGGATCGAGGTGTTCATCCTGCCCCGCGCGAAGGATCTCCGGGACCCACGGGGTCTCGCCCGGAGGGCGCCGCCGACCCAGGGCTGGGGATGGTTCCGTTCCCGCTTCGACATCCTCGGCGAGCGCGACTTGGGCCCGGCCGTACGGCTCATCCGGCAATCGTACGCCCTCGCCCTCCACGCGGGGAACGGACGGAACCGGCGGCGGCCGCGCCGCACGCAAAGCGTTTAATAGGCCACCCTCTTTGGCATCCCGCTTTCAGCGACCCTGGTCGGGAGATGTACCTTCGGGCGAATCCAAAAATACAGGGGGATGGTCGATGGCCGAGGAACCGAAGGCTCCAGACGCGGAGCCCAGCATCGCAGGCGAGGAAGGAGAGAAGCCTCCGGCCCGCCCGCGGAACTTGTACGGGTATGTGAAGCAGGCGTGGAAGAATCCCCACGTGGGGGTCGTCGAGGAGACGCACTGGGCCCGCATGGTGGCGTGGCGTCGGGGCCCCGCAGTCCTCCGCATCGAGCGGCCGACCCGCATCGATCGCGCGCGGGAGCTCGGCTACCGGGCGAAGCAGGGCTATGTGGTCGTGCGCATCCGCGTGCGCCGAGGGGGCCGACGGAAGCCGCACCCGATGGGCGGGCGGAAGCCGAAACGCCGGGGTCTCCTCAAGATCACGATGGCGAAGTCGATCCAGCGGATCGGCGAGGAGCGCGCGGCGAAGCGGTTCCCGAACCTCGAGGTGCTCAATTCCTACTGGGTCGGCGAGGACGGGACCCACAAGTACTACGAGGTGATCCTCGTGGACCCGCAGCACCCCGTGATCCGCAGCGACCCGAAGATCAACTGGATCTGCACTCCCGGGCATCGCGGTCGCGCGTTCCGCGGCCTGACGTCCGCGGGCAAGAAGGGCCGAGGGCTCCTGTACAAGGGCAAGGGCGCGGAGAAGGTTCGGCCGAGCATCGGGGCGCACGAGCGCCGCGGAAAGTGAGGCTCAGGCGCTGCGGACGGTCGCCGCGAGGTGCGCGATCTCCCCGGCCTCGAGGCCGATCACGGGTTCGAAGATCGGCACGCTGACCGTCGGCCGTTTCGTCGGCTCGAAGTGTGCCCAGCAGGTGCCGAGGATCAGCGCGTCCGCCCGCGCCATGCGCGCGAGCTCGTCGACCGTCGCATGAGGTCCCGCTTCCAGGACCTTGAGGTGTGTGTCCCACCGGCGGAGCGGTTCGACGTGGTCGGCGCTCCCCCGCGACGCGACCGCAACGCGGCATCCTCGTTTCATCCCGAGCCAGGCGGCAACCATCCCCGCGGAATCGTCGACTACGGCAAGGGCCCGCCCCTGGCTCCCGAGGGGAAGGCCTCCCGGACCCGGCCAGATCTCCCGGAAGACGAACCCCCGGTTCTGCCGGACCTCGACGTGGATCTCGACGTCCGGGGTCGAGAGGTCGACCCGAGACCCAGGGTTCGCCGCCAGCACGGCCGCGCCGATCCTCTTCGCCAGATCCAGGCTCGTGAAGGGATGCGAGCCGACCCGGCGAACCCGGAGGGCGAACGCCTTGCCCGCGAGGGACGTCTTCTCGGCCTGCGCGAGGACGAGGGTCTGCAGGGACTCCGTGTCCGTGCGGGTCTCCGTTGCCGGGCTCACGGAGACGATCCCGAACACCCGGGCGAGGATCGACCGAGCGCGCGCCTCGTTCGCCGTGTGCACGTAGATGCGGGCCTCGTCCGCCTCCGTGACGCACTCGAGGCCCTCGGACGCGAACATGTCCTGGATGTTCCCGACGAGGCGGTCCCTCAGCTGCCGCCGGACGAACCGGCTCTTCAGCGCGAGCTCCCCGAATCGGACGAGAAGGACCACGGCCATCCCACCCTCTGGGCCGTACATAAATCTCGCGTCGCACACCTTTAATACGCCGCGCCTTTACGCGGCTCGTGGACGCGCTCCTTCTCCTCGCGCAGGCCGTCCTCCTCTTCGCCGTCGCGTTCGTCTACTCGAACCTCGGCCTTGGCGGCGGGCTCCTCTTCGTGCCGATCCTTCTGTCGACGGGCATCCCGGAGAGTGACGTCGCGGTGCCCGTCTCCCTGACGTTCACCATCGCGACCGCGACCTCGTCCGTGATCAACCATCGTCGCCGCGGCTTCGTCGACATGCGACTCGGCGGACTCCTCGTCGCGGGCGCACTCGTCGGCGCGATCGTGGGGACGCTCTTCACCCTCCTCGTGCTCGACGACACCGCGTTCAAGGCCTTCTTCACGTCCGTGCTCCTGGTGTTCGGGGCATACATGCTCCGGGACTGGACGACGAACGCGCGCTCCGTCGACGAGGACGACGAATCGAAGATGACCCGCGGACGGCTCGCCGCCGTCGCCGGGGCGACGACCGGATCCGGCTTCCTCTCCGGGAGCATGGGGATCGGCGGCGGCCTGCTGAACGTCCCCCTCCTCGTGTACGGCTTGGGTCGGAAGACCCGCCTCGCGATCGGGACGTCGTCCCTCCTGATCATCCCGACCGCGGCCGTCGGCTTCGGCGCGTTCCTCGCCGCCCTCTGGGTCGGCTCCGGGACGCTTGCGGTGCCCGAGCCGTTCGTCCTCATCCCGATCCTGATGCCCGTCGTGTTCATCGGAGCGTACGTCGGATCGCGCTGGGGGCTCGCCCGTCTGAAGACCCGGTCCGTGGCCCTCATCTTCATCCTCGTCCTGTTCCTCGCCGCGGGCAAACTCGTTTTCGACCTCGTCTAGCACCATACGTTTATGTCCGCATCCGCGCATGGAGGGCGGCCGCGATCGACGACCCGATTGGAGGCCCATGGCGTCCCGTCCTCCGACCGAGCCCGCTGCGTCGTCTCAGGCGACACCGCGGAAGCGCGGCGTTCTCTGGCGCGTCGGTGACGTCGTCCGCCGGTGCCTCCTCGCCATCGTCGGGCTGTTCCTCTTCATCCTGGGAATCCAGCTCATGCGGACCGTCGCCGCGGGCGTCGGCCCGCTCCTGGAGATCGTCCTCGGTCAGGTGGGCGAGCAGCCCCTCCACGCCCTCGCGTTCGGCTGGCTCCTCGCGTACGGGGTGATGAGCGGGTCCCCTGTCGCCGCGTTCTCCCTCGGGCTGTACACCTCCGATTTCATCACCGCCGAGACCACGTACATGATGATCATGGGCTCCCGTCTGGGGGCCTCGTTCATCGTCCTCGTGATCGGACTCGTCGCCCTGTCTCGCGGCCAGCCTCGCGAGAAGGCCCTCGCGATGGGGGTCCTGTCGTTCCTCGTGACGTACTCCGTCTACCTCCCCGCGATCCTCCTGGGGTGGATCCTCCTCCGGCTCGGGGTGCTCGAATGGTACGCGGTCCCGACGCCTCCGGAGCTGCTCGACTTTATCGACCGCCTCTTCACGCCTTTCGTGGGCGTCCTTTCGGATCGGCTCCCCGCGATCGCCGCATTCATCGTCGCCCTCGTCTCGATCTACGCGGGCCTCGCCCTGTTCGACAAAGCATTCGGTCGCCGCGAGGCCGAGGAACTCAAGTCCCCGCGGATGCACCGCTACCTCCAGCACCCCGCGGCCGCGTTCGCGGTCGGTGCCCTGATCACCTTCGCCTCGACGAGCGTCTCCCTGAGTCTCGGCCTCCTCGTCCCCCTCTACCTCCACGGGTACATCGACCGCCGGAAGATCGTGCCGTACATCATGGGCGCGAACATCACGACGTTCATCGACACCCTCATCGCCGCGATCGTCATGGGCGGCGGCATCCTGGCGAACATCGTCCTGCTCGAGATGGCAAGCGTGACCTTCGTGTCGATCCTTGCGCTGATCGGCTACAGACGGTACAGCCGCGGGATTGACGGTGCGTACCGAGTCGTGTTCCACAGCAACTGGGCGATCGGGGCGTTCCTCGTCGCCCTCTTCGCGGCCCCGCTCCTTCTGCTGTTTTATTTCTGACGCCGACGTTCGACGCCCTGGACACAAAGGCCCAAATACGCCCGAAGGGGTCCCCGCCCTCCTGCGCACGGGGATGGGATGTCCCAGGCGAACGGCTCCCGGTGGTTCTATTCGTTCGTCCCCCACGGCATGGCCGGCGGGGCCACGTCGACCTTGATCCCACTGTTCGCGTACGCGCTCGGCGGGAACCTCGCCGACGTCGGAATCATCGCCGCGGCGACGAGCATCGCGTCCGTCCCGGCTTTCCTGCTCTGGGGCCTCCTGTCCGACCGCATCGGGAGGAGGCGGGTGTTCCTCCTCGTCGGGTTCCTTGGCTCCGGCCTGAGCTTCGCGCTGATGGCGCTGTGCGGGACGATGTCCCAGTTCTACCTCGCGAACCTCCTCATCGGGTTCCTAGGTGCCGCGAGCGGGCCGGTGAGCGCGGTCCTCGTCATGGAGACGTCCGAGCGCAAGAAGTGGCCATCGAAGCTCGCGTTCCTTAGCCGCCTGAGCGGGGTTGGGTGGGTGGTCGGCCTCGCCCTCGGCGTCGCATGGCTGACGATCGGCCCGGTCCTCGTCGGCGAGCTCGGTGCGATGCGCGCACTCTTCGTGATCGGCGCGGCGCTCGGTCTCCTGTCGGGGATCCTCGCCGCAAGCTGGCTCGCGGAACCGACGGTGCGCGTTGAGCGGCGGGACGTCCACCTCGTGGACATCCACTTCCGCGTCGAACGGGTGAAGTACCTCCCGATGCGTCTCCTGCACTACGTCGATCCAAGGAATCACCGGGGGTCCCGCGTCCGCCTCGCGCGTCCGTTGCGGACCTACCTCCTGAGCGTGTTCCTTCTCTTCGGCGGTTTCACCGCGTTCTACGGCTTCTTCCCCATCTTCCTCAAAGAGGCGTACGCGCTGACGAGCCCGCAGGTGTTCGTCGTCTTCATCGCGAGCCAGGTCACATCCGCCGCGTTCTACCCCCGAGTCGGGAGGTGGGTGAGCGACCACGGGGGCCGCCGGGTCCAGCTGTACGCGTCGCTCGGCCGTGCCGTCCTCTTCCCCTCGTTCTTCCTCGTGGCCCTTGCGCCCCTTCCATGGGAGGCCCGCTTCGCGACCGCCCTGGCCCTCCACGCGGGCGTGGGCCTCTGCTGGGCGATGATCAACGTCGCGGGATCGACCCTCGTCTCGAGACTCGCGCCGGATGGAGCGCGCGCCCAGGCGCTCGGCGCATTCAACTCGATGCAGGGATTCGGATCGATCCTCGGTCCCCTCGTCGGGGGCTTCGTCGCACAGGGCCTCGGCTACGCCGGGGCGTTCGCATCGAGCGCGGCGTTCATCCTCGCCGGAGCCGTTATCCTCGCGGTGAACCGAGTGTCGGAACGGTGACCCGACGGGCCGCGGGCCCCTGCGCTCCTCAGGGAGTACATCAACCTCGCGTAATTACGACCAAGCGAGGTCGCGGAAAAGCGTTATCTAGGGTCCGGGCTTCCCGTTCCTCACGAGGTGTTTTCCGTGGAGGTCATCATCCTCGGTGGGTACGGGGCCATGGCGCAATCGACCGTCCCCGACCTGCTCGAGAGCCCGGGCGTGGAACGGGTAGGGATCGCAGGGAGGAACCTGGAGAAGGCGAAGGCGTTCGCGAGGAAGTTCAAGGACGATCGCGCCGTGCCGATGCTCGTCG
>MGVZ01000068.1:0-24582 GCA_001800745.1 Euryarchaeota archaeon RBG_16_67_27
CCAAGCAACTCGACGCGCGTGAGATCCTCAACAAGATCGCCTTTCAGGCGTGGAAGAACGGCGAGCCCGGGCTTTTCTTCATCGACGAGACGAACCGGCGGCAGCCGACGCCGAACGTCGGGGACATGGAGGCGACGAACCCCTGCGTGACGGGCGACACCCTTGCGGCCACAGAGCGCGGGCTAATCCCGATCGAGGAGCTCGCGCGGGACCACCCGCACGGGGGCATCCGCCTCGTAACGGACCGGCGTGTGCCCGCTGAAATCGTGACGGAGTCTAACGGCCTCCTGCTTGCCACCAAGGACGAGGCGGACAGCGGGACGAGGCTCTCGCCGATGACCGGGGCTTGGTCCTCCGGCGTGAAGCCCGTCTGGCAGATCCGCACGAAGTCCGGGTTCGAGCTCACGGCGACCGCGGATCACAAGGTCCTGACCACGGATGGGTGGATCCCTCTCGAAGACCTCGTGCCGGGGAAGCACGAGCTGCTGATCCAGTCGGGGGAAGGTGGTTTCGCCCGGGATCGGGCGCTGCCGTTCCGGCCGACGAACATCTGGGTCGGCGAGAACGGGAAGACCACCGTCCTGGACCTCCCCTTGGAGTGGTCGCGGGAGCTGGGGCTGGTCCTTGGATGGCTCATTGGGGATGGTTGGCTCCGCTCCGGCGACAGAAACTGTCGCGTCGGCTTCACGTTTGCCAGGAACGACGCGTCGATGTTCGCGACACTGTAGCCAGTCCTCAACCGCTGGTACAACCGGGAGATCCGGGGCGTGCAGCGCGCGAACCGCGTGTACCACCTGTCCTATCACTCGAAGGCGTTCGTGGCGTTCTTCGAGCGCCTCGGTGTGCGCGCCGCGGATGCGGGAGACAAGGAGGTCCCCGCGAGCCTATTCCGCGCGCCAAGGGACGTCGTCGTGGCGTTCCTGCAAGCCCTCTTCACCGCGGACGGGACGGTGCGACGCCACCCGAATCCAGGCGCCACTTGGATCGCGCTCACGTCGAAGAGCTTCCGTCTCTTGCAGGGCGTCCAGCTGCTCCTACTGAACCTGGGGATTCGATCCAGGGTCCTGGATCGAAGCAGGCCTCCGCGATCGGGGCAGTTCAGCTACGTCATGAAATCTGGTGAACGCCGGGAATATGGCAGTGATGGCGTCACGTTCGAGGTCGCCCTGTTCGGCGAAGGGCGCGATCGCTTCCGCGACACCGTCGGATTCCTTGACGAGAAGCAGGCCCGCCTGCAGTCCATCGGCACCCACCGAGTGCGGCCCTCGGACTTCACGGACCCCCTGACAATGAAGGAATTCGTGGGTGATCGAGAGGTCTACGATTTCACGGAGGCGCAGTCACATTCATGCACAGCAAACGGTATCATTGTTCGAAATTGTGGAGAGCAACCTCTCTTACCATATGAATCCTGCAACCTCGGCTCCATCGATCTCCAGCGACACATGAAACGCGACGCGAAAGGGAAGTGGGAGGTTGACTGGGCGAAGCTCGAGCGGACGATCCGCACAGCGGTCCGCCTCCTCGACGACGTCATCGACATGAACGCGTACCCCGTGAAGGAAATCGAAGAGATGACGAGGGCCACGCGCAAGATTGGCCTCGGCGTCATGGGCTTCGCGCGGACGCTCTTCATGCTCGAGGTACCCTACGACAGCATGCAGGGCGTTGCGTGGGGCCGGAAGGTGATGAAGTTCATCCACGACACCGGCTACGACGAGAGCCGGAAGCTCGCGGAGGAGCGCGGCGTGTACCCCGCGTGGGAGGGAAGCCGGCACTGGGAGAAGGGCGTCAAGATGCGGAACTCCTACGTGACGACGGTCGCACCGACAGGCACGCTCTCGATGATCGCGGACACGTCGGGCGGCTGCGAGCCGGAGTTCAGCCTAATCTGGTACAAGCGCGTGATGGAGGGCGATCAGCTTCCATACTTCCTCGATTACTTCGAGGAGGTCGCGAGGCGTGAAGGGTTCTGGTCGGAAGGTCTCGTCCAGAGGATCCTGGAGAACGCGGGCTCCGCGCGCGGCCTGAAGGAGGTCCCGGAGAAGTGGCAGCGCGTCTTCGCGATCGCGCACAACGTGTCGGCGGAGTGGCACGTGCGGATGCAGGCCGCGTTCCAGGACCACTGCGACGCCGCGGTCTCCAAGACGATCAACCTGCCGCACGACGCGACCGTGGACGACGTGAAGAAGGCGTACCTCCTCGCGCACGAGCTCGAGTGCAAGGGGATCACGGTGTACCGCGACGGATCGCGTGAGGACCAGGTCATGAACATCGGCGTCGCGCAAGCAGTCGGCGCGCCGGCGGCGGAACCGACCGCGGCGAAGGAGCTCCGGATCGAGGTGCCGCCGGAGGCCGTCGTGCGGCCGCGCGCCCGACCCGACACGATCGTGGGCCGTACGCAGAAAATCCTCACCGGGTACGGCGCACTGTACGTGACGATCAACGAGGACGACAAGGGCCTGTTCGAGGTCTTCGCGCAGATCGGTCGCGGGGGCGGATACACGGCGTCCTTCACGGAGGGCATCGCACGCCTCGTGTCTCTGTGCCTCCGCTCGGGCGTCCCCGTGGACGAGATCACGGACCAGCTCGAGGGGATCCGGAGCCCGAGGATCGCGCTGGACCACGGGGAGCGGATCTACTCGATTCCCGACGCGATCGCGAAGGCGATCAAACGTCACCTCGGCGCGCAGAGGGCGAGCGTCCAGCCGCCCGTCGAGTCCTTCGACGAGTTCGGCGGCCCGGTCGAGACGGACGTGGAGCTCGAGAAGGAGGCCCGCGACGTCGAGGCGATGGTCCGGAAAGGCCTCAACCCCGAGTGCCCGGAGTGCGGCAAGCAGCTCGTGTACGAAGAGGGCTGCGTGAAGTGTCGCGCCTGCGGCTACAGCGAGTGCTGATTCCGGCGTCGGATGCGAAAGGGCCATAGGCCCGCGGACCGTGCGGGTGCGCGATGGCCCGGGTGCTCGTCACGGGTGCGGTCGACGACGTCCGGCGCGCGGCGATCGCGGAGCGCTCGCTCAATGCCTTCGAGATCATCGTCCTCGAGGACCTGTCCGCGGCGGATCGAGACGCCGCGTGGTCGTCCGCGGATGTCCTCCTGACCGAGGGCTTCCGGCCGGAGATACCGGAGGACCTGGCCTCCCGGGCCCCTCGGCTACGGATGGTCCAGATCCCATTCGCGGGCGTGAGCCATGTGCCGTTCGAGAGCATCCCCGGTCACGTCCTCGTGTGCAGCAACGCAGGGGCGTTCAATGCGTCCGTCGCGGAGCATGCGATGGCCCTGCTCCTCGCCGCGGCGAAGGACGTCGTGAGGCGGACGGAGGAGATCCGGCGCGGGGTGTTCGACCAGCACGCCCTCAGCCAACCGCTCTCGGGGGCCACGCTCCTCGTCCTCGGGTACGGCGGAATCGGGTCCGAGGTCGCCCGCCTCGCCCGGTCCTTCGGGATGCGGATCGCCGCGATGGGCCGAGCCGCGGAGCCTCCCCCGGACGTCGACGCGTACGGCGGCCTCGGCCACCTGCCGAGGCTCCTCTCCGAGGCGGACGCCGTGCTCGTCGCTCTGCCCCTCACCCGGGCGACGGAGGGCCTCATCGACGCCGCGGCGCTCGCGACGATGAAGGCCGACGCGGTCCTCGTGAACGTCGCCCGCGGGAAGATCGTCGTGGAGGACGATCTTTACGAGCACCTCCGGACCCACCCGGGCTTCCGCGCCGCGCTCGACGTGTGGTGGTCATACCCGGAGGACGGCAAGGGCCATCCGTTCCGCAGGCCCTTCCACGAGCTCCCGAACGTGATCATGACGCCCCATGTCGCGTTCGCGAACCCCGACCAGCGGCGCCGCTCGATCGATGCCGCGCTCGACAACGTGGAGCGGTTCGTGCGCGACGGCAGGCCTCGAAACATCGTCGATCGTCGGGAGTACGGGTAGCGCGGGCGGCGAGCCCCGGTGTGATAAGAACCCGCTGCTCTCGTTAGACATTAGAAGCAAGCGTAAACCTTTAAGAGCCCATGACCGTACTCGCGGCCACTCTCGATGTCATCGTTTGATGTCAGGAGTGTGTGGCCATGGCGAAAGCGAAGGAATCGTTGAACCCTTTTGAGGTCGCGCGGAAGCAGATCGACCGGGCGGGACAGAAGCTGAGCCTCGACCCCGGGCTCCTGCAGATCCTCAAGCACCCGCGGCGCGAACTCACCGTGAACTTCCCCGTGAAGATGGACGACGGGTCCGTGAAGGTGTTCACGGGCTACCGCGTGCAGTACAACGACGCCCGCGGGCCGTACAAGGGCGGGATCCGCTACCACTGGAACGTCTCGATCGACGAGGTCCGCGCCCTCGCGTGCTGGATGACGTGGAAGTGCGCGGTCATGGACATTCCCTACGGCGGGGCGAAGGGCGGCGTCATCTGCAACCCGAAGGAGATGTCGAAGGGCGAGCTCGAGCGGCTCACCCGACGGTACGCGTCAGAGATCTCGATCGTCATCGGCCCGGAGAAGGACATCCCCGCGCCCGACGTGTACACGGACAGCCAGACGATGGCGTGGATTATGGACACGATCTCCATGCACACCGGGTACTCGGTCCCCGGAGTCGTCACGGGCAAGCCCCTTGCGATCGGCGGCTCCCTCGGACGGGACGAGGCGACGGCGCGCGGGGCGATGTACGCGACGCGGGAGGCGTGCAAGAAGCTCAAGTTGAACACGAAGGGCGCGACGGTCGCGGTCCAGGGCTATGGCAACGCGGGCTACCATTATGCCCGCCTGACCCACGACGAGCTCGGCTGCAAGATTGTCGCCGTCTCGGACTCCAAGGGCGGCATCTACAGCGACAAGGGGCTCGATCCGCGGGAGGTCGCCGCGTACAAGGAGAAGACAGGTTCCGTCGTCGGCTTCCCCGGGACGAAGAAGATCACGAACGAGGAGCTCCTCGAGCTCGAGGTGGACATCCTCGGCCCGTGCGCGCTCGAGAACGTGATCACGTCGGAAAACGCCCCGCGGATTAAGGCGAAAGTCAGCGCGGAGGGCGCGAACGGTCCGACGACGCCCGAGGCGGACGACATCCTGTTCAAGAAGGGCGTCCTCGTGATTCCGGACATCCTCGCGAACGGCGGCGGCGTGACCGTGTCGTACTTCGAGTGGGTCCAGGGCCTCGCGAACTTCTTCTGGACGAAGAAGGAGGTCGACGAGAAGCTCGAGGGCGTCTGCGTCCGCGCCTTCGACTCGGTCTGGAAGTTGTCCCAAGAGAAGAAGATCGACATGCGCCAGGCGGCCTACATGGTCGCGATCAGCCGCGTCGTGGAAGCGTACAAGTGGCGCGGCATCTGGCCGTAGGGCGTGGACCGCGGGGAGGCCCGACGGCCTCCCTCCCCTTTCCTTTTTCGCACTCGACAGGACGAGCGGCGGCTGCGCCCTTCGTGCGTCTGGGTCCGCACCTCCGCTCGGAGGACGTCCGCCTGCACAACCCTTGCTTGCTTTGAGGATCCGACGCGCCTAGGCGCCGCCCGCGGATCCCTTGCGCCACTTCAGCACGTAACCGATCCCGCCGAAGAAGACGCCGATCGCGCCGACGGCCATGAAGCCGGCGATCGGGAGAACAAAGGTTACGATCCGTTCATGGACCTGCGCTTGTGGGATTCCCGCGAGCTGCGCGGCGCCGCCGACGTGGCCCGCGACGATGAAAAGCCACGAGGCCCCGGACGCTCCTACGTTCATCAGGATCAGGTGGAGCCATGCGAGGAGTTTGTAGTTCCCGTCGTACCTCTGTCCGCGTACGACCTCGATGTAATGGTAGAACAGCGCGCTCAGACCGACCCCGAGGACGCCCACGATGAGGAATCCCGAGAACCCGACAAACATCCAGGTCCCTGCGCTGCCCGACGCCACGATCCTCGAGGGCGACGTGATTCCGAACGACGCCCCGAACAGGGTCAGGACGAGCATGAGGGCCGCGATGACGAACGCCGCAGCTCCTTGGATGATCGCCACTCCTATGAACCGCCGTGCCCACACGCTTTCGTGATGCATGCTTCCCGCTCCTGGCCCCGGCATGTCGCCGGAGGGTAGAAAGAAGCTTCGCAATGACCCGACTGCGGCGCGGCTCCGCGTCACGATTAAATAGGGTCCGCCGCTACGCCCGCCTGCCATGGCCCTGAACATCGTCGTGTGCCTCAAGCAGATCCCGAACCCGGATCTCCAGTTTCAGATTGCTCCGGACGGCCTCGACATCAAGCGCGAAGGTCTGAACTACAAGACGAACGGCGCCGACGAGTACGCTCTCGAGGAGGCCGTGCGCCTCAAGGAGACGAACGGCGGCCGCGTCGTCGCGCTCGCCGCCGGGCCGAAGCGCGCGGAGCAGATGCTTCGGGAAGCTCTCGCGAAGGGGGCGGACGAGGCCGTTCGCGTCGGGCATGAGGATCCCGCGGGCCACGACGTCGGCCGGGTCGCACGGATCCTGGCCGCGGCGATCCGGACCCTGCCTCACGATCTCGTCCTCACGGGGGTCCAGTCGGACGACATCGGCGGGTCCGCGACGGGCGGTCTGATCGCCGGACTCCTGGGCCTGCCCCACGCCAGCGTCGTCACCCGCGTTCAGGTCCGCGGGTCCGAGATCGAAGTCATGAGCGAGCTGGAGGGCGGGCTCGGGCGGACATACGTCCTTCCGCTGCCCGCCCTCCTCACGATCCAGTTCGGCGCGAACCAGCCTCGGTATGCGCCCCTCCCCGCGATCATGAAAGCCGCCCGACAGACAATCCGGGAGGTCCCGCCGGCCCCGATCGACTCGAGCGCGTATGCGTTCAAGGTCCGACGCCTCTCGCCGCCGCCCGCGCGGGGAAACGCGGAGATGATTCCCGGGAGGGCCGCGGAGCAGGCGAAGCGCCTCGCGCAACTCCTGCGCGAGAAAGGGTTCGTGCGGGGGTGAGGCGATGGATCCCGACGTGCTCTTCCTGGCCGAGCATTTCGAGGGGAAGCTCGCGCCGTCGACCCTCGAGCTCGCGGCGAAGGCACGGGAGCTCGCCGCGTCGTCGAGCGGCGCGCCCCGCGGGATTCTCCTCGGCCACGACGCCGGGGCGCTCGCGGACTCCCTCACCCCGTACGCGTCCGAGATCGTCCTCGTCGACGACCCCGCTCTCGCGGAGTACGCGCCCGGGCCCTACGAACAGGTCCTCCGCGCGACGATGGACCGGACGCCGCCCCGCGTCCTTCTCGTTGCGCACTCGGCCGTCGGCTACGACTTCGCCCCGGCGCTCGCGGGCGCCATGGACCTGCCGCTCGTCACGAACTGCGTCGACGTCCGCCTTGAGGGCTCGACCCTGGTCGCGACCCGACGACTTCTGAACGAAAAGGTGCAGGGCGAGTTCGAGATCGCGTCGGACCGGACGTACGTCGTGACGCTGCGGCCCGGGACCGTGAAGCCTCCGGAACCACACCCGCCTGGGCGGCTGACCCGTTCGGAGGTCGCCGTGGACGCGGGAGCCGCGCGCGAGAGGTTCCTCCGGATCGAACGGCCCCAGGTCCAGGACATCGACATCGGCCAAGCGGACGTGATCGTCGCGGCAGGTCGCGGGATCAAGAAGAAGGAGAACCTCGCGCTCTTCGAGACCCTCGCGAAGCGCCTGGGCGGCGTCGTCGGCGCCTCCCGACCGCTGACGGACCTCGAATGGCTGCCGAAGACCCGCCAAGTCGGGCAGAGCGGAAAGACCGTCCGACCGAAGCTCTACCTCGCCTGCGGGATCAGCGGAGCGATGCAGCACGTCGCCGGGATGAAGGACTCCGGTTTCATCGTCGCGATCAATACGGACCCGAGCGCGCCGATCTTCGAGGTCGCCCACGTCGGTGTGCAGGCGAACGTCCTCGAGATTCTGCCCGCGCTGCTCAAGGAGATCGGAGCCTGAAGTCGCGCGTGACCGTCCGGCCACCCAGAGGGCGCATGCGCCGCAGGGATGGCCGTTCCGCCATCGATTTGTATTTTTCACGTCGAATACAATCGGCGTCGCACTGCGAGGGGCCCCCCGGAGGCCCCGCAAGGGTCATCTAGCCGCGTCGCAAATGCCCGCATGTGATCGGTGGCGCGTCCCAATCCCCATTCGGCTGGCCGGGACAGCCGGTCCCGCAGCGCTCGTCGACGGTGGCATTGGCGTTCCTGGTGGTCTTCCTCGTCGCCGTCATCCTCTCCGTCGTCGTGATCTTTTCCATGATCGGCGGCTCGGGCTTCCCCTTCGACGCGTTCTGCGGTCTCTGGCTCCTCTTCCCGCTCATCATCGTCGTGTTCATGATCGTGGCCATCGCATCCTCGATGCAGTCGCGCCAGAGGTTCCTCCCGCCCCCGCCGCCGATCCAGCAGCCCATGGTCCCTGCGGGCGCGCGGCCGCCGCAGGAGCTCGCCTGCCCGAACTGCGGGGCGGCGCCGCGCATCGTCGACCGCTTCGGCATCGCGACGTGCGAATACTGCAACACGCGCTTCCTTGTGCGGTGACCGCGATGGTGCGGGACGGGTGAGACGACGCCCCGCTCGATTACCGTCGAACTGCCGCGGATTGCCTACTTCATGGGCGAGGTCCTCGAGGGTGCCGTCGTCGTGGAGACGACGCGGGAGCTCCCGAGCCGCGGTCTCCTCCTCGATTTCATCGGCCGGGAGCAGACGGAGATTGCGCGCGGTTCCGGAGACGACCGCCGGGTGTACCGAGCGTCCGCGGAGCTCGTCGCGTGGCGCCTGTCGCTCCAGGGAGAGACGACCGTGCCTCCCGGCACGCACCGATTCCCGTTCCGGTTTCAGCTCCCGCGCGAGACGCTGCCCTCGTACCAGGGACCTCACGCGTCCGTGAAGTACGTCCTCTCCGCACGGCTCGACGTGCCGCTCTGGCTCGACACGACTTGGTCCGGCGAGGTCTTCCTGTTCTACGACCGGCCGAGCGTGCGGACGTTCACGCAGCCGGTCCGCTTCCGTTCGGGAGGGGAAGGTCCGGAGGTCTACGTCGAGCTCGACGGGGACCGCCACTTCGCCCGGGAGCTCATCGGCTGTCGCATCACCCTCACACGCCTCGGAGGTGCCCGCGTCCGCCGGGTGTACGTACGGCTCACCGGTGGCGAGTGGGCTCGCGCGGACGGCGCGGAGGAGACCACGACAACGTTCCGCCACGAGGTCTCGATTCCCATGGAGCTCATCCGAGTCGGTGTCCCGTTCGAGTTCGAGATCGGAATCCCCGCGGAAGTCTCTTCGTGTTACCACGGGCGATACTCGTACGCGAGCTTCGTCCTCCAAGTCGGACTCGACATCGCATGGGCCACGGACATCGTCGCACAGACGCCGATCGTCATCGTCCGGTGAGGGCCATGCGCGCCCTCGGTGTGGCGATCCGGGCAATTAACCTTAAACAAGGTTAACGATCCGGCCGCGCGTCTCCTTTTTCCACGGTCCCGCCTTGCATGTGTGGTCCGATGGCTCGGAAGGTCCTCCCGCCCGACGAGATCGCGAAGCGCCTCCCCTCGCTTCGCGCATGGTCCCTGAACGGCGACCGGCTCGAGCGCTCCTGGACGTTCCCCGATTTCGCGGAGGCGCTCGCGTTCATCAACCGTGTCGGGGTGCTCGCGGAGACGGCAGACCACCATCCGGACATCCACAACTCCTGGAACCGGGTCACGTTGAGCCTCACGACCCACGACCTGGGTGGATTGACGGAATGGGACTTCGAGCTCGCGAAGAAGATCGACGCGATCCATTGAGGCGAGACGGCCTTACAGGGATTTCTCGAGGATTTCCGCGATGTCGGACCGCGCGATGTCCTCGCGGTCCTTCGCCTTCGCCGCGTCGTCGAGCATGATTAGGCAGTACGGGCACGCGGACGCGACGACGGCCGCACCGGTCGCCGCGACGTGTTCGAGCCTCCGGTGGTTCACCTTCTCCCCGACGCGCTCTTCCATCCACATGCGCGCGCCGCCGGCGCCGCAGCAGAACCCCTTGTCCCGGCACATCTCCATCTCGACTCGGCGCATGCCGGGCACCCTCCGGAGCACGTCCCTCGGCGCGTCGTACACCTTGTTGTACCGCCCGAGGTAGCATGCGTCGTGATAGGTGACGAGTTCGCGAACTTCCTTCGTCGGCGTCAGCCTCCCCTCCGCCAGGAGGCGCTCGAGAAACACGGAGTGGTGGACGACCTCGTACGTGCCCCCGAAGTCCGGGTATTCGTGCTTGATCGCGTTGAAGCAGTGCGGGCACGCGGTGACGATCGTCTTCACCGCGTAGCGGTTGAGGGTCTCGACGTTCGCCTTGATCATCGTCTGTGCGAGGTACTCGTTCCCGAGGCGCCGCGCGGGGTCCCCCGTGCACCGCTCTTCGGGCCCCAGGATCGCGAACCGGACCCCGGCCCGCTGCAGGAGCCGCGCGAGGCTCTGCGCGACCTTCCGGTTCCGGTCGTCGAACGCCCCCGCGCACCCGACCCAGTACAGGACGTCGACGGGCTCCCCGGCCGCGGCGGCGTCCGCCATCGTGCGCACGCCGAGCCCTTCCGCCCAGCGCGCGCGTTGGTCCCACCCGATCCCCCACGGATTGTAGTTCGTCTCGAGGTTCCGGAGCATCCCCTGCGCCTCCTCGGGAATCCTCCCGAGCTCGAGGGCGTAGTTCCTCCGGAGGTCGACGATGAACGGGACGTGGCGGATCGAGACGGGGCACTCCTGCATGCATGCCATGCACGTCGTGCACGCCCACAGCTCGTCGTACCCGACGACGTCGGGGAGCGGCGCGCCCAGGGGCTTCCTCTTCGCTTCGAGGTCCATCGCCTTCCGGAGGTCGAGGATCACCCGCATGGGGTCCAGCGCCTTGCCCGTCGTCCATGCGGGGCAGACGGACGTGCACCGTCCGCATACCGTGCAGGCGTCGAGCTGGAGCCGGTCGAACCGCGTGAACGCCTTCGTCGACGCCGCGCCGAGCGTCGGCTGCGGGGCGTCCGGCTGCGCGAGCGCGTCGATGTCGAACGGCTTGTCGAGCCGGCCGTAGGGGACCGCACGCTCGAAGAACGTGTTCGCGGGGCTGAAGAGGAAGTGGCTCGCCTTCGTCCATGGCAGGGACGCGGCGAAGACGAACGTCGTGGCCGCGTGGAACCACCACAAGCCCCCGTACAGCCACGCGAGGGCCGCCGTCGGCGTGAGGGTGACGACGGAGCCGCCCGCCGCGACGGTCGCGAAGCTCTCGTCGACCCCGACCGCCCGGAAGACGAGGGAGAGCGCGTACCCGACGAACGACCATTCCTGCCATTGGGGCTGGAGGACCGCGAGGCGGAGGCCCTCGAGGACGAATCCCTGGAGGATCAGAAGGAGGAGCACGCCTGGGAGGTACAGGTCCGGCCGCTCGTTCCGGAGGTACTTCGGCCGCTGCCTGAACCTCCGGAAGAAGACCATGCCGAGTCCCGAGAGGAACGCGAGCCCCATGAGGTCGAGGGCGAACTCGAACGCGAGGTACGGCGCCTGCCGGAGGATGTCGATGTCGAGGTGGGCGAGGATGTCCACGTTGAGCGCGACGAGGGTCGTGCCGATCCCGAGGGCGATGAACCCCGTGTACAGGAGGACGTGCATGAGGCCCGCGAATCGGCGGCGCACGACCTTCCGCTGGAACACGGAGACGACGAGGAGCATCCGAAGACGATGCCCGAAGGAAGCCCCCGTGCTCCCCGCGGCTCCCTGCTTCCACAGGCGCCACCGCGTCCACAGCCCGTACAGGAGGATTCCGATGACGACCGCGTTCACGGCCCACACGACGGGCTGCGTCCAGTCCGGAAGGAACGCGAGGGTGACCCGACACGGCTCCGTCCCGGTCGGATCGCACACGGGGGGCATCCGTGCCGCCTCGCGCCGCAAAGGCCGCACCGGCTATTAAGGCGTGGGTGGCGACCGGCGGGACCGAAGTGTTTCTATCGTGCGACGCGCGTTCGCCTTCCGTGCACCAGGGGTCGTCGCCCGCGCCCCGGGACGTCGTCGACGTCGGGCTCGCTGCCCTGATCGCGACCCTGTTCGGAGTCGAAGCCCTCCGCGCATTCCTCACGGGCGTCTATGCGCTCAACGTCCTCACGACCGGCCTGAACGTCTCCGTCGTCGCGGTCCTTCTCCTCCTCGCGCCCGTCGTGCACATGCTCGGGCTCGGAAGGGTCGCTCCCGCCCGGCTCGTTCCGCCGATCGCGATCCTCCTCGCAGGCTTCCGACTCCTCCTCCTCGTTCCTTGGCCCCTGGCGCTCCATGTGCTGTTCAGCGGCCTGGCGACGGCGACGTATCTCGTGTTCGTCGTCCCGTTCCTCGCCGGCGCCCTCCGCCTGGCCGGGGGCGCCGGCGGCGTTGCCTCCGGGATCGGGTTCGCCCTCGCCGCGGACCTCGCACTCCGCATCCTCGGAGCCTCGACGGACCCGGGTGCGACCCTCTGGTCCGCCGCGTACCTGGCGCCCCTCACCCTTGTCTTCCTCCTCGTTGCCTTTCGCGTGCCGCTCCCCCGCGAACCGATGACGAGTCGCGGACCCCCGCTCCGGGCGGTGACACTCGGTCTCGGCCTCGGTGGCTTCCTCGCGCTCGCGACGACGGCGCTCCTCTACCCCTGGTTCCTCGCCCGTTGGACGGGTCAGTCCCCCGGCCCGTTCGGTCCGTCCGTCCTTCTCGGATTCGCCGCGGGGGCGTACGTCGCCCGCGCGGGACTCGGCCCGCCGGCGCGCGCGGCGCGCTGGAACGCGGTCCTCCTCGCCGCCCTCGCGGTCTTCGCGATCGACCTCGCCCTCGTCGGGACGGACGTGCTCCCGGTCTCCGCCCTGCTCGCGGCGGCTGCCTCCGTCGTCGGCCTCGAGCGCCTCCTCGGGAGCGCCACGAGGTCCGGGATGTCCGCGCGGGACATGGGCCTCGCGCTGACCATCGCCTCCGCCGTCCTTCTCCTCGCCGTCCTCGCGTTCGTGTTCACGCTCACGTATGCGTACGTCCCCGCGCCCGCGGTCTGGAAGGGGCACGCCCCCGTCGTCCTGCTCCTGATCGCCGTCGCGTTCCTGGGTCCCGCGCTCGCCGCGGGGAAGCGGGGGACGGGCGTCGCCCCCTCGTCGCTCGGACGCCGTTCCGCCGCCGTCGTCGCGGCCGTCGTCCTGACGCTCGGCGCCGTCGGGATCGCGCTGACCCCTTCCGTCGCCCCCGTCGCGCCCGGGACGGACGTGCTCCGCGTGATGACGTTCAACGTCCATCAGGGGTTCGGGGCCGACGGGCTCCTCGATGTTTCGAGGATCGCGGACGTCGTGCGCCTTGCGAGCCCGGACGTCCTCGCACTCCAGGAGAGTGACACGGTCCGTCTGACGAACGGAGGCGTCGACCTCGTCGGGTACCTCTCCGCGAGCCTCGGATACCACGTCGCCTACGGGCCGCCGACGCGGGAACAGACGTACGGGGTCGCCGTCCTCAGCCGCCTCCCGATCGTGACGTGGTCGTACGCCCTCCTGACGAGTGCGGGAGACCAGCGTGCCCTCGTCCACGCGACCCTGCAGAGCGCCTTCGGCTCCATCCACGTGATCGCGGTCCACCTCGGTCTCCGCCAGGCGGACCGGGACGTACAGGTGTCGGAGGTTCTCGCGTACCTGGACCGCGTCGCGGGGTCCCGGATCCTCCTCGGGGACCTGAACGCCTGCCCATCGGGCTCGTGCCCGGCCGACATCGACCCTCCCGATGCCGTCTATGGCCGGTTGAGCGCCGCGCTCGACGACGCATGGGTCGAGGCCGGGTTCGATCCGGAGGCCGATTCCGGCTTCACGTATCCCTCGACCCACCCCGTGGAGCGGATCGACTACATCTTCGTGTCCGCCGGAGTCGCCATCCTGCGGTGCGAAGTCGTGGGCCCCCCCTCCAGGACGGACGCGTCGGACCATCTGCCCGTCCTCGCGGAGGTCCGCGTCAGCTGAGCCCGCCCTCGGGCCGCTTTCGGAACGGCTCGAGGAACCCGGCGGTGTCCTGGTCACGTATCCGCGCGACCGCGCGTTCGAGGTCCTCGCTCGGATACGCCTCGTCGTACGCCTCGGGGGGCAGCCCGCGGAGGACTTCGCCGGGGGCGACGAGGATGAACACGATCTCCGGGGAATGCTGCGCGAGGAATCGCGTCACGGTCTCCACATGCTCCGCTCCGGCGTCCCCGGCCATCGGCTCGAGCACGAAGAGCACGCTCCCGCGTCGCACGACGAGGGCCGGGTCGTACGGTCGGGTCGCGCCGGACGCGAGCTCCACACGGAAGTGGAGGGACCGGTGCTCGTGCACGATGGCCTGGCGCGCGAGCTCCTCGCAGAGGGACCGCTCGAGATCCGACCGGGTCGCGTGCGCCGCCACGATCAGGCCCCGCGGATCGCGCGGACGATCGCCTCCGCGAACGCGGACGTGCCGATCTCCGTGGCGCCGGCCATCTGGCGTGCGAGGTCGTATGTGACCGCCTTCGCCCGGATCGCAGCCCTCACGCCTTCCTTCAGGCGGATCGCGGCCTCGTCCCACCCGATGTGCTCGAGCATCATCGCTCCCGCGAGGATCTCCGCGGTCGGGTTCACCTTGTCCATCCCCGCGTACTTCGGCGCGCTCCCGTGGATCGGCTCGAACAGGGCGTGCGCGTCTCCGAGGTTCCCCCCGGGAGCCACCCCGAGGCCTCCGACCTGCGCCGCCGCCGCGTCGCTCAGGTAGTCCCCGTTCAGGTTCGACGTCGCGATCACGTCGTACTCCGCGGGCCGGAGGAGGAGCTGCTGGAACATGTTGTCCGCGATCACGTCCTTGATGACGACCTTGCCCTCGGGCGCCCGGCCGTCCGGCCGCCTTTGGACGTCTTCCCCGGTGGCCGTCCGGTCCCCGAACTCGTCCCTCGCGACCTCGTATCCCCACTCGCGGAACGCGCCCTCTGTGAACTTCATGATGTTCCCCTTGTGGACGAGGGTCACGCTCCTCCGCCCGTGCGCGAGGGCGTACGCGATCGCCTTGCGCACGAGCCGCTTCGAGCAGAACTCGGAGATCGGCTTGAGGCCGATCCCGCTGTCCTCCCTCACGCGGACATTGAACTCGGTTCGGAGGATCTCGAGGATGCGTCTCGCCTCATCGGACCCCTTCGCCCACTCGATGCCCGCGTACACGTCCTCCGTCGCCTCGCGGAAGATCACGATGTCGAGACGCTCGGGATGCAACACAGGGCTCGGGACGCCGGGGAGCCAGTACACGGGCCGCACGTTCGCGAAGAGATCCAAGGTCTGGCGGAGGGCGACGTTCAGGGATCGGAAGCCGCCTCCCACGGGGGTCGTGAGCGGCCCTTTCAATGCGACGACGTACTCCCGGATCGCGTGCGTCGTGGCGTCGGGGAGCATGTCCCCGTGCCGGATGAGCGCAGATTCCCCCGCCGGCACCCGGTACCATGCGATCCGACGTCGGCCGGCGTACGTCGCGTCTACGGCCGCGTCAATCGTCCGGCGGGCGGCTGCCGTGACGTCGGGCCCGACCCCGTCCCCCTCGATGAGCGGGACGATCGGGTCGTCGGGAACCCGGAGGGCGCCCTGCGCGATCAGGATCTTGTGCCCTTCGGGAGGCGGTTCGAGTTTCAGGCGCTCGGTGGGCATGGCCCCGCCGCGAAGGGAACGGGGAGGTGCCGGATAAGGCTGGCGGACACCGGCGTCACGGGCGCTCCTCGAGGGGCACGTACGCGGCGTCCGTCGGGCCCACGTAGTAGTCGAGGGGCCGCACGAGCCGGTTGTCGTCCCAGTACTCGATCACGTGCGCGGTCCAACCCGAGACTCGGGACACGGCGAACACCGGGGTGAAGAGGTCCATCGGCAGCCCGAGGAGGTGGTAGACGAGCCCCGAGTAGAAGTCCACGTTCGGGTAGATTTGCTTCGCCTTGAGCTCCCGGACGGTCGTCTCCTGCATGATCTCCGAGATGCGGAAAAGGTCCTCCTGACCCCGGAGCTCGCTGAGCTGCCGCGCGTATTCGCGCAGGATCAACGCACGAGGATCGTATGTGCGGTACACGCGGTGTCCGAACCCGAAGATCCGCCCGCGGTTCCGGAGGGTGTCGAGGACGTACTGCTCCGCGGCCTCGGGCTTCGCGATCGCGAGCATCGTCCGCAGGGCGGCCTCGTTCGCACCTCCATGGAGGGGGCCCTTGAGCGTCGCAATCGCCGCGACGATTGCGCTGTACAGATCCGCCAGGGTCGAGGCGGAGACGATCGCCGCGAACGCGGAGGCGTTCATGCTGTGATCCGCGTGGAGGATGAGCGCAACATCCATGATCCGCGCGCTCAGCGGGTCCGGCTTCCTCCCCGTCACCATCCGGAGGAAGTCCTCCGCCCCGCCCAGGGACGGATCCGGCGGCACGATCCGCTTCCCGTTCCGGATCCGATGGTGGGCCGCGATGATCGTCGGCACCTTCGCGATGAGCCGTTGCGCCTTCCTCATGTTCGCCGCCCGCGTGGGGTCGTCCCGCTCCGAGTCGAAGTTGCTGATGTACGAGACCGCCGTGCGGAGGACGTCGATAGGCGGCGCGTCCGAGGGCATGCAGCGCAGGAGGCGCACGACGTCGGGCGTGATCGCGCGGGCCTCCGCGAGGATGCTCCTCGCATGCGCGAACTCCTGCCGCGTCGGGAGACGGCCGTGGATCAGGATGAAGATCGTCTCCTCGAACGTGGAGTGCTGCGCCAGGTCCTGGATGTCGAAACCGCGGTACAGGAGGCGCCCGCGCTGGCCATCGACGTAACAGATCGACGTCTCCTTGACGTAGATGTCGTCGAGCCCCTTGTCGATCCGGGGGACGTCCAATGCCGGCTTCACGGCCGAGCCCATGGTCGCCTCCCCTTCAGCCCATGGCCCTCACGGTCCCGCGAGCACGAGGTCGCCGTGGTTCTTGATGTACTCGACGAGCCCGCCTTCCTCGAGGATCCGGGCCATCACGCTCGGGAGGGGAGGGAACGCGAGCTCGATCCCCTTCGTCCGGTCCGTCACCACACCCGCCTCGAGATTGATGTCGAGGTCGTCCCCTTCGTCGATCCGGTCTGTGTCGACGACGACCGCGGGGAGTCCGATGTTGATGCAGTTCCGGTAGAAGATCCGCGCGAAGGACTTCGCGAGGACGGCTCGCGTGCCCGGGAGCTTGATGATCACGGGTGCGTGCTCCCGCGAGGACCCCTTCCCGAAGTTGCGCCCTCCGACGACGAAGTCCCCCGCCTTCACCCCGGCCGCGAAGTCGGCCCGCGCGTCCTCGAGAACGTGCTTCGCGAGCTCGGGGAGGTTCGAGCGAAGGTGGTAGTACCGCCCGGGCGCGATCAGGTCCGTGGAGACGTTGTCCCCGAACTTCCACGCGCGCCCCATCATCCCACCTCCCTGGGGTCCGCGATCACGCCGTGCATCGCCGTCGCGGCCGCGGTCGCGGGGGACGCGAGGTACGTGAACGCGGCCGGGTTCCCCATCCGGCCCACGTAGTTCCGGTTCGTCGTCGAGAGGACGTTCTCCCCGTCCCCCGGGATCCCGAGGTGGACGCCCGGGCACGCCCCGCAGCCGGGTGGGTTGATCGTCGCGCCCGCGTCGAGGAGGATCTCGAGGAGCCCTTCCTTCATCGACCGCACGTACGATTCCTTGGATGCGGGGACGACGATGAGCCGCGTGCCTTTCGCGACCTTCTCCCCCTTCATGTACTCGCAGAAGACGCGGATGTCCTCGTACCGCGCGTTCGTGCAGGAGCCGAGGTACACCTGGTGGATCCTCAGACCCTTCACGCTCGGATCCGTGACGGGCACGACGTTGTCCTCCTGGGGCGGCCGCGCGACCATGGGCTCCAGGCTCGACACGTCGTAGGGATGCTCGTCCTCGAATCCGGCGTCGGGGTCCGGGCGGAGCTCCTTCCATTCCGCCTCGCGTCCGTGCTCCCGCAGGTACCGCTTCGTCTCCTGGTCCGAGGGCTGGGGCCCGCACTTCCCTCCCGCCTCGATCGCCATGTTCGAGAGAACCATCCGCTCCGTCATCGGCATCGCCGCGATCGCGGGCCCGCCCCACTCCATCGCCATGTACGTCGCGCCGTCCGTCTTGATGTCCCCGAGCACCCGGAGGATGAGGTCCTTCGCGAACACACCTTTCGCGAACCGGCCCCCGACCTCGAACTTCATCGTCTCCGGGACACGGAGCCAGGTTTTCCCCAGGGCGAGGGCCACGGCGACGTCCGTGGATCCCATCCCCGTCGCGAACGCGCCCATCGCCCCGCCCATGACCGTGTGGCTGTCCGCGCCGATCGCCACGTCCCACGGCCTCACGAACTTCTCGAAGGCGACCTGGTGGCACACGCCTTCGCCGACGTCGGAGACGACCATCCCCGTCCTCGCGGCGAACTCCCTGAGGTACACGTGGTCGGTCGCGAGCTCCTTCCGCGGGGGCGGGGCGGAGTGGTCGATGAATACGACGGATCGCGTGGGGTTCGCGGCCTTCACGAGCCCCATCTTCTCCATCTGCCGGAACGTGAGGGGTCCCGTCCCATCCTGGACGTACGCGAGGTCGACCTGCGCGATCGCGATATCCCCCGCCCTCACGTCACGTCCGGAAGCGCGGGAGAGGATTTTCTCTACCAGGGTCTGTCCCGGCATGCCTTCCACCGTCGTCCGACCATCGATACGGCCCCCGTTTGCTAATAAGACTACGGGAGATTATCGACAATTAACGAAATCGTCCCGGTTCCCGCGGATCACGTCGGCAGGACGACGATCGCGTCAACCATCGCGCCCGCGAGGACCAGGGCGAGGTACGTCCCGGAGAACTTGTACCCGGCCAACGCGGTCTCCTCGCTTGGATTCCGCACGAAGCGCAGGGTGAGCCAGAGGAGGACGGCCCCAGCGCCTGCCGCGACGAGGAGGAATGTCGCATGGAACGACGGTGTGACGAAGAATGCGAACGTGGAGATGGGCACGATTGCCGTTGACGCCGCGATCGCACGGACGGCCGTGCGCTCGTCGCGGACCGCCGGGAGCATGGGGATTCCCGCGCGGCGATAGTCCTCCCGGCTCCGGTACGCGAGCGCCCAGAAGTGGCCCGGCGTCCATAGGAAGACGAGGAGCGCGAGGAGGGCCGCGGGGAGGGAGATCGCGTTCGCGGCCGCCGCGGACCCGGCGAGGGCGGGGCACGATCCCGCGAACCCCCCGATGACGATGTTGCTCACGTGGGTCCGCTTAAGGCCGAGCGTGTACACACCGACATAGAAGAATGTCCCGAGAGCGATCGTCGCGGCGGTGAGCGGGTTGATTGCGAGGGCCGAGAGGGCGAGCGCCATCGCCGTGAGCGCGAGGCCGAACGCGAGGGCGCGACCCGGAGGATCGATCGTGCGCCGGGGCAACGGTCGACTCGAGGTGCGGTGCATGACCGCGTCGAGATCCCGGTCGATGTAGTGGTTGATCGCGCTCGCGCCCCCCGATGCGAGGACTCCGCTGACCATGAGGGTGCCGAAGGCCATCGGGTCGATCCGGGGCCCGCTCGTCGACACGTAGCCCGCAGCGGCAACGAGGAGGAGCAGCGCGGCGATCCGAAGCTTCATGAGGTGGATATAGGGAGAAACGGGCAAGGGGCTCGCGGCGCGCTCTAACCCCTCGGTCACCTTAAAGGTTTGTCGCGGCGGCGTCGGTTCCGCGCGCGATACCAGTCACATTCCGTGGAAACGGGACAAGCCCCGCACCTCGGATTCCTCGCCGTGCACGTCTCGCGACCATGGGCGATCATCGCGAGGTGCCACGCCTTTCGACGGGACGGCGACGTCCGCTTTTCGAGGGCTTCGCGGGTCTCCTCGTAGTCCGCGCGCCGAACGAGCCCCCAGCGCCGCGCCACTCGCGCGACATGGGTGTCGACCGGGAACACGGGCCGGTTCGCGGCCATGGCAAGCATGACGTCCGCCGTTTTCGGCCCGACGCCTGGGAGGGCGAGGAGAACCTCGCGACTCTCCCCCGCGGGTCGGCGGAGGACGCGATCGAGGTCACCGCCGAGGTCGCGGCTCACGATTCGCGCGACGTCTCGGATGTGACGGGACTTACGTCGTGCGAGCCCCGCATGCCAGATCGCTCGTTCGATTGCCCGCGGCGACGCCGTGGCGAGTGTCTCGGGCGTGAGATCTCCGAACGCGGCCCGCAACCCGTCCATCCCGAGCCGCTCGTTCCGGACCGTCGTGCTCTGGGAAAGGATCGTGGACACGAGGATCTCGAACGACGTCATCCCGGCAGCCCAGTCCGTGACCCGATGCCGCCGCTCGAGGACCCGCATCGCGTCGCGGAACGCCTGGTCGTCCACGGGCCGCATACGCCGCCCCGAGGGAAGGGGTTGTCGGACCCTCAGTCGGTCACGAGCGACCGGAGCATGATGATCGCGTTCCGGGGGCGTTCCCGTAGCCTTCGGCTGAAATACGGGAGCCAGTTCGGTCCGTACGGGACATACTCGAGGACCCGGTAGCCCCTACTTACGAGATCCGCCTTCAGCGGTTCGCGGACCCCCTGGAGGAACTGGAACTCGAAAGGCGTCGGCCAGGCGCTCGAGAGTTCGATCGCTCGGGCGATCATCCGCCCGTCGTGGCTCCCGACTGCGAAATCCCTGCCTCCGCGGAAGAGGGCCTCCAGGTGGACGAGGAACTGCCGATCGATCGCCTGTCGCGAGGTGAACGCGAGGTCCGGCGTCTCCCGGTACGCTCCCTTCGTGAGGCGGATCCGAGCACCCAGAGCGAGAAGGTGTCCGAGGTCCTCCGCGGTCCGTCGGAGGTTCGCCTGCACGCACAGACCGACCCGGTTGTATCGCTCGAAGAGTCGCTCGTAGATCCAAATCGTGTCCTCGGTTGTGGATGTACCTTCCATGTCGATCCACAGAGCGCGACGTCGGGCCTTCACCGCGTCGAGGAGCTGGAGGAGCTGCGAGAAGGCGTACTCCCGGCCGATCAGGATGCCGAACTGGGTCGGCTTCGCGCTGACGCATCCCCGGACGCCCGCCTCATCGAGTCCATCGAGCAGGGCGAAGTATTCCCCCAGGGTCGCCTCGACGGCACCCGTGTCGCGAAGATGCTCGCCGAGGTGGTTCACGATCGCGTCGATTCCACGGCCGTTTGCGGCCTTCGCGACGCGCAGGGCGTCCTCGCGGGTCTCCCCCGCGACCCATTGACGCGCAAAGCGGGCGAGGAGTCCCATCGGTTCGCACGCACCCCGCCTGAGGCTCAAATAGGTTCCGAACGAGCGGCGGGGTGCGGACGGTTCAGACGGGCTTGCCGCAATCCATGCAGAAATGGACGAACTCGGGATTCAGGCGCCCGCAGTTCGTGCATCGAACGCGCACCTCCGGGGTACGCATCGCCTCCCGATCGCGGGCCGTGTTGGCGCCTCCCGCGCCCGCCACGACGCCGACAAGGAGGAAGATCCACCAGAGTCGGATGAGCCAGCCACCAACGCCCGCGAGGACACCGCCAACTACGAAGAGGAGAATCGCGCCAAAGAAGGAGGAGAAGAACGAATCAATGGAGAAGGAGCCGCTCGTGGCATTGCCAATCGTGCCCGAGAAGAAGCCCATCATCCCGTAGAGGATGATCACGATGCCGATGATCGTGAAAACCGCCCCGACCAGGAGGACGGTCACAGCTCCCCACCCGAAGGGGAGGCTCGGCGGGCTCCGCTGGGCGCGGGTAGCGGCGTAGGCAGCGGGGATTGCCATGGGGACGCGGTCCTCAGGATCCTGGGGAGATCGCACCCGCGTCGATGTGCCCCCGGATAAATCTTTCATTCGTGTTCCCACGCGTGGTATTCAGGGCGGCCCTGCGATCGAGCGAGAACCCTTCGCAGGCGCCGATCGTCTCCCCTCCCGTTACCGCAGGTCGGGCGCTGCGACGATCGTGTCCGCGAAGAGAACGCCCTTCGTCGTCTTCAGACGGTTCGCGAGTTCCCCCACACGAGCCGCGTCGCCCTCGACGATGAGCACCTCGAGGCACGTCTCCTCGTTCAGGTGCGTGTGCGCGGTCGCCCGGATCGTGCCCAGGAAGTCGTGCTGCCGATGGAGCACGCGATGCGTGACCATGCCCACGTCGTGTCGGTACACGATCGTGATCGTCCCGACGACGTCCCCTCCCGCGGTCCACCGGCGCCTCACGAGGGACCTCCGGATCAGCTCCCTGAGCGCCTCCGATCGGCTCGCGAACCCCTCCTCCCTCACGAGGCGATCGAATGCTCCGAGGAGGGGGCCATCCAAGGAGACGCCGATGCGTTCGACGGTCAACGTGCTACCTCGGAGCCCGACAAGTGCTACGCCGGGGATGAATGATTCCGACAAGACTTAAGCCGTGTTACGCGCTGAGCCCGGGTGTTACGGACGGGCCGTCCGATCCCGTCCACCGGGATTTCGTCGTCATGGTCGTCGATGTCCTCCTGTTTGCCGTCCTCGCCCTCGCGCTGGGCTTCAAGCACAGCTACGACGCGGACCACCTCGTCGCGGTCTCGAATCTCTTGACCCGGAGCCAGAGCCTTCGGAAGACCTCCCTTATGAGCATCAGCTGGGCCGCGGGGCACATGATCACCGCGAGCATCATCACCGTGATCCTCTACACGTTCCGCGAGACCCTCCTCAGCGAGTTCCTCGCGCACGTCGAGCTCATCGTTGCCGTCATGCTCGTCGCGATCGGCGTCCTTGGTCTCCTGATCGAGTTCGGATGGCTCCACCACCACCTCCACGAACACGAGGGGAAGGAGCACACCCACTCCCACCTCCACGTGTACCCCCGGTTCACCGAGCATCGGGCGATGTTCAGCATCGGCATCGTCCACGGTCTCGCGAGCAACGACGAGCTCCTCGTTCTCTTCGTCGCTTCCCTGAGCGTGACCTCCCTCCTCGGCCTTCTCGGTGGCGTTGGCGTGTTCAGCATCGGCGTCGTCCTCGGCATGATCGTCTTCGGTCTCGGCGTTTCGTACCCGATTCTGCGCTGGGGGAGCACGCGGGTCCGACGTGCGGTGAACGTCGGTGCGGCCGTGATCAGCCTCGCGTACGCCGGGTATCTGTTCCTCGGCCTCCCTGGGATCAACCTGCTTCCCGTCGGCTCGGGCTGACACGGGCAATCCCTTAAGTCCGACGGGCGACCTGGATTCTCCGATGGACTTCGCCCGAAGGCTCGAGGAGGCGCAGACCCTTGCGGACATCTTCGAGCTCGTGAAGCGAGCCGTCGAGACCGTCCTCGGCCGGAGCCGCGCCGGCCTCATGCTCGCCCTCGCGGACCTCGGGAACTCCCCGCAAGGGTTCCTCGGCGCCTTCTACCCGATCGCGACGAACGTCATCGTGATGAACAAGGTCCCCCTCATTCGGATTCAGGAGACGAACCCCGATCTGTACAGGCACTACGCGTTCTACGTTCTCATGCACGAGTACCTGCACTCCGTCGGATTCATCGACGAACTCGTGTGTCGGGAGCAGGCGCTCCGCGTCGCCCAGACCCTCTTCGGTCCAGACCATCTCGTGACCCAGGTCGCCACGGACTTCTCTCATTTCTTTCCGAACCTCGTGTTCCCGGATGCCGCGTGGCAGCCGCGGGACCTTCGGCTCGAGTTCGTCCCGGGGTTCGACCGCGGCTCCGCGTCCTATTTCGCCTAGGCCGACGGCGTCCCGCGAACCAATCGAAGCCCGCGGTCACCCGACGCCTGCATCCCGTGGAGCCGAGCCGGCACGCCCGGTTCCTCGCCGGTCGGAATCACGTGCCGATCGGTCCCGCGGCGCATTCTGAAACTAGCGCGGTCGTCCCTCGGAAGGCCGACGCCTTCCTGCACTCGGCGCGGAACCGACGGGCTGCTTTGTCGACTCGGTCCGGAGCCGCGCGCCGCCCTCCTTGGCTCTCCCGGGGATGTCCTTCTCGACGCCGAGTCCGCGCGCGACGCCGAGGCCGTAGTTGGGATCGGCCCGGTAGAAGTGACCGATCTGGCGGAGCTGGATCTCGCGGGGCACCGTCTTCATCGCGCGGACGATGTTGCCGATGAGACGCGCCTTCTCCTCCGCGCTCATCAGGCGGAAGAGGTTCCCGGCTTGAGAGTAGTCCTCGTTCCCGACGCGGTGGTCGTAGCGGTCAGCGTCACCCGAGACGCGGAGCGGAGGCTCCCGGAGGCTCGGGTCCTGGACCGGTCCGCCGAAGCTGTTGGGCTCGTAGTTGGGCGATCCTCCACTGTTGCCGTCGAACCGCATGAAGCCGTCCCGGTGGTACGTGTTGACGGGGCTCTGCGCCTTGTTTACGGGAAGGGCTGCGTAATTGACGCCGATTCGGTAGCGGTGGGCGTCGGCGTAGGAGAGGAGACGGGCCTGCAGCATCTTGTCCGGCGAGGCGCCAATCCCCGGGATGAGGTTCGAGGGCTCGAACGCCGCCTGCTCGACCTCGGCGAAGTAGTTCTCCGGGTTCCGGTTCAGTTCGATGACGCCGACGTCAATCAGGGGGTGGTCCTTGTGGGGCCAGACCTTGGTCAGGTCGAACGGATGGATGTGGTATGTCTCGGCCTCCTTCTCGGGCATGATCTGTACCTTGACGGTCCACTTCGGGTACTCCTTACGCTCAATCGCATCGTAGAGGTCCTTGCGGTGGAAATCGGGCGTCTCGCCCGCGAT
>MGVZ01000068.1:24723-25533 GCA_001800745.1 Euryarchaeota archaeon RBG_16_67_27
GGTCGCCGGGATCCCGCGGTCCGAGAACAGGATCGTCACCTGATGGAGCGACTCGGGCGAGAGCGACCAGAAGTCCCACTGCATCGTGGGGTCGCGGAGCCCGGTCTTCGGGTCGCGCTTCTGCGAATGGATGAAGTCCTGGAACTTGAGCGGGTCCCGGACGAAGAAGACCGGCGTGTTGTTGCCGACAAGGTCCCAGTTCCCTTCCTCGGTGTAGAACTTCATCGCGAAGCCCCGCGGGTCGCGGACGGTGTCGGCCGAGCCGATCTCGCCCGCCACCGTGGAGAAGCGCAGGAAGACATCGCAGCGGTTGCCGACCTTCTGGAACAGCTTCGCCCTGGTGTAGCGGGATAGCTCGCCGGTGACGGTGAAGGTCCCCCACGCGCCGGCGCCCTTTGCGTGCACGACCCGCTCGGGGACGCGCTCACGGTTGAAGTGCGCCATCCGCTCCATGAGTGCGTGATCGGCCATCAACACCGGACCGCGCGGGCCCGCAGTCAGGCTGTTCTGGTTGTCGGCGACGGGAATCCCCGCCGCAGTCGTCATCCTCTTCCTCTTCTCCGTCATGGTCTCCCTCAGTTCCCTCATCACCGCGGCAGGAATATAGGTTTGTCCTTTGTCGAGCGAGCCCGTCCCCGGGAGAGTCCAGCCGCTTCCACGATACGACTGTCGGATTGACGCTGAGCCGTGCGTCGTGATGGGCGGCCCCCTCACGGGCGCGGCGATGAACCCGGCCCGGTGGTTCGGGACCGCGGTGGCCTCCGGGTACCTCGACAACGGCTACGTGTACGTCGTCGGGCCCGCGCTCGG
>MGVZ01000069.1:0-74 GCA_001800745.1 Euryarchaeota archaeon RBG_16_67_27
GGACGCGCTAAGGGAAGGCCCGACATAAAGGTTGCGAGCGCCCAGTTCGCGCGTCGTATCCCGTTGCGAAGCTT
>MGVZ01000069.1:179-355 GCA_001800745.1 Euryarchaeota archaeon RBG_16_67_27
CGCCCGCGCGCGGACGTCTTCAGCTCTTGGATGCGCTCCTTCATCGCGACTCGTTCCTCGTCCGTGAATCCCTTGAACTTCGTGTTGATCGCGGTGGTGCTCTTGGCGGACTTTTGCGTGTCCTTCTCTGGGCTCATAGAAACCTCCTCAAATAGTGATTGATTGTTGTTGAAGCA
>MGVZ01000069.1:369-483 GCA_001800745.1 Euryarchaeota archaeon RBG_16_67_27
TATTAAGGGTACCCATTACTTGTCGCAAGAACTCGGTCGGGCTCGGGGCCGCCACGTCGCCCTGTCCGAGGCTCCCGCCGCCCCGAACCGTCTCGATGAGCTTGAGTAGAGTCA
>MGVZ01000069.1:513-19216 GCA_001800745.1 Euryarchaeota archaeon RBG_16_67_27
TTCTTCGCTGCCGTGCCGCTGAAGAACGCGGACGCGAGATTCTATTCGCCGGTTCTGTGGCTGTTCGACTTGCTCCTCTTACGTAAACCGGTCACCGAGGACTGGTCGAGCGCTACCAGTCCTCCAACCCCCAAGTGAGTGCTCCCGACGGGATTTGAACCCGTGTCAGAAGCTCGAGAGGCTTCTATCCTTGGCCACTAGACTACGGGAGCGCGGGGACGCGCTAAGGGAAGGCCCGACATAAAGGTTGCGAGCGCCCAGTTCGCGCGTCGCATCCCGTTGCGAAGCTTTTTCCATCGACCCCGCGCTCGCGGTGGCGTGAAGGTCGCGCTCGCGCAGCTCACACCGACGCCCGGGGCCAAGGAGAAGAACCTCGCGAAGCTCGCGAAGGCCGCGGCCCACGCGGAGGCGGACCTGCTCCTCGCAGGGGAGCTGTATCTCACGGGCTACATGGCGAGGGATGCGTTCCCGCGGCTCGCGGAGCCGATCGACGGACCTTCCGTGAAGGCCGCCCTGCGGATCGCGAAGGAGCACGCGACGCACCTCGTCTTCGGCATGCCCGAGCGGGACGCGGGGACGGAGCGCCTCTTCAACACGTCCGTCCTCGTGGCGCCGGACGGGCGGGTCGCCGCGTACCGCAAGGTGTACATCGCGAACTTCGGTCCGTTCGAGGAGGGCCTCTACTTCGGTCGCGGCGAGGAGCTCGTCCTCGTGGACACGAATCTCGGGAGGATCGGGCTCCTGATCTGCTACGACACGTTCTTCCCGGAGCTCGCGAAGGCGTACGCTCGGGCGGGGGCGGAGATCCTCGCGATCGTCAGCGCATCCCCCACGACCTCGAGGCCGTTCTTCGACCGGGTCCTCCCCGCGCGCGCGATCGAGAACGCCCTCTTCGTCCTGTACGCGAACCTCGTCGGCACGGAGCTCAACGTCGTGTTCCAAGGGGGCACGCAGGCGATCGGGCCAAGGGGCGAGGACCTCGGGAAGGCGAAGGACCTCAAGGAAGAGGTCGTCACCGCGGACGTCGACGTTCGCGATGTGAAGGTCGCCCGGACGTTCCGGCCGACCCTTCGCGACACGCGGGAGGAGTTCTGGGCTCCCGTCGCGCCCGCGCTCCGGGTCCGCACGGTGTAATGGGCGTTCCACACGCACCTTGATAATACCCCGGACGCGTACTGTCCGCCGGAGGGAACCCGACTGAAGCCGCTGGGAGTCCTCGCGATTGCGGCCGCCGTACTCGGCCTCCTCGCGCCGCCCGTCCCCGCGGCGTCCCCCCTCGTCACGGAGACGATCCACTTCGAGGTCCTCCAGACGGACGTGATCCCGTTCGTTGCGGCGTTCCGCGCATCGTGCGACATCAACGCGACCGGCGAGGCGCTCTCCGTCCCCGCGAACGCGACGATACGCACGACGGTCTCCGCGGAGCCGGGGCCGTGCGCGATGACCCTCGTCCTCTTCGGAATCGACGTCCCGATCTCGACGATCCCCACGACCCCGCTCGGACAGAACTCGATCTACATTCCCGGGGTGTCCATCGTCACCCTGGGCGTCGTCGACATCAGCCTCGACCTCCGCACCTCGATGAACTCGACGACGCGCGTCGAGGACCCCGTCCAGGCGGCAGTGAGCCCGGACAATCACACATGGACGCAGTGGGGCGTCGTACGCCTCGACGTCGACTCGGGCGGACCGCGGTTCGGGAGTCTCACGACGACGGCCCTGAACACGGCGTTCACGTACCGCGTGGTCCTGAGCCTCACCGTCTTGGCCCTCGGCGTTCCGATCTTCCAGGCGAACCTCGTCGACCTCGGCGCTCACGACGGCGTGCCGGCCCTCGTCACCCCGCTCCTCGTCGACCTCCTGCCGAGTCCCCCGAACCTGAACGACCCCGCTCAGGTCACGCACGACGGCGCGACGCTCTCCTGGTCGACGGCGGGGGAGGACGACATCGACCACCTCGAGGTCTGGGTCGCGGACCCCAGCCTGAACGTATCGTACCGGCTCGAGGGCGGCGCGGCGACGAGCCTCCGCGTCCCCCTCCGGCCACTGACGACGTACCGCGCCTGGGTCGTCGCCGTGGACACCGGCGGGCAGTCGAGCCCCTCGCGGATCGTCACGTTCACGACGACCGCGGAGCCTGCGGACGGGACGGACGACGGGCCCGTGGGGCCGCAGGCCGGGCCGCCGTGGACGTGGATCGCCGTGGCGCTCGTCGTCGGATTCGCGATCCTCGGCACGTTGATCTGGAGCTCGCGCCGGCCTCCGAAGGAGTAGAGGCGCACCGCGTCGCAAACCTTTTATAACGCCCTCTCTTTCGGTGCCTGCTCTTCTGGGAACCAGAGGGCCGATGACTGATGACGCCCCCGTTCGCGGGTGGCGGAAGGAGGTCTCTGTAATGGCCAAGCCGATGTACGTGCGCTTCGAGATGCCGAAGGAGCTCGTCGACAAGACGTACCAGGCGATCGAGCTCGCGAAGGACAGCGGGAAGATCCGCAAGGGCACGAACGAGGTCACGAAGCTCGTCGAGCGCGGGGACGCGCAGTTCGTCGTCATGGCGGAGGACGTCCAGCCCGAGGAGATCCTCGCGCACATGCCCCTCCTCTGCGAGGAGAAGGGGATCGCCTACGCGTACGTTCCGAGCAAGCAGGAGCTCGGGGTGGCCGCGGGCCTCGGCAAGGCGACGGCCTCGATGGCGATCCTCGATGGCGGCAAGGCGAAGCCGCTCATCGACGACCTCGCGGCGAAGCTCCGCTCCCTGAAGAAGTGAGGATCCGACGATGGCGGACGACGAGAGCATCCCGGCCGAGGTCGTCGAGATCGTCGGCCGGACGGGCATGGCCGGCGAGGCCACCCAGGTGAAGGTCCGCGTCCTCGACGGGCGGGACAAGGGTCGGATCATCACCCGGAACACGAAGGGCGCCGTCCAGGTTGGCGATGTCCTCATGCTCCGCGAGACCGCGCGCGAGGCCCGGAAGCTGTCCGTGCGGTGATCCCATGCCCGTGCGACGCTCCTGCTCCTTCTGCGGGAACGACATCGAACCCGGGACGGGCAAGATGTTCATCAAGAAGGACGGCACGATCTTCCTGTTCTGCTCGAGCAAGTGCCAGGCGAACCTCCTGAAGCTCGGGCGCATCCCGCGCTGGACCCCGTGGACCCAGGCATACCGCCGCGCGACGGGTGCGGTCGCTGCGGAGGCGGCCGCGGAGCTCGTCGTCGAGGAGACCCCCGCCGCGGCCTCAGGGGCCTCGGCCGACGCCGTGATCGATACCCCGAAGGGTCGGGACATCCCGTCCGACCTCGTCGACCTGATCGACAAACGCCTCGGTCCCGACCTGGGCCGCGGGGACATCGAGAGGCACTACGCGGAGTTCGTCCGGAGCGAGGCGTTCCGGCACTCGATCCTCAACGTCGCGAAGAAGGCGCACGCGGGGAAGACGATCACCCACATCGAGAAGGCGGAGTTCCTCGCGTACAAGGACTCCGCGGAGGGACGGCGCATCTTCAAGGCGTGGCTCGACCGGCAGTGGGGGAAGGTGAAGGGCAAGAAGGGCGAGGAAGGCGAGGGGGCCCCCGCGCCGACCGCGAAGAAGGTGAAGAAGGGGGGATGACCCTGGCGGAGCGGACGTTCGTCCTGCTGAAGCCCGACGCGGTCCAGCGCGGCCTCGTCGGACGGATCGTCGCGCGGTTCGAGGCCCGGGGCCTGAAGCTCCTCGGGATGAAGCTCCTCACGGTCCCGCGCACGCTCGCCGAGACGTATTACGCGGAGCACAGGGGAAAGGCGTTCTTCGAGCCGCTCATGGCGTACATCACGTCGGGCCCCGTCGTCGCGATCGTCCTCGAGGGCGAGGGCGCCGTCGCCGTCGTGCGGAAGATGATGGGGAAGACGAACGCCGCGGAGGCGGAGCCCGGGACGATCCGCGGGGACTTCGCGCTGACGATCGGACGGAACGTGATCCACGGCTCCGACGGCCTCGAGAGCGCGAAGCGGGAGATCGGCCTGTTCTTCAAGGCGGACGAGCTCCGCGCGTACACGCGCATCGACGAGGCGTGGCTCGACGAGTGAGGGCGGCGCCCGCTCAGGCTTGCAGGCAACAAGGTTCTAATATCGTCCGCCGGTTCGTCGCGTCCCGATGTCCGCGATCCGCCAGCCGATCGTGTCCGTCCTCGGGCACGTGGACCATGGGAAGACCACGGTCCTCGACCGGATCCGCGGGACCGCCGTGGCCTCGCGCGAGGCCGGCGGCATCACGCAGCACATCGGGGCGACGGAGGTCCCCCTGCAGGCGGTCCTCGACGCGTGCGGCGACCTCGTGAAGGGCAAGACGTTCAAGGTCCCCGGGCTCCTGTTCATCGACACGCCCGGACACGTGGCCTTCTCCACGCTCCGCGCACGAGGCGGCGCCCTCGCGGACCTCGCGGTCCTCGTCGTCGACGTGAACGAGGGCTTCCGGCCGCAGACGATCGAGTCGATCAACATCCTCAAGCGATACAAGACCCCCTTCGTCGTCGCGGCGAACAAGATCGACCTCGTCCCGGGCTGGCGCCACCACGACCGGCAGGCGTTCGTCGTCTCCGTCCGGGACCAGCCGCCGTCGGCCGCGGAGGAGCTCGACAAGCGCCTGTACGCCCTCGTCTCGCGGTTCTTCGAGCACGGGTTCTCCGCGGAGCGATACGACCGCGTCGCGGACTTCACGACGATCCTCGCGATCGTCCCCGTGAGCGCGAAGTTCGGCGAAGGGGTGCCGGACCTCCTTCTCATGCTCGTCGGCCTCGCCCAGCGGTTCCTCGAGGCGCAGCTCCACACCGAGGAGGGCCCGGCGGAGGGCACGATCCTCGAGGTCAAGGAAGAGAAGGGGCTCGGGATCACGCTCGACGCGATCGTGTACAAGGGCACCGTGCGCCTCGGGGACCCGATCGTCTTCGGGACCGCGGGCAGGCCGGGCACGACGAAGGTCAAGGCGCTCCTCAAACCGAGGCCCCTCGACGAGATCCGCGATCCCCAGGACCGGTTCGACTCCGTGAAAGAGGTCTCGGCCGCGGCGGGGGTGAAGATTTCCGCGAGCGGGCTCGACGCCGCGGTCGCGGGTGCCCCACTCCGCGTCGCGCGGACGGACGTCGGATCTGTCATCGAGGAAGTCGCGAAGGAGACCGCGGTCCACGTCGAGACCCAGGAGGAGGGGATCCTCCTCAAGGCGGACGCGATCGGATCCCTCGAAGGGCTCGCGTACGAGTGCAAGGGCGCGGACATCCCCGTCAAGTTCGCGCGGATCGGGCCCGTGTCCCGACGCGACCTGACGGACGTCGCCACGGTGAAGGACCCGCTCCACCGTGCGGTCCTCGCGTTCAATGTCGACCTCCTCCCGGACGCGAAGGTCGCGCTCGCGGAGGACGCGGACATCAAGGTGATCGAGAACGACGTAATCTACCGGCTCATCGAGGACTACGGGACGTGGCGGGACGAACGGAGACGGGCGATCGAGGAGGCGAGCCGGCGGGCGCGCGCGTACCCGGCGAAGTTACTCTTCCTGCCGGAGTACGTCTTCCGGACGACGAAGCCCGCGATCTTCGGGGTGCGCGTCCTCGCCGGGCGGATCCGCGCGGGCGAGGCGCTCATGCGGGCGGACGGCAAGCCCGTCGGGCGGATCAAGTCCCTCCGGTCCGGGGAGAAACCGCTCGACCACGCGGCGCAGGGGCAGGAGGTCGCCCTCGCGGTCGATGGCGTGACGATCGGGCGACAGATCAGCGGAGGGGACGTGCTGTACGTCGACCTGCCGGAGGCGGACGCCCGCGCGCTCCGCGACCACCCGGACCTGAGCCACGACGAGCGGGAGGCGCTCGACCAGATCTGCGCGATCAAGCGGAGGGGGGACCCGTTCTGGGGAATGTAGACAGACTCCAGGCCGCGCTGCCCGCGCGGCACATGTGCAAGGACTGCGACAAGTGGTACGGCCAGGAGGACGACGAGTACGGCCCGTGCATGTTCAAGCATCTCCGGAAGGAGAAACGCTACGTGACGCACGGGTACCACGCGTGCGACGAGACCGAGGAGCTCGAGCGGCAGGTGAAGCTGTGGGAGGAGCGACGGTCCGAAGGCTCCAGCGCAGGGACGTCGAACGAGCGATCGAGCTGACTGACCTCGAGCAGTGGGGCTACGCCCCCGCGGACGTCGAGCGGCTCCTCGCGCTCTCCCCTGCCGGCTGCTTCGCCGCGGAGGCCGACGGCCGGGTCGTCGGGGTCATGGCGACGACGTCGTACGGCAAGGTCGCATACCTCGGGTCCGTCGTCGTCGACCCGGGACACCGGGGCCACGGGATCGGCAACGCGATGATGCGCGCCGCGCTCGACCACCTCGACGGGAGCGGGGTCGAGACCGTCCGGCTCAACGCGTACACGGACGTCGTCCCGTTCTACGAGGCGCTCGGTTTCTCGCGGGAGTACGACAACATCCGCTGGGAGGGAGGCCGCGCCGTCGGGGCGACGGCCCGCGCGCGGTTCGCTGCCTGGGAGGACCTCGACGCGCTCGTCGCCTTCGACGAGGTCCACTTCGGCGGCTCGCGGCGCGTCCTCCTCGAGCGGCTCCTTTCGGAATTCCCGGGGACGTTCCTCGTGGCCGAGGACCCGGACACGATCCTCGGATACCTCGTCGGGAACACGGTGAGCCAAGCGTGCGAGATCGGCCCCTGGGTCGTCGAGCCCGGAAACGAGCGCGTCGCCGCCGACCTGTTCTTCGGGCTGATGGCCGTGTCGAACCGCCCGACGTACGCGTTCAGCGCACCGGCCGTGCATCCGGAGCCCCACGCGCTCGCTCGGGCCGTCCGGTACCGGGAGGGGTTCCGGTCGATCCGCATGGTCCGGGGGCCCGCGCGCCACGGCGGGAACCCCGGTGCAATCTGGAGCTTCGGCGGCTTGGAGAAAGGATGATGTAGGCCCAGGGCCTCCCGCGCCCGATGTCGGAAAAGCGGATCCTCGCCCTCCTCGGATTCCTCCTCGGCCTTCTCTCGGCCGTCCTGATCTTCGTCGGCGCGCTGGGAATTGGGGGGAACCAGACCGTCGACCTCGCGCTCGTCGTCGAGCGGCTCGTCGAGATCGTCCTCGCGGTCGTGATCCTCCTGGGCAGCCTCCTGATCTATCGGGGGAAGTCGAGTTCTGGGGGCCTCGTGAACCTCGTCGTCGGGCTCGTCGCCCTGTTCCTGCCGGGGATCGGGGACACGGAAGCCGTGCTCGCAATCGTGAGCGGGATCCTCGGGTTCGTCGCGTCCGAGTCCGTTCGGTGACGCTGCCGCCGCGCGCTCAGATCCTGGGTCCGATGATCTGCCAGGCCACGAGCGCGAGGATCATGAACGCGGAGAAGTACGCGACGTTCTTCGCGATCCGCTCGCGCCTCTCCGCCGCCAGGCCCTTCCTCACCCGGCTCACGATCGCCTCGAGCGCGTCCTTGAAGATGTAGCCGCCGTCGAGGGGGACGGCGGGCAGCGCGTTCGTCGCCCCGAGCATCAGGTTGAGCCAAAAGAGCCAGTACATCGCGTTCGCCAGGAGCCAGAAGGCGGGCGCAGGGAGGACCGCCATGGGCCCCTCGATCCGGTAGAACCGGATCGCCGGGTCCTGGATCGGCGCGCGGCCCCCGAAGGGGAGGGAGATGTACGACAACACGGAGTTCACGACGCCGCCGAAACGATCGGGGTTCGTGAGCGGGTGGTAGTAGTCCGTGCTCGTGTCCATCCCCAAGATCCCGACATAGGGCGCGTCGGGTCCCCCTCCGGAGTCCCACCCGAGCGCGAACGTGAAGTTCGTGTACCGCTCCCCGTCGAACGTCGTCACGTTCACCGTCTGGTTCGCGAGCGTGCGATTCTTCGCGCGGATGAAGTCCGCGTACGTCCGGATTTCCTCGCCGTTGAACGATGTGATGATCGCGTATGGCTGGAGGCCGGCGTCCCGCGCGGGACTCGACCCGTCGGGGAACCCGGCGATCCCGACGCCCGCGTGGACGGGCCGAACGGAGGCCATCATCATGGAGGAGAACAGGAACGCGAAAAGGAGCGCAAGGAGGACGTTCGTCGCGGGACCGACCGCATAGAGGCGCGCCCGCTCGCGCCGCGGCATCGTCTTCATCTGCTCCTCGTCGGGCTCGACGAACGCGCCAATCGGGAAGATGCAGAAGATCACGCCGAGGGACTTGATCGGGAGGTTCGCGACCCTCGCGAGGATCCCGTGTGCGAATTCGTGAAGGACGATCGCGATCGCGAGGGCGAATATCCCGTAGCCCACGGGGATCAGCCGGTTGATCCCGGGGAGGCCGAGGAGGAGCTCCGGGCTCGGCGGGTTCGCGCGCACGGCAGGGCTCTGAACGAGGGTCGCTTCCCAGATCAGGAGCACGGTCGTCCCGACCATCGTCAGGCCGACGAGGACGAGCGAGAGGTCCCCGAAAATCCTCCATGCGCGTTTCCGGCGCGCGAGCCGGTCGATGAAGTCCCGGCCCTTCTGGGTCTTCCACATCAGGAAAGGGCCCGCGGCAACGAGGCCACGGGGCTCGAGGAGCCCCCGGCGGTGGAGCAGGTACATCGCGGCGGTCCAAGCGACGATCAGCAGGATCGCGAGGGCGAGCCAGAGCTCCCACATGTGCGGGCCCGAACGAATCCGCGGGCCTATTTAAACTGAGGGGTCTGGTTCGGAAAAGGGCGCCTCACGGACGTCGCGTCCTCGGCGGGGCCGCCCTCCTCATCGCGCGGGAAGCTGACGCGCCCAGATGTCGTCGGGGATCTCCCGGTAGATCGCGAACGCGTCGTCGGCCCTGCGGGATCCGCCGTTCTTCGCGAAGTTCTTGATCCGGTCGACGCGGAGGATCCAGTAGTGGATCCGCCAGAGCTTGCCCTTCTTGATGTGGACCTCCTCCTGACGCGTCGTGAGGAGACCTTCCTCCTCGAGCATGTAGAAAACGTCGCGGTCTGCGACGTCGAGATTGTTGTCGATGACCTCCGTCTCGAACCCGAAGAAGGACATCAGGTAGTCCGCGAGGGTCCGGACATCCTCGATCGGCATCCCGTGCCGGCCGACCGTCGCCCGCAACGCCACCACGACCTCGGACATCGTCACGACGGGCATCGAGAACGGTTGCCTGACCCGGGACGCGACTTAAAAGCACATCGCGCTGATTCCTGTTTTCGACCACGATAACCGCGCGGCCTCACGCGCGGATCTCGATCGCCGCGTATCCGACGACCTCGCGCATCGGCGCGACATCGCCGGAGGTCGCGTACTTCAGGAGCTTCGCGCGTCCCGTGCCCACGGCCGTCAGCATGGCGATCACGGGGCCGTAGCCGCACATGGAGATATCGTGCTTCCGGACCGTCCGCCAGAACCCGCGCGCGTCGAGCCGGAGGATCTCGTCGATCGCGAGCTTGTCTTTCGCGGCCGCTTCCTCTCGGGGGACGTAGTGACTGAAGTCCGTCGACGCGAGGACGAGCGCGTCGCGACCTCGGATCGCCTCCCGGACGTTCTCGCCGACGGCGGTCGCGGACTCGAGGTCCTGTTGGCCGATGCAGATCGGGACGAAGGGCACGGCGACGCCGAGGTGCAGGAGGAAGGGGAGCTGGACCTCGATGCTGTGCTCGAAGCGGTGTGCGACGACGTCGGCGGACGCGGGAGGCCGCGCGGCGATCGCCCGCGCGAGGTCCGCCTCGCAGGGCATCGTCCCGATCGGGAGCTCCCAGTCCACGGTGCCGACGGCGATCCCCGCGCCGAGGCCCGTGTGGTTCGGTCCGAAGATCACGAGGACCTCCGGCGCACCGTCGCCCGCGATCGCCGCGTACGCGTGCGCGGCGACCGGCCCCGAGTACATCAGGCCCGCGTGGGGCACGACCAGGCCGCGAAGCTCGCGGGGCCCGCGGCCGAGGCGCGGGACGGACCCGGGCCCGAGCCGGTGCGTGAAGCAGGACTCGACCTGGCGGCGGAGCGCATCCGCCTCGTCCTCGTAGAATTGACCGGCGACCGCGGGGATCCGCATCGGAGAGGCTCCCTCAGAGGGACGCCTCGTAATCATCGATCGTGGACGTAAAGGCTTCGTCGGAGGCGACCGCGCCCCGGGCCTTCAGGACCTCCCGCGTGAGAAGCCAGTAGATCGTCGCGAGCGCACGGCGGCCCTTGTTGTTCGTCGGGATCACGAGGTCCACGTTCCGGGTCTCGTTGTTCGCGTCGCACAGGCCGACAATCGGCACGCTCACGTTCAGCGCCTCGCGGAGCGCCTGCTGGTCCGCCGCGGGGTCCGTGACCACGAGGACCTCGGGCTCCATGTACTCCGGGAGGTTCGGGTTCGTGAGGGTGCCCGGGACGAACCGGCCTGCGAGGACCTTCGCGCCGAGCGCCTTCGCGAAGAGCTTCGACGGCTTCTGGCCGTACTGGCGCGCGGCGACGACGAGGATCGATTCGGGACGGAAGCGCGCGAGGAACTTCGCGGCCTCGCGGATCCGCGTGTCCGTCTTCTTGATGTCGAGGACGTACAGCCCGTCGATCCGGACCTTGTAGATGAAGGCCTTCATGTCTGCGCTCTTCTGCTGGGTGCCGATGTGCACGCCGGACGTCAGGTAGACGTCCTCGGGCACCAGCAGTCCCTCGATCCCGGTCCGCTCCTCTTCCTGCATCACGTTCCTCCGAGTTCCTCTTCGATCCGGATGAGCTCGTTGAGCTTCGCCGTCCGTTCCCCGCCGACGGTGCCCGTCTTGATCCCCAGGCTCCCGAAGGCGACCGCGAGGTGCGCGATCGTCTCGTCCGTCGTCTCCCCGCTCCGGTGGGACACGACCGTCGCATATCCTGCGGCGTGGGCCGTGTCCACCGCGGCGCGGGTCTCGGACAGGGTCCCGATTTGGTTCGGCTTAATAAGGATAGCGTTTCCCGCTTTCAGGCCGATCCCCTTCCTCAGGCGGTCGACGCTCGTCACGAACAGGTCGTCGCCGATGACCTTGCATCGGCCCCCGACGGCCTGCGTGAGCCGCGCGAAGGACCCGAAGTCGTCCTGGTCGAACGGATCCTCGACGCTGAACAGGCCGTAGTCGCGGATGATCCGCTCGAGGAAATCGATCTGCTTTTCCGGCGAGAGGGTGGCGTCGCGGTAATGATACCTCCCGTCCCGGAAGAACTCGGACGCGGCGAGATCGAGCGCGGGCCGCACCGGGAACCCGACTTCGGATTCGACGCCCCGGCAGACGTCCGCCAGGAGACCGAGCGCCTCCTCGTCCCCGAGCTTCGCGATCCAGGCCCCCTCGTCCCCGCGGCCGAGAGGCTCCGTCGGGAACCGCTTCACGAGGGCGTCGCGTACGACCCGGTGGACGCGCGCGTTCGCGGTGACGTTCGCGAGGGGGCTCGCCGACTGCGCGACGACGAGGAACTCCTGAATCGTCGTGCCCCCGACGGCATGCCGGCCGCCCCCGATCACGTTCCCGAACGGGAACGGGAGGACCTTCGAGCCGGGTCCCCCCAGGAACCGGAAGAGGGATTTCCCCGCGGACGCGGCGGCCGCCTTCGCGTTCGCGAGGGACACCGCGACGGCGACGTTGCCCCCGATCCGGGAGAAGCCTGGCGTGCCGTCGATCTCGCGGAGCAACCGGTCAAGGCCCGACTGGTCCCCGACGTCCCGTCCGGGGAGCCGGGGCCCGACCTCCTTCCGGAAAATCTGGAGCGCCTCGTCGACGCCGGGTTTCGGGAACGCCTGTGCCTCGTGCGCGCCCGTGCTCGCCCCGCTCGGGGCCGCGGCGCGGCTGAGGTGCCCGTCGGAATACAGATCGACCTCGACCGTCGCGTTCCCGCGGCTGTCGAGGATCTTGCGAATCGCGGCGCGCTCAATCCGCGACATGCGACGAACGCTCCACGGTGAGCGGGAGGGTCTCGCTGGCGAACTCACGGAACGCGATCTGGAGAGGGTCAGCGATCGACTCATCGAAGAGGGGCGGCGCGCCAAGGGAGATCTGGAGTGCGCGCGCGCCGATCAGGCGGGCCCTCTCGAAACGGTTCATCCTCATTCAGCAGTCCCGGGCGAGGCGCCCAACTTGCCGCCGCATATAAACGTTTCCGCATCTGCCGGCTGTCGCAGGCGGATGCCGGAACAGGTCAATGATGAATTATAAGGGGCTCCGCCCCGGGACGTTCCGGAGCGGAGATGAAGAGGGGTTCGCGCGACTACATCGGCGGCGCGCCGGCGGGAACCAGCTTGCCACGACCGATGATGTAGCCGACGCCCGCAAGGATCCCGCCAATCAGGCCTGCGAGTCCTCCGAGGATGATTCCGAACGCGATCGAGATGATCGCCTCCACGGTCGGGACCGTTCCGCCACCGATCGCAGCGATGAGCGCGTTGGCCGCGAGGTAGACCATCGAGAACACCACCAGGACAGCGAGGATTCCGAGGATGCCGCCGGCGATCACCAGGCCTTTCGAGGAACCCGTGACGACCTTCAGCGGGGCCAGCAGAACGCCGACCCAAAGCAGCAGCCCCCCGATGAACGACACGAGGAGGGATGTTGCCCACGCCTTCAGGTAGGCCTCCAACTGCGCCGCGGTCGGCGACGTGAACAAGCCCAAAGCGGTGGGTAGTAGAGTCCACGCGACGATCTGCAGGACGAACCCGATGAGCACGAGACCCAGCCCGGCTCCGGCCATCCCCCGCGCGGACGCGTACGACTTTGTCCCCAAGAAGATGAGGACAACCCCGATCAGGGTAATCAGCGAGCCGACGAAGCCGAATCCTACAAACCCGATGAACGCGCTGATGAGGAGCCCGATCCCGCCCAGCAGCAGTCCCGTCTTGATCCGGCCCGTGTCCGGCGTTTCCATCGGCATCATCATCGGCGGACCCATTGGCGCCGGCGCAAACGGCGCCGGACCCGACATTCCAGAGGTGGGGGAAGTCATATCCACTCCTGCGGGACGCATCAACCCCTCATTATATAAGTCTTCCCGATAAAAAGGAAACCGTCCCATAGGAACGGGAGGGCGCCCGGGGGGGATCTCATAAAAATCTGGAATAGGATATATTTATCCGGGGAGGCGCCCGTACGGGGTCCGGTGATCCGCGCATGGTGAAGGGCTACTGCGTGAAGTGTCGCGCGAAGCGAGAGATCAAGGATGCGAAGCAGATCAAGATGAAGAACGGGAAGCCGGCGATGAAGGGCAAGTGCCCGGTATGCGGCACGACGATCATGCGGATCGGCGCCGCGAAATGACACGTGCCATCGATGGCGGCGCCTGAGCCATCTGTACCCCACTTGAGCATACTATTAATAGACCGTCCGGGCTAGGCCGGTTTACGGGTGATCTCATGAAGGCCCCGGACATCAAAGTCACTCCGCCCGGCCCCAAGGCAAGGGAGATCGTCGAGCGCGACCGGGCGTTCATCGCCACGACGACGAAGACGGCCCCCATCGTCGCCCAGCGGGCGCAGGGGTCCCTCGTCTGGGACGTCGACGGGAACGTGCTCATCGACTTCGCCACGGGGATCAGCGTCCTGAACATCGGGGCGTCGCACCCGAAGGTCGTCCAGGCGGTCACCGAGCAGGCGAAGCTCTTCACGCACTTCGCGGGGACGGACTACTACTACGAGATCCAGACACGGCTCGCGGAGAAGCTCGGCAAGATCACACCCGGGAAGCACAAGAAGAAGGTGTTCTTCACGAACTCCGGCGCGGAGTCGAACGAGGCCGCGCTCAAGATCGCGAAGTACAACCTGAAGAAGCAGATGTTCCTCGCGTTCCTTCGGGCGTTCCACGGCCGGACGCAGGGCGCACTCGCCCTCACGGCGAGCAAGGCGAAGCATCGCGCGGGTTTCTTCCCGACGATGCCGGGCGTCGTCCACGTGCCCTATGCGTACTGCTTCCGATGCCCGTACAAGATGACGTACCCGGCGTGCGACCTCTACTGCGCGAACATCATCGAGGACCTCTACACGAAGACGATCGCGCCGCCCGCGGACCTCGCGGGGATCGTCCTCGAGCCCGTTCAGGGAGAGGGCGGGTACATCGTGCCGCCTCCGGGCTGGATCAAGCGGATCTCCGAGATCGCGAAGCGCGCGGGTGCGTGGCTCATCGCGGACGAGGTCCAGAGCGGCTTTGGGCGGACGGGGAAGTGGTGGGGCGTCGACCACGATGCCGTCGTCCCGGAGGTGATGACCCTCGCGAAGGCGATGGGGTCCGGCCTGCCGATCGGCGCGGCGGTCTTCCCCGCGGAGATGGACTTCAAGGAGTACGGGATCCACTCGAACACGTACGGCGGGAATCCCGTCGCGGCCGCGGCCTCCCTCGCGACGATCGAGGTTATCGAGTCCGAGCGCCTCGTGGAACGGTCCGAGCGGCTCGGCAAGCACCTCGCGAAGCGCCTCGACGAGCTCAAGGACAAGGTCAGCTTCGTCGGGGACCGCCGCGGACTCGGCCTCATGCAGGCCACGGAGTTCGTCACGGACCGGAAGTCGAACAAGCCCGATCCGAAGATCCGCGATGCGATCACGGAGGATGCGTACAAGCACGGGCTGATCCTCCTGCCGTGCGGCGACTCGACGCTCCGGTACATCCCCGCGCTGAACGTGCCCGAGGACATCCTGGACGCGGGGATCGACGTCCTCGCGGAGTGCTTCAAACGCGCGGCGAAGTGAGACCCCGGGGCGTGCGGCCTCCCTCGCGCATTTAGCCATTCCGGACATCTTCAAATAGTGACACTCAGTTCACCCCGCATGGCACAGGGAGGAGCTGCCCCGCCTACAGAGGCGATGCGGGGGGCGAAGGGTGTCTCAGCAGTTCTCGCAATCGTGATCGCGGTGATCACCTTTGTCGCGGGATTCGGCGTGGGATCCTATTTGTTTCCCCAGACGCCGGCACCGGGTCCGGAGAAGGAGGTCTTGCTCTTGGGGACGAATACACCGTTCCCACCGTTCGAGTCGAGGAACACGACCTCGGGGAACCTCGAGGGTTTCGACATCGACCTCATCCAGACGATGGTGACCCGCGCCGGGTACGCATACGAGTGGCGTGACTTCCGCGACTTCACGGCGCTCCTCGCGGCAACCGCCGCGGAGGGCGTCGACATTGCGATCGGTGCGATCACGATGAATGGCGCGACGGGAACCCTGCGGAACCAGACCCTCGACTTCACCGACCCGTACTACGAGGCGGACCAGGGCGTGCTCAAGCTCACGGCCGACGCGACCGACTACTGCCCGACCGCGAACGACTGCACGGCCACGGATCTTAACGACGCGGCGTACACGGTCGCCGTGCAGGACATCACGACGAGCCTGTACTGGGCGGAGGCCGAGTTGCCGGACGTGACCCTCGTCGTCCTGCCGTCCGTCTCCCAGGTCCTGCAGGCCCTGAGCGCGGGGAACGTCGACTTCGTCGTCATCGATCACCCCGCCGCGGTCGGAATCGCAGGGGCGAACCCTGCGTTCACCGTCGAGGGGACAATCCAGACGGACGAGCTCTACGGCTTCGCCGTCCCGAACAACGACCCGAAGAACATCGTCGAGAAGCTGAACACGGCGCTCGCGGCGATCAGGACGGACGGGACCTACGACACACTAGTCGCGAAGTGGTTCTGAGCCGAACGTTTGCGGCCCCGCGAAGGGCCGCAAACCTTTTCCCATTTCCCTGAGTTCCTTGGTGCGTCCATGGCAACCGAGGCCGCGACGGGACAAACGGTTTCGCGGCCTGGGATTGTGTCCCTCGGCTCGGTCGTCCGGGTCGCAGAGACAATCGTTGGCGCCGTTCTCCTCATCCTGATCCTGCAGTGGGTGTTGGAGTTCGAGATCGCCGACCCGCGTCTGTGGTCCATCTATTGGCGCCCCTTCACCGACGGCATCGTTGGGAGCCTGGGCTACATCGCCTTGATCCTCCCCGTGAGCGTGCTCATGGGGTTCTTCCTCGGGTGGGCACGGATCTCGCGTTTCCGGGTCTTGGCGTGGCCCGTGGCCACGTACGTCGACTTCTTCCGGGGCGTGCCGCCGCTCGTGATTGTGATCTTCGCGTCCCTCATCGGTCCGAGCCTCATGCCGGAGCGGTTCCAGAGCCGGACGCTCGGCCTCACCCTCGCGGCGCTCGCCCTCGCATTCCACTCCGCAGCCTACCAGGCGGAAATCTTCCGCGCGGGCTTCCAGTCCGTCCACCGAGGTCAGCTCGAGGCCGCACAGGCGCTCGGCCTCAAGCCGCTGCAGGCGATGCGCCACGTTGTCCTCCCGCAGGCGTTCCGCCTGAGCCTCCCGCCCCTGGGGAACGAGCTCGCAGTCCTCATCAAGGACACCTCCCTGCTCTCGGCGATCGGCGCGATCGACATCTTCGGCCTCAGTCAGGACGTGCAGCAGCAGCTCATCTTCACGCCTGGCTCGGACCTCCGATGGCTGTTCATCATCTGGACCGCGGTGGCCCTCGTGTACTTCGTGATGACGTATGCCATGACGACGATCCTGGCGTACCTCGAGCGCCGCGTCCGCGTGCGGGGCCTGGAGACGATGTCGATATGATCCGTGTCGTGGGCGTCCACAAGACGTTCGGACCCCTCCACGTGCTCCGAGGGATCACCCTCGAGGTGCCGAAGGGGGAGGCGCTCGTGATCATCGGGCCGAGCGGCTCGGGGAAGAGCACCCTCCTCCGCTGCATCAACCTCCTTGTCGAACCCGACGCCGGGTCTGTCTTCATCGATGGCGTGCACGTGAACCGCCCCGAGGTGAGCGCGGAGTGGGTCCGACAGCAGGTGGGTATGGTCTTCCAGAGTTTCAACCTCTTCACCCATCTGACCGCCCTCCAGAACGTGATGCTTGGCCCCGTCCGCGTGAAGGGCATGGAACAGGAGGCCGCCCGGGTGAAGGCGAAGCAGCTCCTCGCCCGCGTCGGTCTCGCGGCGAAGGCGGAGGCGTACCCGGCGGAACTCTCCGGCGGCCAGCAGCAGCGCGTCGCGATCGCGCGAGCGCTCGCGATGGACCCGAAGGCGATGCTCTTCGACGAACCGACGTCCGCCCTCGATCCGGAGTACATCCGCGAGGTCCTCGATGTCATGACGGCGCTCGCGCGGGAGGGGATGACGATGATCGTCGTCACACACGAAATGGGATTTGCGAGCAACGTCGCGAGCCGGATCGTATTCATCGACGCGGGGATCGTCCTCGAGGAGGGGCATCCGAACCAGATCTTCGGGAACCCGCAGCAGGAGCGGACGCGGACCTTCGTGAGCAAGATCCTGAGGTGACGCGTGGCACAGAGGACGGCCGAGGACCGGAAGCGGATGTGGCGCGCGGTCGACGTCGCCCTCGCGGTCGTGCTCACCGTGGGCGGGGTTGGCTACGCGGTGTACGCGATCGTCGGCCGCTGGGGCCTCGACCAGGGCTACATCGGTGACCGATGGCTCGACTACGTCTTCGCGGCCTGGGTCAGCCTGTACGTGACGACGATCGCCTTCGTCATCGGGCTCGTCATCGGCTTCTTCTTCGGTTGGATCCGCGCGACGAGGTCCGTCCCCCTGGGAAAGATCATGCGGGACGCGAAGAAGGTCGCGGACGCGCAGGGGCTGGACCATGTGCCCTTCCCGGCAACACAGATCATCTGGCACGGGTTCAAGTACATCGTCCGGCGGTTCGGCGACGCCTTCGTCGCCGTGATCCGCGGGACCCCGCTGTTCGTCCAGATCGTCTTCGTCTGGTCGGTCCTCCTCATCCGGGTCCCGACCCTCAACCCGCTCGTCCTCGCGTCGATTGCCGGCCTCATTGCTCTCACGGCGAACACGGGAGGCTACCAGAGCGAGATCTTCCGCGCGGGGCTCCAGACGGTACACTCCGGCCAAGTCGAGGCGGCGAGGGCCCTCGGCCTGTCGAAGTTCCAGGCGATGCGCCACATCATCCTGCCGCAAGCGATCCGGCTTGTGATCCCGCCACTCACGAACGAGTACATCGGCCTCCTGAAAGCGAGCTCTCTCCTCATCGTCATCGGCATCGAGGAGCTCACGGGATTTGGCCGACGCGAGGCGTTCGATTTCTTCAAGGTCTTCGAATCCTTCGCGCTCGTCACGGCGATCTACCTCCTGCTCACGGTTCCCCTTTCGAGGGTCATCGCGTACGTGGAGCGGCGCCTCCGAATCCCCGGCCTCGGGATCCAAGAGGTCACGGCTCCGCGCGCCCCTCGGGCGGCGACCTAGGACCGAGAGTCGTCGACGCCCGTCCACGAACTCAGCGGCGGCGTCGCGGCGCACCGCGGGGACATATCCCGACGTCCGCGAACCTTCTTATACGCGCCCACGGTTCAACACGGGGACGACCATGGCCATCCGTTCCTTCGAGCTGTCGAGCGTCGACGGCAGGCGCCTCACGAAGCCCGCGGACCGCTGGCAGAACCTCCGGGTCGACCACAACTCCACGGTCACTCTCATCGTCGAGACCTCGCCGAACCAGGCGAGCGTCGATTTCCGGTTCACGGCGAACTACCGGGCCGCGGAGGCGGTCATCGGCCTGATCCAGCTCGAGGGGACCCTGGTGTGGGAAGGCGACGCGAAGGCGCTCGTCCGCGAGTGGTCCGCGGGGGGGAACATGCCCCCGGAGATCGCGAACGAGATCCACACCGTGATCATGTCGAACTGCATTCCCGAGGCCGTGATCCTCGCGCGAGAGCTGCGCCTCCCGCCGCCGATCCCGATCCCGCAGGTGAACGTCCCGCAGCCGGGCAAACCGTCGAAGCAGCGCGGCCCCGA
>MGVZ01000070.1 GCA_001800745.1 Euryarchaeota archaeon RBG_16_67_27
TTCACCGCGACGTCGAGACCGTCCTTCGCGAGACGCACGGCCGTCGCGGCACCGATGCCTCGGGAGGCGCCCGTGACGAGGGCGACGCGCGCGACCATGGCCTGCCGGGCTGCGAAGACCCCCGCGCGCAAAATAGTTATCGCGGGGGTGCGCATCGCGCCGGATGCATGGGAGTGAACCTCACGCCGGTCGCGGTGCGGCACCCGACCTCCCTCGAGAGCCTCCGCGGCCGGACCATTGCCGTGGACGGGAACCTGGAATTATACCAGTTCCTCTCGGTCATGCGCCTCCGCGACGGCTCGCCCCTGACGGACTCCCACGGCCGGACACGTCGCATCTGAACGGCCTCGCCTTCCGGACGACCCGGCTCATCGCGGACTTCGGGATCGCGCCGGTCTTCGTGTTCGACGGACCGCCTCCGGAGATCAAGCGGGCGGAGATCGCGAGGCGCCAGGAAGCCCGCGAGAGGTCACGGGTCGCGTACGAGAAGGCGGTCGCCGCGGGCGACCTGGGCGCGGCCTGGTCGAAGGCCGTGATGACCTCGCGCCTGACCCGGGAGATGATCGACGAGGCGAAGACCCTCTTGTCCCTCCTCGGCATCCCGTGGGTGCAGGCGCCGAGCGAGGGGGAGGCGCAGGCGGCGCACCTCGCCCGGCAGGCCCACGCATGGGCCGCAGGTTCGAAGGACTACGACTCCCTGCTGTTCGGCGCGCCGCGCCTCGTGCGGTTCCTCGCGGTGCGGAGCACGGAGTTCCTGCCGAGCCGCGGCCGCTCGCGGGACGTGCCACCCGAGCTCCTCAACCTTGAGGAGAACCTTCGGGTGCTCGCGCTTACCCGGGCGCAGCTCATCGACGCCGCGATCCTGGTCGGGACGGACTTCTTTGAAGGACTGCGCGGGTTCGGCCCGAAGACCGCGGTGAAGCGCGTGCGAGAGTGGGGGAGCCTCGACGCCGCACCCGCGGACGTGCGGACCCGGCTCCCCGGGAACCTCGACGAAATCCGCGCGTTCTTCCATGACCCGCCCGTCTCGCACGAAGCGCCATCCGAACCGGCCCGCGCCCGCCCGGCGGACGTCACGCGGTTCCTGTGCGACGAGCGGGACTTCTCCGAGACGCGGGTCGCGGCGATTCTCGCGCGGCTCCGAGGCTCAAGGGGCCGGTCCGCACGCCTAGAGGACTTCCCGTGACGCGCGGGAACCACCTACCTCACGCGAAACGGTTAAGTCAGGGACCGCAGATTGCCCGCGCGCCTCCCCCTCGGCGTTGGAGGCGGTTCGGAGGAGTTCCATGGAAAAGAAGACGCTCTACGCGATCCTGGCCATCCTGGTCGTCGCGGTCGTCGTTGGCGCGGTCGTGGCGATCTTCGTCCTCGCCCCGCCGGCGGCGGCGAAGTATCCGCTCGAGCTGTGGTACAACAACGACGGCCATTACGGCGACACGGAGGACGAACTCGCGACGGTCTTGAAGAACAGCATCGAATCGTGCGGCAAGGTCGCCGTCACACTGAAATCGGAAACGTGGCCCGTGTACCGCCAGAAATGGGCTGCGGGCCAAATGCCACTCTTCCTGCTCGGCTGGTACCCTGACTACTTCGACTCGGACGACTACATCTCGCCGTTCCTCTCGGTCTCGGGAGCGCGGTCGCTCGGGTCGTTCTACAACAACTCGCAGGTCGACACGTGGATCACGGAGGAGCAGACGACGACGGACCCGGCGATCCGGGCCGCCCGCTTCACCTCGATCCAGAACCGGCTCGCCACGGACGTGCCGTACGTCCCGCTCTTCTCCGGGAACGCGCACATCGCCTACATCAATGGGATCACGGGCCTCGAGCTCCACCCCGTGACGTTCAAGTGGTTCATCGTGGACAAGCCCGGCGCGACGCAACTCAACACCTCGACCACGGATGACGTCATCAGCTTCGATCCCGCGTCCGCGTACGACTACTTCTCGATCGAGGTGATCAACCAGGTGTTCGACACCCTGCTCGTCTACGAGCCCGTGAACGCGACACTCATGCCCGGGCTCGCGACGGAGATCCCGACCTTGGCGAACGGCGGCATCTCGGCGGACGGGAAGAACTACACATATCACCTGCGAGCCGGCGCGACGTTCCACGACGGGACGCCGTTCAACGCGTCCGTGATGAAGCGGTCCCTCGACCGGGCGATCCGGCTCGACATCGCCGGAAGCGCGGCGTTCCTCCTCTACGACGTCGGGGCGCTCGGGCGCGACCCGTCGAGCGGGAACAACTCTACGCCGGGCGTGATCGAGGTCGTCGATCCCCTCACGATCCGGTTCCACCTGCCCCGGGCGGTGTCGTTCTTCAACGATCTGATGGCGTTCTCCGTCGCGGCACCGGTCCCCTGGCTCTATAGCCAGACGGGCGAGCAGCCGTCGACTGTGCCGAACGTCGTCGGGACGGGCCCGTACGAGCTGACGCAGCACGTGGAGGACACCCTCGTCGTCCTCGACAAGTACGCGGCGTACCACACGCCCTCCCTGTACGCGAGCAAAGGCGTGCCGATCGTGCCGATCGAGGATCGCGTCGTGATCAACCTCCGGGGTTCCGCGACCGCGCTGAAGAACGACATGGTCGCGAAGAGCGTGGACGTGATCTACCGGACGCTCACGCCGCCGGACCTCACGGAGCTCCTCGGCCGGCAGACGGCGCTCGGGATCACCGTGGACGTCGGCGCGAGCCCGCAGATCCGGTACCTCGTGTTCAACGTGGACACGATCGCGGACGCGCGGGTGCGACAGGCGATTGCGTACAGCGCGGACCGGGCGGCGATCGACAGCATCGTCTTCGACGGCCAGGTCGAGCCGCTGTACAGCATGATCCCGTCGAACATGCCGTACCACGAGCCCGTGTTCCAGGACGCGTACGGGGACCACGACTGTCCCGCGGCAAACGCTCTGTTCACCCTGCTCGGGTATTCGCTCGGCCTCGACGTGAGAGAACTCATCGCCAGGGACCGCTGATCCCTGGCCCCTTCCCTTTTCCTTTCCCCTCTCATTTCCCTTCCGGTCACGCGGCGCGCCACAAAGGTTCTTCAAGGCCGAGGACCTTCCGCGGCTCCACCGATGGCGCGGGGACATTCCCTCCTGGCCTACGCGATCACGCGTCTCGTCCTTGCGGTCCCCATGCTCGTGGTCCTCCTCACGGCCGTGTTCATGATCCTCCGCGTGTTGCCGGGCGACCCGATCCTCGCACTCTGGGGTGGCCGGACACCGCCCGAAGCCGTCGTCGAGGATGCGCGGCGGGAACTGGGCCTCGACCAGCCTCCGTGGGTCCAGTACGGCTCGTACATGACCGGCGTGTTCTCCGGCCGGCTCGGCACCTCGATCGGTGAGCTGTACCGCGGCCAGTCCGTCTGGGCGGTGATCTCGGACAAGCTCCCCGCGACGATCGAGCTCGCGATCGGGTCGATGATCGTCGCGTCGCTCGTCGGGATCGTCACCGGGGTGGTCGCGGGCTCACGCCGGGACACGTGGATCGACGTCGGCATCCGCCTGTATGGAACGATCGTCTGGGTGATCCCGATCTTCTGGCTCGGGCTCATCTTCCAGCTCGTCTTCGGCGTGTGGCTCGGTTGGCTCCCGCCGCACGGCCGCTGGACGGGGACGGACATCCCCCCTCAGGTCACCGGCCTGTTCACCGTCGACGCGCTCCTCGCGGGCGACCTCTCCAGGTTCGGGAAGGCGGTCGCCCACCTGGTCCTCCCTTGCCTGACGCTCGGCCTCGTCCTGAGCGGCTTCTTCACGAAGACGGTGCGCGCGAGCATGCTGAAGACGGTCACCGCGGACTACTCGGAGGCCGCGCGGGCCCGCGGGGTCCCTGAGCGCCGCGTCGTGGCCCGCCACGCGTTCCGGAACGCGCTCGTCCCCGTCGTCACGGTCCTCGGCCTCCAGTTCGCGATCCTGTTCGCAGGGGCCGTCCTCACGGAACGGACGTTCTCGATCGAAGGGATCGGCCAGCTCCTCCTGAACTCGATCACGTCGAAGGACATGACGATGATCCAGGGCGTCGTCGTCGTGTACGCGGCGATCATCGTCGCGATCAGCCTCGTCGTCGACATCCTGGGCGCGATGATCGACCCGCGGATCCGGCTGTGATCCCATGGCGAATGGTGCGGCCCCGCGGACGACGTGGATTCCCCGTCACTCGATCCTCGGCCAGATCGTCCACCCTCTCTTCGAGGAGCGTCGCACCCTCGCGGGGGTGATGAGCTGGATCGGGATCGGCATCCTCGCTGTGTTCCTTGTCATCGCCCTGTTCGCGGACGTTATCGCGCCGTTCCCGCCCCTGGACTTCGTCGACGAGAAGAACATCCCGCCTTGGACGGTTGCACTCGTCGTCGGGAACGAGACGTTCACGGCATGGTCCGTGCCCGCGAACTGGTCGACCCCGGCCGCCGCCCAGACAATCAACGGGCTCGGGGCGCGGTCCGACCTCGCCGCGGAGGTGCAGGACTTCCGGCGGTTCTCGCTCCGGATTCATACGGATTCGATCGATCGCGTCGAACTCGTCGTCCTGCTGTCCGCGAGCGGCACGGACCCGGGACACTTCGTCCGGGTGAACGTCAGCGCGGACGGAGGACGGACGTGGTCGGCGCCCGTCGACGTGCGGGCCGTGGGGACGGTCGCCCGGGTCGACGTCTCGGCCTCCGCGGCCTGGAGCCGCGCGACCCTCGCGACCACGGCGTTCCGCGTGCGGGTGACCCACGCGTCGGACGTCGGCGCCGCGGGGAACGTCACCCTAGACTTCCTCGCGACCGAAGTGGCGTGGCGGAGCGTGTGGCACGTCATGGGCACGGACCCCCTCGGTCGGGACGTGTTCAGCCGGGTTCTCCACGGCACGCGGACGTCCCTCGCGATCATGGCGATCGGGGTGTTCTTCGCGATCTCGGTCGGATTCCCGCTCGGGCTCTTCTCCGGGTACCGCGGAGGGAACCTCGACAAGCTCCTGGTCCTAATCATGGACTCGCTCTACTCCTTCCCCGGCCTCCTGTTCGCGGGGCTAATCGCCGTCCTGCTGGGCAAAGGGGTCTTGAACATCGGGCTTGCGGTCACGGTGATCTACATCCCGCTGTACTTCCGCGTCACACGGAGCCAGGTCCTCTCTGCGCGGGAGGAGCTATACGTCGAGGCTGCGCGAGCGATCGGCGCGCCGCCGGCCCGAATCATGTTCCGGTACATCGCCCTGAACGTCCTCGTCGCAATCCCCGTGATCTTCTCGATCAGCGCGGCGGACGCGATCCTGACCGCTGCCGGCCTCTCGTACCTGGGGCTCGGCGTCGAGGCACCGACGGCGGACTGGGGCCTCGACCTGAGCGCCGCGGCGGATGTGATCGACAACGGGATCTGGTGGTCGTCGTTCTTCCCGGGACTCGTGATCGTGATCCTCACGATCGGGCTGAGTTTCCTCGGCGAGGGACTGAACGACATCATCAACCCCGTCCTGAAGAAGGAGCGCGCATGACGGACGCCCTGCTCTCCGCAAAGGGCCTCCGGGTCCACTACCACACGCGCCGAGGGCCCGTGCGGGCGGTCGACGCGGTGTCGTTCGACCTGCTCCCGGGGGAATCCCTCGGGATCGTCGGGGAGACGGGGTGCGGGAAGTCCACCCTTGGGAAGGCAATCCTCGGCCTCCTCCCGCCGCGGACGAAGGTCGAGGGGAGCCTCCGCTTCCGGGGTCAGGAACTCGTTCGGCTTGCACCCGCGGCGTTTCGCCGCCTCCGGGGGGAGGAGCTCGCGCTGATCTTCCAGGACCCGATGACCCGGCTCGATCCGCTCATGACGATTCGGGAGCACTTCGTCGAGACCCTCCGGGCGCACGACCGGAAGCTCTCCGAGGACGCGGCAGCGGACCGCGCGGCGAAGGTCCTCCGGTCCATGGGAATCCCGGAGACCCGGCTCGAGCACTATCCGCACGAGTTCTCCGGGGGCATGCGACAGCGGATCATGATCGCGATGGCCGTCGTGCTGCGTCCGAAGCTCCTCGTCGCGGACGAGCCGACGACCTCCCTTGACGTGATCGTCGAGGCCCAGATCCTCGAGATTCTCGAGGCCCTCCGCCGGTCGTACGGGATGTCGCTCCTCCTGATCACGCACAACCTGGGGGTCGTCGCGGAGGTGTGCGACCGCGTCGGGGTCATGTACGCGGGGAAGCTCGTCGAGATCGGTCCGATCGCGGACGTGTTCCGCCGGCCGATCCACCCGTACACCCAGGGCCTCCTCGCGAGCACGATCCATATGGGGACGACGGAGCTCCGGTCGATCGACGGCATGCCGCCGAGCCTCCTCGCGCCCCCGCCCGCGTGCCGGTTCCACCCGCGCTGCACGTTCGCGAGGGACGTCTGCCGCGCGGAGGAACCCGAGAAGGTCGAGTTCCGACCCGGGCACGTCGCCGCGTGCCACTTCGGGAGGGACTTCCTCTGACGGACGCCGTGCTCGACGTCCGAGACCTCCAGGTGCACTTCCCCGTTAAGATGAGCGCAATCCAGGCCGTGGGGCGCGCGCTCGTCCGGCAGATCCGCCGCGGCCGCACCGACGAGACCCCGGTCCGCCCCGTCGTGCATGCGGTCGACGGCGTCTCGTTCGCCCTCGGCCCGGGGGAGATCCTCGGACTCGTCGGGGAGAGCGGTTGCGGGAAGACGACGACGGCCCGGGCAGTCCTCCGGCTCCTCGCGCCGACCTCCGGCCGGATCCTGTTCGAGGGCACGGACCTCGCAAGCCTCTCCGAGGAAGCGATGCGCGGGATCCGGCCGCGAATGCAGATCGTGTTCCAGGACCCGCACGCCGCGCTGAATCCGGCGATGACGATCGGCCAGGCGATCCAGGACCCTCTCCTGATCCACCGCGAGGTCGCGGCCGCGGAGGCGAAGGAGGCGACGTTCCGGGTCATGGAGGAGGTCGGCCTTTCGCCCCCGGAGGACCTGTTCGACAAGTATCCCGCGGACCTGAGCGGGGGCCAGAAGCAGCGCGCGGTGATCGCCCGCGCGATTATCCTCCGCCCGTCCCTCATCGTCGCTGACGAGCCGGTCGCGATGCTCGACATGTCCGTCCGCGCGAGGATCCTCGAGCTCCTCCTCGACCTGAAGGCCCGACACGGGCTGACGTACCTGTTCATCACCCACGACCTGGCGACGGCGAAGTTCGTGTGCGACCGAATCGCGATCATGTACCTCGGCCGGATCGTCGAGACGGGGCCCGCCGCCGAAATCTTCCGTGAGCCGAAGCATCCGTACACGAAGGCGCTCATCGCCGCGGTGCCCGTCCCCGAGCCCGGGCGGCCCCGGGCGCAGGCCCTCCCCCGCGGGGAGGTGCCCGACGCGATCCGACCGCCGAGGGGGTGTCGATTCCATCCGCGGTGCCCCGTCGCCCTGCCGACGTGCGGCTGGGAAGGACGGGACTTCGTGGACTACCTGGAGGACCGACGCTTGAATCCGGAGACCGCACGGGTCGACGAGACCCGCATCGGGCGTCCGACGGCGTGGACCGCCTCCGGGCTCGTCGTGCACAGGGCCGCGCGACCGGACCTGGCGAAGCTCGAGGAGGCCGTGAGGAGCGTTCTCGCCCTCGCCCCCGCCCCGCTCCGCGAGGCGGTCACGGAGATCGATGTGTCCGCCGGCGAGGTCGCGGTCCGATTCCGGGAGCCGGAACCTCTCGAACCCCGCCCGGTCGCGGGGCGCTCCGTCGAATGCCTACTATACTAGACGAGGCACGAGACGTCCGTGACATCCGGTTCGCGAAGCCTTAAGTCCGCGGGCGATGTCGGGACGGCCATGGAGGACTTCTCGTCCTTCGCGTCCGCCCATCCGGAGGCTTGCGACCCCTCGAGGGTCCGCGTCCCCGGACTCGGCGCGCTCCCGAGCCTGGACGGCGCCCGACCCTTCGAGCTCACCGCGGACGCCCTCGCCTCGTTCCGCGTCGAAGCGCCGAAGGACCCGAGCGCCCTCCCGGGCATGCTCAAGCTCGGACCCGAGGCCGTCGCATTCTACGTCTCGTTCCGGCTGGCGCCCGACCGCTGGGGGATCTACGTGCGTGAGGCCGCGCTCCGCACTCTCCGGGAGGAGTACCACCGGATCGTGTGGCGGGACCTCGGGAAGTACGCGGACCGCGACGTCTCGGACATCGCGGAGAGGATCGAGTACAGCCTCGTCCTCGACTACCTCCTGGCCCACAACCGCGTGCACTTCGTCGTCGACCGCCTCGCCGCGGAGCGGGAGACCCGCGACCGCACGGCGCGGTACGCGCCGTACCAGGCCGCGTGGTACGCGCCCGCTCCGAAGCCCGTGCAGGCACCCGAGGACATCGGGAACCTCGAGGAGGCGATCGCGAACCTCGAGGCGTTCCGATCGTACATGAACCCGACGTACGGGGACGGGATCGCGCGGCTCGTCGAGGGACGCCTCGACCCGCGGAACGTCGAAGAGTGGAAGGCGTTCTTCGTGGGCGGACGCTTCGCCGTCGAGATGGCGAACCTGTTCTCACGGCAGCCGGCGGGCTGGAAGGACTTCGCGAAGTTCCTCAACCGGAAGACGTCCGTCGGTTCGACGAACTACGTGCGGATCCAGTACTCGTACAATCCGGACCTCCTCGAGCGCGGGCAGAGGGAGCTCGCTCGACGGATCGCGGGCGAGGCGGCGACAGGAGAAGCCCAACCGAACCCGTTCAGGGACACGGGGTCGGAAACGCCACGGGTGTACCTCCTGTAGGCCGGCGGGGAGTCTCGGACCTGCGGCCATCGACCCCGCGAAAGGACGCGGTCGCTCCCTGTGGCGACCTTCTTATCGACGGACCGCTTCGCGACCGCGTGGCGAAGGCCGACCGACCGGGCGCACCGTGGACCCTCCCCGCCTCCATGATCGTCCTCGTCCTGTTCTGGGGCCTCGCCTTCGTCGCGATCAAGCAGGCGCTCGTCCACATGTCCTGGATCACGCTCACCTTCCTGCGCTTCGCGAGCGCCGATGTCCTGTTCCTCGGGTACCTCGCCGCCGACCGAAAGGACGGAGCCTCCCCCGCGATAAAGGATCTGCCCGCGCTCGCCCTCCTCGGTTTCTTCGGCTTCACGGGGTATCACCTGTTCCTCAACCTCGGTGAAGCGGATCCCAATGTGAGCGCAGGGACCGCCGCACTGATCATCGCTGCCGCGCCGGCGTTCATCGCTTTGCTCGCGATCCCTGTGCTCAAGGAGCGGCTCTCCACGGGTCGGACCGCCGGGATCGCACTCGCGTTCGCCGGACTCGCGGTCATGGTCCTCCTCGCGCACCCCGGGAGCGAGTTCTCCTTCCGGCTGTCCGAAGGGGCCCTCGCCGTCCTCCCGTCCTCGGCGTTCGCCGCCCTCTATTCCGTCCTCGGAAAGGACCGGCTCCGCCGGCACGCGCCGTTCCGGTTCGTCGCGTACACGATCCTTCTCGGAACCGCGCTCACCCTCCCCCTCGTCCTCGTGACCTGGTCTTCGTTCCTCGACGACCTCGCGTCGATGGGCTGGGAGGGCGTCCTCCCGGTCCTCTACCTGGGGATCTTCCCGACGTTCATCGCGTACGGGCTCTGGTTCCGTGCCCTCGCCCGGATGCCCGCGGCCGCCGCCGGCGCGTGGCTCTACGCGAGCACCCTCGTCGCGATCGTCGCCGGGATCCTCGTCCTCGGGGAGACGCTCACCCCGGCCGGACTCCTCGGCGGCGGCATGGTCATCGCGGGCGTCGTCCTCGCGCAGAGGTCCGGCCGCGCGTGAGGGCAAGGGCTTTCAACCCCCGCCGCTTACGTCGCGTTGCCATGGCCGAGGAGACCGTCTGGCGCACCCGCCGCGCATCGATCCAGGACCGGGACGCGCTCGCCTCCTTGTGCCGCTCGGCGGTCGGACCCGACGACTACATCCTCCGGGTCCTCGATGATCTCCTCCTGCGCAACGTCACATTCGTGGCCCTCGATGACGACCGCATCGTCGGCTCGATGACGTACCGCGAGGTCTTCGATGGTAGCGCCTGGCTCTCCGCGGCCCGGACCCATCCGCGCTACCGGCGGAAGGGCGTCGCGCTCGCCCTTGTACGTGCCCTCGAAGGCGTCGCGCGCATGAAGGGGCTCCACGCCCTGCGACTCTGGAGCTCGGCGTCGAACCGCGCAGGGGTCGCCGCGTTCACGCGCGCGGGATTCCGGGAGGTCGCACGCTTCGACCGGATCGTCTCGGACGCGGCGCGGTCGCCGACGCGGGTCTCCCTCGCGCGCATCGCGCTCACCGAGGACACGTGGTCCCGGATCGAGGGGTCGCCCCTCCTCGCGCGGACGAACGGCTACGTCGCCCACGAATGGGCCTTCGTCCCCCTCGACCGCGCGAACGCGCACTACCTGAGCAACCGCGGAGCCCTGTGGGGCTGGGGCGCGAACGCGGTCATCCTCGCGGACGCGTCCGAGACCTTCGGGGACGACGTGCTCGAGATGTCGCCGGTCCACGGGGACCTCCGGGCGATCCTCCGGGAGGCGCCCCGCATCGCGCGGGGACGGGAGCGGGGGCGCGTGGAGTCGTTCGTCCCTCACGACGAGGGGACCCTCCGGATCGCGGCGGACGCAGGGTTCGCGCCGGGGTCGTGGGGAAAGGAGGCGATCCTCTGCGAGCGGCTCCTCGACGTCGCGAAGGTCGTGCGCCGGGTCCGCAAGACGTACGCGGAGATCAACGCGTCGAAGCGGTCCGGGTACGCGGCCCTGGCGCTCCTCGCGCCACGCGGGCACGGCCACACGGGTCCCCACGAGGACCGCTGGAACCGTTGATGCGTGCGGGGCGCCCGCGTTCGATACCGCGTTCGCGCACCCGGGCGACCCTCACCGGATCCGCTCGAGCTGGAACGAGCCGATCATGATCGACTTGTTCGTGTGCTTGTACGGGACCCAGTCCCGCGTCTGGACCTCCCCGAGGCCCGCGACCTGGAGGAACGTCTTCTGCTTGTCCGACTTGAAGTGGATCGCGCCGTCGACCATGTGCTCGAGCGCCTCGAGGGTCTGGTCCGTGTGCATCCCGCGTTCGAGGGCGACCGCGCTTACGGCCTTCGTCTGGCGGAGGCGGTTCACGAGCTTCTGGAAGAACGTCATCGCGTCGCGCTCGTCCGCCTGCGTGATGCACGAGCTCAGGGTGAGGAACGCGAGGCGGAAGTACGGGTATTTCGCCTTGAACTCCTCGTCCGTCCTGTCGAGGACCTGGTAGATGTTCTCGAAGTCCGTCGGCCCGTTCACGCGCCAGACGTTCTTCTCCTTCACCGGCTTGCCGCCCTGAAGGGCGCTCGTCGCGTCGATCCACCGGATGAGCCCGAGCTGCTCGTACTGCACGAACGTCGGGAGGATCGGCGCCATGTCCCGCGCGACGTCTATCGGGAGCTTCGTCGTCGTCACGATGATCGCGGGCACGCCCTTCTTCAGTCCTTCCGCGATGAAGTTGTACACCGCGACCTCCTTCCCGACGAACGCGGGCCCGACGAACAGGACGTTCGAGTTGAACGGGATCCCGCCGTAGAGGAGGTCGTCGAGCCGGCCGTTCCCCGTCTTCGCCTTGTCGGACTTCGTCTCGACGGCGACGGCTTCCTCCGCGCCCTCGGCGACGCCCGTCGCGACCTGCGACTTCAGCGCCTGCTCGCGGATCTCGATCTCCTTCTCCTTCTGGTACTGGCGGCGCTTGAACTCCTCCTCGCGGTCCCGAAGCCGCCGTTCCCACTCCTCGAGCTGGCCCTCGCGGTCCATGTCCCGCATCCCCGGCGTCGCGGCCGCGGCGCGGGCCTCCGACGCCCGCTGGTCCATCTCCATCTCCCGGAGGTCGATCTCGGACTCCTTCGCCTCGACCTCCTTCGCCTTCTCGAGGAGGTCTCGGTTCTGCTCATTGAGCCTCCGGATCTCCGCCTGGAGGTTCACCTGCATCGTCGCGAGCCTCTTCTCGCGGTCGTCGATCGTGGCCTCCTTCCGCCGGATCTCCTCCGCGCTCGAGCCCGCGGCGGCCTCCTTCAGCTTCGTGTCCTTGAGGAGGTCCGCGTACTTCCGGTACTTGTCATCGATCTGGGTCTGGGCTTCCCGGATCGCGCCCGACTGACGGTCGACTTCCTCCGTGCGGTCCTCGAGGGCCGCCTCCTTGTCCGAGATCTTCTTCTCGCGGGAGACGAGTTCGTTCTCCCGGTCCTCGAAGATCTTCCGCTGCTCTTGGAACCGGCGCTCGATCCGTGTCGCGTTCTCGTAGCGTTCCTTGAGCTGGCTCTCGAGCATCCGGAGGTCGACCTCGAGCTTCCCGAGGTCCTTCTCCTTCGACAGGATCTTGGATTCCCAGTCCTTGAGCTCCCGGATCCGGGTCGTCTCCGCGGCGGAGTGCGTCGCCTGCACCTGCTCCACCTTCATCTTCAGCTCGGACTCCCGGAGCTGGATCGCCTTCTCCTGCTTGAGGAGGCCCGTCCGCTTGTCCTCGAGGGCCTTCTCCGAAGCCCGGAGGCGCTCCTCCTGGTCGACGACCGCCTTCGACTTGTCCTGCGCGGCGCGGATCTGGGACGCGAGCTCGATCGAGAGCCGCTTCGTCTCCTTCTCGCGCTCGTTCAGGCTCGTCTCACGGGTCGCGAGGGTCTGCTTCGCCTTCTCGATCTCCGCCTTCCCCGTGCCGACGTCCGCCTCGCGGAGCTTGAGCGCCTCCGCGCGCGCCTCGAGCTCCGCCTTCGCGGAGGCGACCTTTCGGTCGAACTCGCGGAGGTCCTTCGTCGTCCGCTCGACGGCGACCTCCCGCGCGGCGATGTCCTGGAGCTTCGTCTTGACCTCCGCGCCTTCCTCGTCGAGCTGCTGCTGCAGGGTCTCCACGTGGATCTCCCGACCGCGGATCGCCCGTTCCTTGTAGTCGAGCGCCTCGCGCTTCTTCTGGAGCTCCTGCTGGAGGAGCGCGACCTTCGTGTTGTCCGCCTTCAGGATCTCCCGCTGGTAGACGCTCGTCGAGGAGGCGATGATGTGGAGGAGGGCCCCGGAGATCTCCGTCGTTACCGCGCCCGCGAGGAAGACGAGGAGATACAGGAACGTGCCCTCCTCGAGCGTCGCGGGGTCCGTGTCGACGGGGATCGGCGACCGCCCCCCGACGACGAGGAGCAGGACGAGGATCGGCAAGATGGCGGCGAGGCCGATGCTCCCCGCCTTCCGTGCACCGAGGCCTTGCCAGGTCATCGCCATCGAGATGATCGTGAGGGGCACCCCGAGGACGGAGAGCGGGTAGATCCACAGCCGGAGCCCGTCGGGGATGATCCCCTGGATCATGAGCACGATCACGGCGGCGACGAGGAAGAAGAGGACCATCCCGAGCGTGCTCGTCACGAAGTGACGGGACATGTAGTGCCGACCGTACGGCTCCCTCTTCAGGCGGACGGCGTCGACGGACGCGATCCCTCCCATCGCAGCAGGGATGAGCCAGAAGGAGTAGTCCCAGTAACCGAGGAACGGGGAAAGGAGGAGATTCGGCTCGCTGCTGCTGTTGAGGACCCACAGGAGGACCGCGTTGACGAGGAGCGCCACCGCGGACGCGATCCCGTACCCGTGGGCGTGGCGTGCGAAGGCGAGCTGGAGGAGCCCGGTCGCGGCGGGGTCCGGGAGCGCGGGCTTCGTCGACCGGGGCTTGGTGTACACCGGCCGGACCGACGCCGCGGGCCGCGGCTCGGTCGAGCGTCGATTCGGTGCCTTACGGGCCATGAGGATCCCTATGAGGCTCTCGGCAAGGGGAGGCTGAGCGCGACGAACCGGGTCAGTTTACTTAAAGGTTGAGCCTAGGGTACCAACCATGATATCGTCCTGGCATTTTGCGGTCCCGAAGCGCATCCGAATCGCATTTCGAGCGGGCGCTAGCGTTAAATCGAGCCGCGGCTTGGACTCCCGCGTGATCCCATGCCGGACGTAGGCGATCCCGCCCCCGACTTCGCGCTGCCCTCGGACGACGGCCCCGTCGTGTCCCTGAAGGACCTCCGCGGGAAGACGGTCGTCCTGTACTTCTACCCGAAGGACGACACCCCGGGCTGCACGAAGGAGGCCTGCTCGTTCCGGGACAACCTCGGCCGCGTGACGACGAAGGGCGCGGCGGTGTTCGGCGTGAGCCGGGACGGCCTCTCGAGCCACGCGAAGTTCCGGGACAAGTACCACCTGAACTTCCCCCTCCTCGCCGACGTCGACGGACGGGTGACCGAGGCGTACGGGGTCTGGAAGAAGAAGAACCTGTACGGCCGGGAGTCCTGGGGGATCGAGCGGACGACGTTCCTCATCGACGCGAAGGGCCGGATCGCGCGCGTCTGGCCGAAGGTGAAGGTCGAGGGCCACGTCGACGAGGTCCTCGCCGCGCTCTGAGGTGGCCGGATGATCCCGCCGAACATCGCCCCGCCGAAGACCGTCGTCGTGTCGTATCCGGGGGCGGAGGACAAGGTGCGCAAGCAGTACGTCTACCAGACGTACGTGTCCGAGGGCGAGCTCTCGAGGAACAGGATCGTCCCCGGGAACCGGCTCATCGTGAAGTTCCGCGACGAGATCGTCGGCGAAGGTCAGGCGATCCTCGTCGAGCCGACGACCCTCGAGAAGCTCACGCCGTACGACGCGATGATCGGCGGCTACGAGAACGTCGACGCGATGCGCAAGCACCTTGCGGACACGATCCTCAAGGGTGCGAGGAAGGCCGCGGAGGCGCCGTTCTTCCGGCTCCTCTTCCGCTGGCTGTGACGCAGCGCATTCCCTGACCTCTCGGAAGTCCTTATAGGCGATTCACCCATGGGGCTCTCCGCGCCGAGCGTGATGGCCGATGAAGTGGGTGGAACCCAAGGTCTTCAAAATTGGAGAGACGACTCTTGATCGTGAAGCGCTCTCCGAGTTCCTCCGCCTGATTGGGGCCGACGAGTGGCTGGGAAAGCAGGATTGGCACCGCTCAAACGATCTCACGGGCATCGATGTGGGTGCGGCGCTGATTGAGGTCGCCGGGCGCACGTGCTACAAGAGCTTCGGTGTCGGGTTGAACCCCAACGTCACGCGAATTCGTGAGGACCGGAAGTCCTACTTGGCCAACGTCATCCAAAAAGGAGACGGCTCGGTCCTCGAGCACTCGGTGGCAAACTGGCTTTTCGCGGATGTGAGTCGAGTGTTCTGCTATTGCGAAGATACCGACGTCCTCACGGACGAAGGCTGGAAGGCTTGGCCTATTGTCCGGGGCGATGAACACTTCGCATCCATGACCACTTCAGGCGAGCTTGTCTTCGTTCCCGCTGAAGAGAGGTTTGCCTCACATTACACCGGTCCGATGTACCACGCACGCTCGCAGCAAGTGGACTTGTTGGTGACGCCGAACCACCGGATGTGGGCGAAGAAGGTGGACACACAGGCCTATCGTCGACATGAGGAGAAGTTCGCCCTGTATCCTGCGACCGCACTCCTCCACCGTCGAGTCCGATATCAGAAAGGAGGGGTCTTCTGGCGAGGCCGACGTCCTGCCCTGGTTGCCCTGCCGGGGACGTTCCGGAAATACCGGCGGAAGGACAGGCCAAGGCGCGAGACGATTCGGAGCTATGATGGACTCTCGGCGAATGCGATGGCCTTCTCGCGTTTCCTTGGGTATTTCACCGCTGAGGGGCATCTTGGGAAATCGGACACTTCCATCAACCTGACCCAGCAACCGGGGAAGATTCTCGATGACATGGCCACGTCCATCTCCGAGCTGGGTCGCCCGGTCACGAATGTGAAATCGGGCTACGCAGACGTAAGACGGCTGTCGTTCAAGCACGTCGCTTTGTACGATTGGCTGCGCGCAACCATAGGCGATGGTGCCTTGAAAAAACGCGTCCCGTTCATCGTCCACGACTGGCCCGCTTACCTCATTCGCGTCTTCCTTGACGCTCTCATCCGAGGGGACGGGAATGTTCACGCATCGAACGGACATCGAGTCCTCTACACGAGCTCGAAGCAACTTGCGGATGACGTCCAGGTCCTAGCCCTCAAAGTCGGCCTCGCCGCCAATATTCGCGTCGATGACCGCGTTGAATCCCATCGTGTGTTCACAGGGGCCACGATCCGCAAGACGCGACCCAACTACATCGTGTCGTTCCTAGAGCCCTCGCGGCTGCACCCGGCGGTGAACGCACACCTAAGCTCGGATTCGCCGAATCGATTCCTAGGCGCGGACGGATTCAACGATCATTTCGTTCCCTACTCCGGAGGAATCTACTGCGTGAAGGTCAGGCACGGCCTGCTATACGTGAGACGAAACGGCAAGGCGTGCTGGTCCGGCAACACGCATGAGCTCGTACGCCACCGCGCGGGTGTCGCAATATCGCAGGAGTCCCTCCGCTACGTCCGACCTAAGGAACTTCGGATGACCCTCGTGCCCGGTTCGGAACTGGCGCGACTGGAGAACCTGGGGGATGTGACGCGAACCCTGGAGACACTCGAGAGGAGTTACTTCGGGCTCACGGATGCGATCATCCGGCCGGAGATGAAGTTCGACGAGAAGAAGGGCTGGACGTCCGCCCTCCGGCGTGCACTGCCCGATGGCATCGCGACCAACATCGTCTGGAGCGCGAACCACCGGACTCTTCGATGGGTCCTCGAGATGCGGACGTCCCCGGGCGCGGAGGTCGAGATGCGCTACGTCTTCGACAAGGTAGGCCAGATCCTCGTGCGAGATCATCCCGACTTGTACGGGGACTTCGAGCGCACGCCGCATCCCGACGGCGTCGGCGCCCAGTGGGTGCCGAAGCTCCGGTCGAAGGTCTAGCCTGCATGGGAGGCGCATCGCCATCTTTATCTCCTTCCGCTGTTGTCGCCGCCTCCGTGTTCAGCCGGAAGAACATCGGTGAGGCGCCGCAGAAGTGCGAGAAGTGCGGCGCGGAGAAGGTGTTCTTCGTCCAGCACGCCCACGGGAACTACCCGATCCTCGACTACGTGTGCCCGAACTGCGACCTCGGAGGGGAGAAGGGCGTCCCCGACTGGTACGTCTCGCCGACGGGCCGCGACGAGGACGCCTCCGAATGACGCGGGTGGGAGCCATCGCGGACGAGATCGTGATCCAGGTCTTCCGGATCAGCGGCTACGTGAAGGGGCCCTGCTCGAAGTGCGGGAAGGAGGAGCGCGGCCTCGTCATGTTCGACGACTATGCGCTCGGCTGGGAGTGCCTCGGATGCGGGGAGATCGGCCGCGTGGACCGCGTGGACTGGATCGAGGGTCCCGAGGGCAATCCCCGCGCGCCGGACCTCGAGTGATCAGAGGACGCCGCACACCGGGCAGATCCCGTCGCTGTGGCACTTCTCGCACACTCTCTCGAACCGAAGGATTGTCCGGACCCCGCGCCCCGCGCAGTACGGGCAGAACCCCGTGTCTGTGCACCGCGGACAGGGCGTGCCGACCTTCTTCAAAAGGAACGTGACCTGCTTGTGGTCGGGATGCGCGGCCTCGAGGCCTCGCAGGATGGCGAGGGCGGCCTCACGGCCCGTCACCCGGTCGCGGCGGAACAGGAGGGTCGCCTTCATCATGAGCGCCTTCTCATGGCCCGTCTCCACGGCGAGGACCGCGTCGTGCGCCGCAAGGGCCGCGTCGAACGCCCGCGCCACCTCGGGAGAGTCCTGGAATTCTTCATCGTAGGGGATCTTCCGCCGCGCGATGTCCCTGCGGCGAGCGTCTCGCGCGTCCGTTGCGAGGTGAATCGCGTGCGCGAGCAGGAGTCCTGCGTACAGCTCGCGGATCTCGGCGTCGTCCGGAGACGCCGCATGCGCCTTCGCCAGGAGGTCGCGTGCCGCATCCGGATCGCCGCGGTCGAGCGCCTGCCGCGCCTGCGCGTGGAGATCGTCCGCCATCGTCCGGCGGCGTGCAATCCTGCTCGGCTCTTAAGCGTGCGCACCCGCGCGCCCGAGGATCCGGCTCACGACGGGGACGAGCCGGCCGTACGGGACCTCGTGGTAGTGGCCCAGGGTCCGGAGCGCCTCCACGTGAAGGGCCGCGGTGAACCCCGCGGACCCGAGGGCGGCGATCGCCGCCACGCGCTGGAATTCCTTCGACCATCGCTCGTCCCAGATCGCGTGGATGTCCCACGTCGCGTTCGCGGATCGCTTGAACTCCCCCGCGAGGACGACGCCGCGCTGCTCGAGCACGTCCGCAAGGGCCGCCGTGAACTCGAGGAAGTCCGTCTTGCCCGCCTCGAACGCTTCGACGAGGTGGAAGGAGTCCGACGCGGCGGCGACCCCGATCGCGAGGGACGACACGGCCTCGCTCGCGCGCTTCGCCGCCGCCTTCGGCCGCGTCCGGACGGACTCCGCCGCGGCCGCGAGGTTCGACGCGGTGTGGAGGAACTCGAACAGGTCCTTCCCCCCTGGGGACTTCTGGAAATCCCGGACGATCGGGCGGACGCCGCCGGCGAGGAGTCCGCGGGTCCCGAGGTGCCCGTCCAGCGCGACGGCTCCGGCGAGGAGCCTCGCGAGCAAGCGCCGCTCGTCCTTCGCCGGGGCGATCCAGAGGTGGTCGTGGAGGCCGCTCACGGCCGCGGCGAGGGACCGGTCGAGGGTGGGGAACGAGGTCATGCGCGGGCGAACGCACGCCGCCGCGATAAGCCTGCCGCAGACGAAGGTTCATCCCGGAGGCCGGGTTCCGACGGGAGCGTGCGCGAGGAGACCGCCTTCGACGAGACCGCGTTCCTCGGATTGTCGCGGGACGCCCGGCGCGACGGGTACCGCCTGGGCCTGTTCGCGAAGCACCTCGAGCCGGACGAACGGCCGCTCGTCTTCCTGCCGATCCGCGACGCGACCCTCATCGTCACGGACCGCCGGATCCTCGAGTTCCGTGCGCACCTCGTGGTCCAGGGATCCTGGAACGTCCGCCGGTTCGATGGGTTCGTCATCGAACGCTCGATCCCGCGGGAGACGGTCCGAGGCGTCGACCGCAAGGTCGGCCCGCCGCCCGGGCCGCAGCCCGGCACCGCGTACGTCGACGAGAGACTCGTCCTCGACACGGCCGATGGCGTCCTCGATATCCTCGTGACCCGGGCACCCCGCCCCGTCCTCTCCGACGCGGACCTCGTGACGCTCCGCGCGGCGATCCTCGCCCCTCAGGCGAAGTAGCCCGAGGCCCCGTCGAGGCGCCGCAGGAGCTCCTGCGCGGGCTCGTAACCGGGGTTCACGTCGAGCGCCGCGAGGAGGCACTTCCTCGCCCGCTCGGGCATCCCCTTCTGGACGTAGGCGCGGGCGAGGTTCGTGTGTGCGTAGAAGTAGCAGGAGTACCGCGTCGCCGCGAGCGCCCTCTCGAGCCAGGGGATCGCGTGGTCGATCCGGCCGAGCTCGATCAGGTACGCGCCGATATCGTTGTACGGGTTCCCGAACGTGGGGTCCGTCTCGATCGCCCGCTCGCACTCCGCGATCGCGTCGTCGTACCGCCCGGTGAACGACCAGGTCCACCCGAGGAAGGTGTGGGCCTCCGAGGTCGGGACGAGCGCGATCGACCGGGCGTACGCGTCCGCGGCGCGGTCGAGCTCCCCCGCGCTCTGGAGGATGTACGCGGCCTGGAACACGCGGCGCGCGGCGAGCTTCACGGGCTCCCGCTCGGGATTGAACGACTCGAGGTCCAGGGGCCCGTCCGCGAACGTCTCGTCGGCCACGTCCTGGAAGTGCTGGTCGTAGTGCCCCGACACCCGCCCCTCCCACGCGTGGGCGAGGAGGTCCTCGACCGCGAAGAGGCGCGCGAAGTCCACGGGGGCCATCGCCTCCGCGCGGCTCCCGCCCGCGAGGAGGGACGCGGGCGCCTGGCTGAACGTCAACCGAACGGTCTCCCGGCCGTTGCGGAGGATCTTCACGAACGCGAGTTCCTCAACGCCGCGGCCGCGCGTGATCAGGAAACCGAGGTCCTCGAGATGCGCGACGAGCTCCTTCGGCCGGGCGTCCTTCGGGTCCATCACGAGGATCCGATCGACCGGCTCCTCGGGCGGGTCCGCTCGCACGTCGACCGCGCCGAGTCCGGCGCGGGCGAGCCGCTCCCGGGCGGCGTCCCGGGCGTCTGCGTCCGGCTCAAGGACGACGACCCGCTCCGGGCCGACGACGTGGGCGAGGAGCGCGGCCGGATAGCCGCCCCGCGCACCCTCGACGAGGACCCGCAAACCGGCCGCGGGCTCGAGGAGCTCGAGGGCGGCGACGAGACACCGCGCGGAGGCGAGCGGTCGACCCGACATCGACGACAGGGAGGGCAGGGGCATGTCCGCGTACGCGAGCGCTCCGAGCCCGTCGGGCAGGAAAGCCTCCTGGTCCACGGCGCGGACGGCCCGTTCGACGCCGGGGCTTCGGAGGAGACCGAGGGCCTTGAGCGACGACAGGAGGTCCTCCCGAGACCACATCTCCGGCCCGTCCCAGCGCGCCTAAGCCCCCGCGGTCTAAAAGGTTTCACGAGAAGCGAGCGCGCGGCTCAGAGGCCGGAATCCCGGGCGTAGAGGTCCCGGAGCGAACGGACCTCCTCCTCCGCCAGGGGCGGTGCCCCGGAGGCGGCGAGGTTCTCCTCGACCTGCGAGGGACTCTTCGCGCCGGGGATCGCGACAGAGACCTCGGGGAACGCGAGGACGAAACGGAGCGCGGACTGGGCGAGGGTCCGGTCCTCCCGGACGAGGAAGGAGAGGCGGTTCGCGACCTCCGCCCGAGCCTCGATCATCGAAGGAGGCCAGTGATGCCGGATGTCGCCCTGCGGGAACCGGGCGTCCGCGGGGACGACCTTTGCGAGGAAACCGTTCCCCAGGGGCTCCCGCGCGACAATCCCGATGTTCGCGGCGGCCGCCTCCGCGAGGAAGCCGTCGGCCGGTTCCTGGCGGAGGATGCTGAACGGCACCTGCAGCACGTCGGGCACCCCGGACTCGATGCACAGGGTGCCCTCGAAGGGCTCGTGGATCGAGACCCCGATGTGGCGGACCTTGTTCTCCGCCTTCAGGGTCTTGAACGTCTCATACGTCGCGGGGTCCGCCATCGTCTCCGCGGGCGGGTTGTGGAGCTGGTACACGTCGACGTGGTCCGTCCGGAGCCGCCGGAGCGACCGCTCGAGGCCGAACGCGATGTACCCGGGATCGAAGTTCATCCGCACGCCGCCATGGTAGAAGTCCCCGCCGACCTTCGTCGCGATCACGACGTCGTCGCGGTGGCCCTCGAGGGCGGCACCGAGGACTTCCTCGCTGTGGCCCCAGCCGTACACGTCGGCGGTGTCGAAGAACGTGCACCCGAGGTCGAGCGCGCGTCGGACCGCCGCAACCGAGGTCGCATCGTCCGTGGGCCCGTACGAGTTCCCATGGTCGTTTCCCCCGATCGCCCACGCGCCGAAGCCGATCTCGGAGACCTTCAGACCCGTGCGACCGAGGGTGCGGACGCGCATCGGGCGAGCGATTCGGCCCGCGCGTATGAACGTTGCGCCCGCCGACTCAGGAGACGAACTCCCGCCGCGCCAAGAAGACGAGGAGAAGACCGATCCCACCGAGGACGGACGACTCGATGAACACGAAGCCGATCGTCAGGAGGGAGGCGAAGCCGCACAGGACCGCGAGCTTCCAGTTCGCTCCCTGGAAGGCGAGGATGCCGCCGAGGACCGCGAACGCCTGCGCGTAGACGGACGCGAGACCGCAGACGTAGATGAGCGTGAGCGTCGCGGGATCGATGCCCGCGGTGAGGTTCGCAAGCTCCGCGTCGGAGAGCGGGAAGAGGACGGAGAACACGGAACCGGCGATGCCGATCGCGCCCGCGAGGAACATGCAGATGCCGGCGGCCTTGGAGAGGGACCGGGGGCCTCGGGGGAGCGAGGGCCCCTCTCGCGCCACGGGCCGCTCGAAGTCCTCCGGACGCGGCACCCACGCGGCGGGCGAGGGTGACAGGGGAGGCGGCGGCTCCGGGCGGACCCACTCGATCGGCGGCGGATCGGATCGCCCCTTCAGTCGCTCGGCGTCGTCCATCCCGGGAACCGAGCGCGGATGCGACCGAGCCTACTTAACGGTACTGCGCGGACGCACGCTCGACGAGGAACGACGTTCTCAGGCACGAGAACGCACGCGAAGCTTTATGCACGCGGCTGGCCATCGGTTCGGGAAGAGGAGGGCGTTGACGATGGGGATGAGACCTCTACAGTGGATGATCGCCGCCCTTGTCCTCGTGCTGTTGCTCGGGACGGTCGCGGCCGCGGCCTCCGCGGCAGGCGAGAGGGCGCAGGTCATCGTGGGCTATCGCGGTTCTCTGGAATCCGCTTCTCGCGTGATCCAGGGATACGGCGGATCGGTGTCAATCGCGTACCGGAACATCCCTGCACTCGCAGCGGACGTGCCGGCACGCGCGGTCGGAGCGATCGCGAGCGCCGCGGGGATTGAATACGTCGAGCGCGTGCAGACGCGTCAGCTGACGACGCACATCCTCCCAGGCAAAGTGTGGGCCGGGACACCGGAGATCGTTCCGTGGGGCGTCGACAAGGTCGGCGCGCCGAGCGCATGGGGCACCACGCGCGGCGATGGCGTCCGAGTCGCGGTCCTCGACACGGGGATCGACGCGACCCATCCGGACCTCGCGGGGAACCTCGACGCGGCGGCGAGCTACGACTTCATCGACATGGACGAGGATCCGAGCGACATCCCCGGGCCGTACCAGGGTCACGGCACCCTGACGTCCGGGAACATCGCGGCGATCGACAACGACGTCGGCGTGGTCGGCGTCGCGCCCGAGTCGACGATCGTGTTCTTCCGCGTCTGCGAGGCGCTCGAGGGGAACTGCTTCACGGACGCGATCGTCGCAGGGATCGACGCGGCGATCGACGCGGGCGCAGACGTGATCTCGATGAGCTTCGGAGGGTCCGCGGCCTCGATCGGCGAGCGCCGGATCATCCGGGCCGCATGGAATGCGGGCATCGTCCTTGTGGCGTCGTCGGGCAACGCAGGACGGCCTCCCGTGAACTTCCCCGCGGCGCTCCGTGAGGTCATCGCGGTCGGCGCGACGGACTCGGACGACATGCTCGCGGACTTCTCGAGCTTCGGGTACGACCAGGAGCTCGTCGCTCCGGGCGTCGACGTGCCGTCCACGTTCATCCGCGGGCTCGGCCGGGATTCGATGACGCTCGAACTCTCGCCAACGGCGCGGGAGCTCGGGGCGATCCCGATGGCGTTCACCGCGGCCACGGACGAAGACGGGATCACCGCGGACCTCGTGTTCGCGGGCCTCGGGACGGCGGCGGACTTCGCGGCGGTCGACGCGAGCGGGAAAATCGCGTTGATCGAGCGCGGGAGCCTGACGTTCAAGGACAAGGTCGCGAACGCGGCGGCGGACGGCGCCCTGGCGGCGATCGTCTACAACAACGTAGCGGGCGGCTTCTCCGGGACCCTCCAGACACTCTCCACGATCCCGGGGCTCAGCCTCTCCCGTGAGGAGGGCCTCGCCCTGAGGGCGGAGCTCGACGGCGGCGCGACGGTGTCCCTGAGCCTCAAGGTCGCGATCAGCGACTACGAGCCCGCGAGTGGAACGTCGTTCAGCGCCCCGCATGTGTCCGGAGTCGCCGCACTCGTCATCGCCGCGGACCCGTCCCTCGCGAACTGGCAGGTGCGGATGATCCTCGACATGACCGCGAAGGACCTCGGCGCCTCCGGCTACGATCGGACGTTCGGCTTCGGGCGCGTCGATGCGGCAGCGGCGGTCGCCGCGGCGGCTCCCTGAACACGGCACAGGTCCGGACCATGCGCGCGGCCCGGACTCCTTTCCCTTTTCCCTCCGTTTTCGAATTCTGATAGCCTTGACACCGCCTTTATGCTCCTGCGGGACGGTTGCGTTTCCCGGGGAGACGGTCTGAGGGACGAGATCCGGCTCCGATTGCGAACGGACGGCATGCAGGGTACGCCACGGAAGGCGCCGGTGGCTCGCGTGGAACGGATCACGTTGCGCGGCCGGACGTTCTACGCGCTCGTGCTATCGGAGCGCGTCGTCGATGCCCTCGACCTCGCGCCCGGCGACGAGTTCCTCGTCGAGGGACTCGAGGAGATCCCGTGGACGGTCGAGTTCAAGTACGCGGTCGACGCGGTCGCGAAGTCTCTCCGGATTTCACGCGACCAGTTCGTCGGGGCCCACCCGATCGGGGTGCTCAACACCCCGGAAGGCGAGCGGGCGTTCTGGCAGGCGCGCACGGAGATGCCCGACCTCCCCGTCCCAGCGTGCCGAAACGGGATCGTCGTGAAGACGGGCTCGATGGACTTCGTGTACCTCAACCCGGAGGTCTGGGAGTCGGGCCGAAACGTCGTGACCACCTCCGTCCACATGATCCTCCACATCCTCTATCCTGGCGCCTCGGAGACGGAGCTCCGGGACCGCGAGGAGTCCGTCCTTCGGACGCTGGGGGCCGCCTCCGGCGAGCGGGTACCCTCCCGCTGAGGACGGCGGCCGCCCGCGTCGACGCCAGGCGTGGGTCCGGGCCGCAAGTCCCCTAGGGGAGATCCTTTCGCATCCGGATCTCTCGGACCCCAGGCCCGATCGCCCTCGTCCACGCGTTCTCCTCCTCGTGGGTGACCCGGTAGCCCTGAGCTTGCCACCACGGGAGCGATTTCCATGGCACGCCGGCCGCGCTGCGGCTCGTCCCGAGCGTCACCGCGCGCTTCCCCGCGGCCCGGGCCCGGTCCTCAACGTACCGCACCATCCGAGTGCCGATCCCTCGGCCATGGAGCTCGCGAGGGACGTCGATGTTGATCAGCTCCAGCGCCTCGCCCCGGTCCTGGACCGTGACGCATCCGACCACGCGCCCTCCGAGCTCGGCCACGAGGACCTCCTCGCCGCGCACGAGGTTTGGATCCTGCCAAGCGGCCGAGAGCCGGTCCGGGTCGGTGAGAGGGGACTCGGGACCTGACGCGCCGAAGCCGAGGTCCTCCTCGGCGGTCGTCGAGGAGGTGGAGACATTCACGATCGCCGGGATGTCCTGACGGATCGCAGGGCGAACGCGGATGTCAGAGCCCACGGCGGGCGGAGGACCGTCACGTCCGGCGGCTTCCCTTGGCATCGCTCTGAGTTCCAGCGTTGCCTCTTCGATCTGTTCACCCCGTGCGTTGGCAAAGGACGTCTCGTAGCCGACGAGCCGGAAGCCACATTTCTCCAACGCGCGGAGGGAGGCGGCGTTGTCCCGGGCGGCGCGGGCAAAGACGGGGCGCGCCTTCATCTGGTCCAGGAACGCCGAAAGGGCGTTGGTGGCGATACCTTTGCCCCAGTACTCCCTTCCAATCCAGTACGTGACTTCGGGCTTGCCGACCCGCTCTTCGAACTTCCCGACGTACCCGACCACATGCCCGTCGGAAAGGATCGTCCTGAGTGTCACCGGGCGGTCGCCTAGGATCTTCTTCCAGTGCGCCGTGAAGGCCTCCCGGTCCGAGGGATCCTTGGCCGTGAAGGCGACCATCCGGTTGGCGGCCGGGTCCAGCTGCTGCTCGTAAAAAACCGGGAGGTCACCTTCGGCGACATCCCGAAGCACGACGCCGCTCTTCGGAGAGTTGAATCCCAGAAAGGTCATTGCGCGCTCCCAGAGACGCTCTCCCTGATAATGGATTCCATCGCGGGGCGTCATGCGAGACGGGGGGGGCGCGAAGGTCGAGCCGCAATTGATCGCGCCGTTTTGGAGATGCTCCGGTGGGGTGTCGCCGTCTCACCAGATCCCGCGCCAACGTCATCGCCGGTCGGACAGAACACCCTACTGACGAGAGCCTCGGCCCCGATGGAACAGGGTGGTCACGAAGACCTTCTTGGACGCCACATCGACTTCGTAAAGGATGCGATAGTCACCTACGCGCAGACGGAAAACCGATCCTCCCGCGATCGCGAGCGGCTTGATATCGAGCCCGGGTCTCGCCTGGAAGGGGTCTTGTTCCAGGAGCCTCAGGGCAGGGAGAATGCGTCCCGCGATATCCTTCCGGCCTGCTCGCTTGATCGCCTCCAGCTCCTTAGGAAAACGCGGGTGGATGACCACCGCAAAGCGGGCCATGGGCCGGCACTAGTCCTTCTTCGCCAGGGCCCGCTTCGCATCGGAAATCAACAATCCCCCAGATGTCTTGAGTTCCTTCATGCGTCGGCGATGAACCCTCAGGACGTCCAGATAGATCTCTTCCGGTTCCGCGAGATCCATAAGCTGATCGATTACAGCGCTGAAGCTCTTGCCAGCGAACTGGTATCGCCTCAGCCGTTCGTAGGTGGTCGGCTGGAGATTCACGGTCTTGTAACGCATTGGAGGGGAAATAGTTGATGCAACTAATATAGCTATCGACTCCGAAATCCACTCTTCCGGGAAGGGCGTCACAAGGGGGCCAGGTGACCGCCGTACGCCCCCTTCTGTTCTGACGGCATTGGACTGAGCGTCCGACCTGGCGCTTGCGCGCCGTTTTGGACTTGCTCCGGTGG
>MGVZ01000071.1 GCA_001800745.1 Euryarchaeota archaeon RBG_16_67_27
GCGTCCGCGGCGGCGTAGGACGCTCCGTTGACCATCAACCGCTCGGACGTCCCCCCGGCGTCGAGGAGTTCCCGCACGCGATCCGCGGGCTCGGGAAGGCCCGCGGCCTCGTCGGGCTGCACCCGCCCGTCCCGGTTCCCCGCGGTCCAGTCGTACTGGTATCGAAGCGCGGGGCCGTCCGTCGCGAACACGTACCTCACGGACGCGAGGAGGCTCCCCCATCCCGCCCACACGAGGTCGTCCTCGACGACGACCCGTCGTGTATGGGCGAGGGAGATGTTCGACCACTGGTCCGAGGTCACGGTCAGCGACCACGCCTTCGCCTGGGCCGCGGGGTGGTCCGCGATCGCGGTGTACGTCCCGGAGTACGCGGCCAGGGCGTACGCGCCGGTCGCGTCCGCCACGGTCTCCCGGCTCACGTGGTCCGCGTAGTCGAGGAGCCACACCGTCGCCCCAGCCAGGGGCGCCCCCGTAGACGCCGACGTCACGCGGCCCCGGAGCGTCACCCCGGTCGCGAGGCCGAACGCGGCGGCCTGGTACGCCGAGGTGAGGAGGGTCGAGCTGTCGAGGAGGGTCGAGCTCCCGAGGCGCCGGAACGCGACCTCGACACCGTACGGACCGTCGAGGTTCGCCGCGCGGATGTCGGGTCCGCCGAAGCGGAGCTCGACGAGGGCGATGCCCGCGGCCAGGGTCGCCGTGGGGGCGTCCGTCGCAATCGTCCGGCCGGATCTCGTGAGGATCGCCTCGAGACGATAGCGGCCGGGATCGCTCACGGACACCTGGACGCGCACCCGGAGCCGGTTGAACCGCCCGTCGCCGTCCACGTCCTCCGCGGAGTCCGCGGCGATCCCCATAATCGTCCCCGTGGGGCCCGCCTCGAAATCGGAGGTGCGGTAGCTCGCCGTCCGCTGGCTCGACTCCGCGACGAGGGGGCCATCCGCCTCGTACACGTAGACCCAGACGCGCCAGGGACCGTCGACCCCCGCCGCGAGGATGTCCGCTCCGAGGAACTCCACGGAGACGGACACCGCGCCGGTCGAGAGGGCGAGGTACTGGCTCGTCGCGGTGAGGTTCACGTGATTGATCCCCTCGCGCAGGGCCGCGTCGATGCGATACGTGCCCGCGACGCTCACGGCCAGGGGCACGGTGACGACGAGCGCCTCGAACCGGCCGTCCCCATCGTCGTCGACCGGCGCCTCGTCAAACGGCGTCTGGATCTGAAGGGCCACGGTCTCGAAGCTCGAGTATGCGTACGCCTGCGTCGAATGGGACCCGGCGTCGAGGCGGAGGAGCGCCGTGTTGTACACCTCGAGATCGACCCGGTATGGGCCATCTGCCCCAGCGGCGTAGATCGAGGGGCTCGGGAAGACGATCGGCAGGGTCGTCGACCCCGGGACCCCCGTGATCCGGGATACCGTCTCTTCGATCAGCCCCCCCGTACCGGTGAAGAGCCGCCCCCGGACCGTGTACGTGCCGGTCGCCTCGATCGTCAGACCGACGTTCACGCGCAGACCCTCGTACCGGCCGTCCCCGTCGAGGTCGTCGCCCGCGTCGGAATGGGGAGGTCGGAGCCGCGCGGGTGGGAGCTCGAAGGCCTCGTAGCCGTATGCCGCGGTCTGGTGGGATGTGAAGTCGATCAGTTCGCCGCGCGCGTCGTACAGATAGTTCGAGGTGATGTACGGGCCGCTCCTCTGGGCGATCCGGAGAGGGTATCCCGGGAGGAGCTGGTCCACGACGCTCCGGCCCGCGCCGAGCTGCCGGGTCTGGCGGACGGTCTCGACGACGGTGAACGTCGGATCCGTGAGGTGGCTGTACACGGTGAACGTGCCCGGCGTCGCCACGTCGACCGTGAACCCGAGATCGATCCAGTCGATGAGCCCGTCCGTATCGTTGTCGGCCGTCCGCTCGCTCAGCGGCGGCACGAATCGCGCGTCGTACGGCTGGAAGTCCATGAACCCGTACGCGGAGGTGATGTACACGCCCGTCGTGAGGGTCGCCCCTGTGTCGGAGAGGAGGGTGAGGTGCGCATAGTACGGGCCGTCGACCCCGCCGTTGAAGATGTCCGGGCCATTGAGGAGGACGTCGATCCTCTGGAGGCCGGGGGCAAGGGCCGCCGTCGCGCTGCCCGACGTGAGGGATGCGAGGTCGAGATCGTCGTTCAGCGTCACGCGGACAGTGAACCCGCCGCCCGCAACGACCTGGACGGACGCCGCGATCCGAAGCTGGTTGTACTTCCCGTCGCCGTTCGTGTCGAGCCCTGCGTCCGCGTGAGGGGGCGCGAAGGTTCCGGAGGACGCGGCGGACGCGGTCGCCGGTGCAAGCCCCGCGAGGAGAGCCAGGACGACGAGGGCCACGAGACCGGCGCGATGGCGATCGCTCCCCCGGCGGGCCTCGATCGGCCCGCGACGCGCCCGACGGCGGGCGCACTTCCCCGGGACGCTCTGCCCCGACGTCATGGACCGCTCACGGACGGAAATTGATCGCTGGATACGGCTGCAACGGGTAGCTGCCCGGTGACCCCGGCGCCCCGCCCGTCACGACCGGGCCGTACGCGCGGAACGTCGCCGTCGGTGCGTCCCACGCACCGAACGCAATCGGGAATGTCCCGGCGAACACGAACGGGGTCGTGTACTGGACGAAGGCCCCCGTGACGGGATTCGCGCCCTTCGGGGTGAGGTTCGGGTCGTGGAAGGCCGTCGGTCCGGAGGGGAAGCGGAACATCCACGTCTGGCCCGCCTTCAGGTCCCATGTCAGAGGTACGTACTCGTAGCGGAGGTCCAGCCCATACTGGATCGACCCGGGGGTCGAGTGCAGGTACGTGAGCCCGAGGTACCGCTCGAGCTCGGAGAACGGGTGGGCGCCGCTCCACTCCGCCCCCCAAACGTAGTCGGAGAGGATCGGGCCCCACGACCAGAGGGGCACGTCGCCCACCTGGTTCACCTGCCCGTCGGGGCCCGGCAGCGCGGTCTCCTGGAAGTGATACTGCATCGCGCTCGTCAGGGTGAAGTCCATGCCCGCCGCGTTGAGCCGTCCCCGGAACGTGAAGTCGTCGAACCAGCCGAGCTCCATGCCCCACCAGCCGCGAGCCCGCGTGGAGTCGAGGTAGTTCTTCACGTCGTCCGCGGTGTTCTGGCGCCCGTCGGGCCCGATGTCGAAGTACTTCGTCGAGCCCCAGTAGAACCAGCGGGCGAGCAGGACCTCCGTGGCCCACGAACCGTGGTCAATCAGGACCGTCGTCGTGCCGTCGTCCCCGACCGTCGTCGTGAACGCGGACCAGTACGGCTGGTACCACCACTCAAAGCTGTTCACGACGTCGTAGGCGCCGGAACGCGTCGAGCTCCCGCCCTGCTGGATCATGAACGTCTCCCACCGGGACTCGACGCCGCCCTTCGGGAAACAGCCCGCGGCGATGTTCGACGCCCACCACGACCGCGCGGTGGCCGCGTCCGTCGCGACCACCCCGAAGATCCGCTTGGACTCCTGGAGGTCCATCGTCAGCGTGATCGTCGAATACGTCTGGAACCCGTCGAGGTCGGTCGTGGCGATATTGCAGCCCTCCGCGGCCTTCGCGTTCGTGACCGCGGAGTCGAGGTAGCCGAGGCGCCACTCGAAGTCGAGACGCGCCCCCGCGGGCTCCGTCGGCGCGAAGACGGGCAGGAAGACCGGCGCCGCGCGGTCGAAGCCCGAGACGTCGTCCCCGGTCGCCTTGAACCGGTACGGCGCGTACAGCATGGGGTTGTTGCCCGGTTCGCCCGGGAGGAACGTGCCCGGGAAGACGGGGTACCAGTTCGTGTACGGATACGAGGAGACGTCCGGGACGCTCGCGAGGACGGGCGAACAGAGGCCGTTCTCGATCGAAGTCGCATTGAAGCACTCGGCTTCCATTGGCAGGTCTCCGTACGCCGCCGTGCGGTAGTCCCACCACTCCCCGTACGGGACATTGAAGAAGTCCCAGAACTCGTAGTCGATCGTCGAGGTCGCGACGCTCGTCGTCTGGGAGGTCGTCGCGGTGAGGCCGCCACTGTCCGTCACGGTCAGGGCGATCGTGTATCGGCCCGCGGCCGCATACGCATGCGTCGCGGTCCTCCCCGCGCCGCTCGAGCCGTCGCCCCAGGCCCACGCGTACGTCGCGATCGCGCCCTCGGGGTCGGTCGACGAAGACGCGTCGACGCTCACGCTCATGAGGGTGCGGGTGAGGACGAACGCGGCGGTCGGTCGCTGGTTCTCGAGGCTCACGGCGACCGATCGGGTTGCCGTGGCCGTGAGGCCGTCGTTGTCCGTCACGGTCAGGGTGACCGTGTACGTGTTCGCCGCCGTGTACGCGTGCGTCACGACCCTCCCGCTGGCCGTCGTGCCGTCGCCGAAGTTCCAGGTGTAGGCGGAGATCGTGCCGTCGGCGTCCGTCGAGGCGGAGGCGTCGAATGTGGCCGCCTCGCCGATCCCGGGGGCCGCGGGCGTGACCGTGAACGAAGCCGTCGGAGGCGCGTAGACCCGAATCGACTTCGACGCCTCGCCGACGAACCCATCCACGTCCGTGACGTGCAGCGTCACGGCGAACATGCCAGCGGATCCGTAGGCGTGGGTTGCGAGCGGCGACGCGGTCGTCGCGGAACTCGTACCGTCGCCCCAGACCCAGTGATAGCTCGCAATCGCGCTGTCGGGATCGGAGGACGTCGACGCATCGAACGAGATCGTCTCGCCGACCTTCGGCGCCGCAGGCGTCGAGGTGAACGCCGCGGTGGGCGGCGCGTACACGCGGACGGACTTCGAGACCTCTGCGGAGAAACCATCCGCGTCCGTGACGCGCAGGCTCACCGTGTACGTGCCGTGCGCGGCGAACGTGTGGCTCGCGGTCGGGATCGAGGATACGCCGGAGGAGCTGCCATCGCCCCATGTCCACAGGTACGTGAGGGTGGTCCCATCGGGGTCCCGGGACGCAGAGCCGTCGAACGCGACGGACTGACCGCGTAGGGGCTTCGCCGGGCTGTATGCGAAATCCGCGGTCGGTGCGGCGTACACCCTCACGGACTGGGATGCCGTGCCCGCGAATCCGTCGCTGTCCGTGACGACGAGCGTCGCCGTGTACGTGCCGAAGTTCGCATACGCGTGGGACGCGGACGCACCGCTCCCCGTCCCGCCGTCGCCGAACGTCCATGCGTACGAGACAACCGTGCCGTCCCGGTCCGACGACCCCGACCCGTCGAACGTCGCGCTCTGGCCGACGAGGGGCTTTGCGGGGCTGTACGTGAACGAGGCCGCGGGCGCGGCGTAGATACGGACGGACCTCATGACGCTTGCGCTCAGTCCGTCGTTGTCCGTGACCGTCAGGGTCACGTCGTACGTCCCGTAGCGCGTGTACGCATGCGACGTCGTGCGGCCGCTCCCGGTCGCGCCGTCGCCGAACGTCCACTCGTACGTGGAGATCGTCCCGTCGGCATCGGCCGAGCTGGAGGCGTCGAACGCGACCGCCTGATTCTCAAGGGGCGTCGCCGGGCTCGACGTGAAGGCGGCCGACGGCCGCGCGAAGACGCGGATGGACTTCGAGGTCGAGCCCGTGAGGCCGTCGTTGTCCGTGACCGTTAGGGTGACCGTGTAGGTCCCGTATCGCGTGTACGTGTGGCTCGCCGCCGCGCCCGTGCCGGTCCCAGCGTCGCCGAACGCCCAGGCGTAGGAGACGATGGAGCCGTCGGGATCCGACGATCCGGAGGCGTCGAAGGAGACGGCCTGGTTCTCGAGCGGGCTCGACGGGGAGAAGCCGAAGCTCGCCGCCGGAGGCGCGAGGACGACAATCGTCCTGGCCGTCTCGCCCGTGAACCCGTCCCCGTCCGTGACGCGGAGGGTCACCGAGTACGAGCCGTGAGCGGCGTACGTGTGGCTCGCAGTCGGTGCGGTGAGCGCGCCGGAGCTCGTCCCGTCGCCCCAGGTCCATTCATAGGACGCAATCGAACCGTCCGGGTCGCGCGACGCGGACGCATCGAACCCGACGGACTGGCCGCGCGCCGGCTTCGCGGGAGTGTACGTGAAGGAGGCGGTGGGCCGCGCGTACACCGTCACCGTGCGGGACGTCGTCGCGGTGAGGCCATCGTTGTCCGTGACGGTCAGGGTGACGACGTAGCTCCCGTACGCCGGGTACGTGTGGCTCGGTGTCGGGCCCGTGCCCGTACTCGCGTCGCCGAAGCTCCAGGCGTACGAGGCGATCGTGCCGTCCGGGTCTGACGAGGCGCGGCCGTCGAAGGCAACGGCTTGGCCCTCGAGCGGCTTCGCCGGGCTGGAGGTGAACGAGGCGACGGGCCGGGCATACACGCGCACGGTACCGCTGGTCGAGGCCACCAGGCCGTCGTTGTCCGTGACCGTCAGGCTGACCGCGTACGTGCCGAACGCGGCATACGCGTGCGTGACGA
>MGVZ01000072.1:0-2705 GCA_001800745.1 Euryarchaeota archaeon RBG_16_67_27
CGCGATCACAGTCTCCGAGCTGATCTCCGTGAACTCCCGGACAGATGCGCAGAACTACACCCTTGCGGTGACGTTCATGACACGGCCACCTCAGTTCCTTCCTCTACTGATCGGAGGGGTCGTGTCAGGGGCCGTCGGTGCCTCCTGGATCGCGCTTTCCCTTCGGTCGAACCGGCAGAGAGCGGACGGCGAACGATTCGGGCGATCCCGGCCCTAGGCGGCTCTGAGACCCGCCGTCACTTCGCCATCCCGATCGCGACGGAGATCCGCTTGTACCGGTTCCGGATCGTGACCTCCGTCACGCCCGCGACCTCCGCGACCTCCTTCTGCGTGCAGGGCCGGTTGCACAGGATCGCCGCGATGTAGATCGTCGCCGCGGCGACGCCGCTCGGCGCGACGCCGGACGCGAGTTCGTCCTTCTCGACCTTGTCGAGGATCTCCTTCGCCCGCCGCTGGACCTCCATCTCGAGGTTCAGGCGGTTGCAGAACCGGGCGATGTAGTCCCGCGGGCTCTGCGGGAGGAGCTTCAACGTGAGCTCGCGCACGAGGGTGCGGTACGTCCGGCCGATCGACTTCCGGTCGACGTTCGACTTCGATGCGATCTCGTCGAGGGTCCGCGGGACGCCGCACTGGCGACACGCCGCGTACAAGGTCGCCGCGACGACCTCGTCGATCGAGCGGCCGCGGACGAGGTTCTTCATCGACGCCTTCCGGTAGAGGACCGCAGCGCTCTCCCTCACGTGCCGAGGGAGGCCCATCTTCGAGGCCATCGTGTTGATCTCCGTGAGGCCCTGCGCGAGGGACCGCTCCCCACTCTTCGACGTGCGGATCCGGTGCTGCCACTTCCGCAGCCGATAGATCTGCGCGCGGGACTTGTGCGGGATCTGCCGCCCGTACGCGTCCTTGTTCCGCCAGCCGATCGACGTGCTCAGGCCCTTGTCGTGGGCCATGATCGTGCTCGGAGGCCCCGCGCGCTCCCGCGACTCCCGCTGCTCGGAGTCGAACGCGCGCCACTCCGGCCCCTCGTCGATGATCATGTCGTCGAGGACCAGACCGCAGTCCTCGCATACGATCTCCGCTCGCCCGTAGTCGCGCACAAGGTGGCCGCCCTGGCACTCCGGGCAGCTTGTCGTGATCTCAATCTCCCTCACCCTATCGTCCTCCTCCCCCGAGGGGCAACCCGATATTGACTCTACGAGATAAGATGTATTTAAGCCTATCCCATCGGCCGAACCGTTTTTCGTTGACAACTCGGGAGGCGGTCCTCCGGAGGACTGCGGACCGTCAGGGCCGCAGCTCGATGTACTCCCCGTTCCGGAGCATGCGCCAGCGGCCGGGGAGGTTCGGGAGGACCTCGGAACAGACGAGTGCGAAGTCCTCCGTCCGGGTCTCGTGGAGGGTGTAGTACGGCACGCACTGCCGCGCGTCCCGGTGCGCGACGATCCGGTCGCCGTCGAGCATGAGGAACGTGTACGACTCCGACTTCCGGGGGAAATCGTGGTCGAGGGACTCCTTCGCGCGCGCGATCGCCTGCTTGAACTCCGGGAGGGGCTTCAGGTCCGGCCCGAGGGCGTCGAGGAACCGGTCGAGGATCTCCTGGGAGTCGATCCGCCCATTCCGGATTCCGTAGCCCTCGATCTCGCCGTTGTGGGCGAAGAACGCGGCCCGGCCGTCGATCTCCCTGCGGTACGGGTGCGCGTACGCGTCCGTGATCGAGTCCCGCGTCGAGGACCGTCGCACGTGGGCGAGCAGCAGGAGGGGCGGGCTCACGTCCCGCACGAGGCGCCGCACGGCGTCGTCGTACTTCGGGTCCTTCGCCGCGTTCGCGCCGCTGCGCGCGTAGAACTCCGAGTCCATCCCGACCGCCGCGAGGCCCCAGCCGTCCGGGTGGCCGGGCTTCGGGTTCAGCTGCGCGCAGCCGAAGTCCTTGAAGGACTTGCCCGTCTCCGCGAGCGCCCGGAAGGCGAGGAGCACGTCCGCGGAGACCGGCTTGCGACTCACGAGGCCGAGCATCCGGCACATATCAGCCCAGCTTGTAGCCGATCTTCCGGAGGAACGCGATGCGGTCCTCGCGGTCCTTCGCGGTCTCGATCCCCTTTGCCCGCTCTCCGTCGACGACCCCGAGCACGCCGCGTCCCTTCGGGGTGACGGCGACGACGACGTCAACGGGGTTCGCGGTCGCCGCGTAGAGGGAGACGACCTCGGGGACCTCCCGCAGGGCTCGGAGGACGTTGATCGGGAAGGCTTCCTTCAGGAAGACGATGAAGAAGTGCCCCGCGCCGACCTGGAGGGCGTTCTCCGCGGCGAGCGCCTTGAGACCCTCGTCGTTGCCCTCGACGCGCACGAGGCAGGGGCCGGACGCCTCGCAGAACGCGACGCCAAACCGGATTCCCGGGACCGATGTGACGAGCGCCTCGTGGACGTCCTCCGCGGTCCGGATGAAGTGCGTCTGCCCGAGGATCACGTTGAGGCCGTCGGGATTCCGGATCGGGACGAGCTCCGTCTCCACGGCCATCGCGGACGCATCGGGCGCGGGCGATAAAAGTCTTGTTGCCCGAGGCTGGCAGGGTACGCTACATGCACTCGGAAGGGGGACGAGGCCTCCCGCGCCTCCCCGGCGCATGACCCTCCTCAAGGGGCTCTGGACGACCCTCGTGTCCGTGGAGGATCCCGGACTGAGGGAGGACCTCACCCTCGTCGCCGTG
>MGVZ01000072.1:2732-10405 GCA_001800745.1 Euryarchaeota archaeon RBG_16_67_27
CGGTTCGCCAACCGCGTCGTGAGCGAACGGGCCGTCGTCGAGTTCATGTCCGCGCGGTTCGGGTGGCCCGGATCGCGGACGCGCCGCCGACTCGAGGCCCTGGTGGCCCTCGGCGTGCTTCGATGCGGCCGCGACCTGGCGGACCGATGGACGAAGATCTTCGAGGTCGTCGACCGGCCCCATGTCCCCGCGACGTTCGCCGCGGAGATGGGCGCCTGACCTCACCGGCTCCGGCGTCGCGGCCTGCGGATCCTCTCGAGGAACCCGGAGGTCCAGAACGGTCGGTACGACATGAGGAAGAAGTCCGAGGCGACGAGCGGGAAGAGCTCGGGCGGAACGGCGCGCATCGACCGGTGGCGCAGCGCGACGACGGGTCCGTCCTTCAGCATCGCGTACGGCATGTCGAGGTCCGCGCTCGCCCTCACGAGGCGGCGCACGGGGCTGCTCGCGCGGGACACGAGCTCGCGGTGGAGGGCGGATCCCGCGGGCTCCACGAAGACGTAGGCGACGGCCTCGGGCGGCTCCACTGCGACGGGAACGACGCCCTCGCGCAGGGCGAAGCCGACGACGAACCCGACGACGCCCCGTCCGTGCGTCCGCGCGAACCGGTACCCGTCGAAGCCGCGCGACCGCACGCGAGCGCGGCGGAAGTCCTCCATGGGCCACTGGAGCGGTCTTCGGATCCGCCGCCAGGTGTCCGCGATCTCCTTCGCGCGGTCGTGCACGGAACGCCGAACGCCTCCGGGGCCATAAGGCCTCCGCGGGCGGCCTTATCTAGCACCCCGACGGTCCCTCTCCGTTGGCGAGCACACGGTCGCTCGTGATGGTCGTCTCCGGGACCGCGCTCCTCGTGGTCGCGCTCCTCCTCGTCTTCGGCGATCTCGTCGAGCACGACCTGGCGGAAGGCCTCGGTTTCCTGCCGCTGATCTTCGGCGGCTTCCTCGTCGCGGAAGGTCTCCTCGCGTTCTGGAGGGAAGCGCGGCTGTCCCGGCGCCCGCCGTGAGAACCCCTAAATAGGACGCGGAGTTTCGTCGCGCCACCGGAAATGGAGGAGCGACGATGAGCGACTTGTTGGATTCCTGCCGTGGCCTCGTGCTCGGCGCGTTCGATCGGACGTTCGCGAGCCCCGAGACCCCGGAGCAGCCGCCGCGTGATAAGACGTTCCGCCTCACGCACCTGCGACTCGAGGTCAGGGTGGACGACGACGCGAAGACGGTCTCCGGGACCGCGGTCCACCGGCTCTCGCCGATCAACGACGGCCTGCGGGAGATCACCCTCGATGCCGCGGACCTGACGATCCGCCGGATCACGGATGACGCGGGCAAGGTCCTCGAATGGGAGACCCACGGGGACGCCCTGACCGTCCGTCTGCCGAGGGCGCGGAAGGCGGGCGAGTCGTTCGAGGTCCGGATTCGGTACGAGGCGAAACCGAGGATCGGCCTCTTCTTCATGGGGCCCGACAAGGGCTACCCGAAGCGCGCGCGGATCGCGTGGAGCCAGGGGGAGGCGATGGAGAACCGCTACTGGTTCCCCTCGTACGACTACCCGAACCAGCGCTTCACGTCCGAGGTCATCGTCACGGTCGCGGACAGGTACGTGGCCCTGAGCAACGGCCGGCTCGTGAAGGAGACCCGGGACGCGAGGCGGAGGACCCGGACGTTCCACTGGCTCCAGGACAAGCCCCATTCGAACTACCTCGTCGCCCTCGCCGTCGGGGAGTTCGATTCGAAGGAATGGACGGCGGACGGCGTGCCCGTGCAGGCGTACGTCCCGAAGGGGAAGGGCGGCTTCATCGACCGCTGCTTCCGGAACACACCGGAGATGGTCGTCGCGTTCGGGAAGATCCTGGGCTTCCGGTATCCCTGGGACAAGTACGCGCAGGTCTGCGTGCCCGACTTCACCGCCGGCGGGATGGAGAACACGACCCTCACGATCCTGTACGAGTACTGCCTCACGGACGAGAAGGCGTACTGGGACTACAACCCGGACGACCTCCTGTCCCACGAGCTCGCCCACATGTGGTTCGGGGACTGGGTGACGACGAAGTCCTGGGGCCACATCTGGCTCAACGAGTCGTTCGCGACGTTCTGCGAGTACCTGTGGCGGGAGCACAAGTACGGGGCCGACGACGCCCTGGTGGCCATCCTCGACGACCGCACGCAGTACTTCGAGGAGGCGGAGACCCGGTACAAGCGGCCGATCGTCACGCACAAGTTCGTCGACGCCTCGGACATGTTCGACGTCCACACGTACCAGAAGGGCGGGAACGTCCTGCACATGCTCCGGTTCGTCCTCGGCCCCGACCTCTTCCGGAAGGCGATCTCCCACTACCTGACGAAGCACGGCGGGCAGAACGTGGAGACGAACGACCTGAAGGTCGCGATCGAAGAGGCCACCGGGAGGAACCTCGACTGGTTCTTCGACGAGTGGCTCTACAAGGCCGGCCACCCCGAGCTCGAGGTGTCGTGGTCGTGGGACGACAAGGCGAAGCAGGTCCTCCTCAAGGTGAAGCAGACCCAGGAGGTCAAGGACCCCGTGCCCCTCTTCCGGATGCCCGTCGAGATCGAGATCGCGACGGACGCCCGGGTGTGGCGCGAGCGGGTCCAGCTCGAGAAGGCGGAGCAGGTGTTCCACCTCGACGCACCCGCGCGGCCCAAGGCGGTGATGTTCGATCCCGACGCCGTCCTCCTGAAAAAGATCACGTTCAAGAAGGACAAGGATGAGCTCCTCTGGCAGCTCGCGAACGCGAAGTCCGTCGCCGCGAGGATGCAGGCCGCGGAGGGGCTCGGGACCTTCCTCTCGGACGACCGGGTCGTCGCCGCGCTCCGCAAGGCGCTCACGAAGGACAAGTTCTGGGGCGTCCGGCGCGAGGCTGCGACCGCGCTCGGGGAGATCCGGTCCGCGGAGGCGCGGGAGGTGCTCCTCGAAGGCGCGAAGGACAAGGAGAGCCGCGTTCGCCGCGGGGTGTACCGCGCGCTCGGGAAGTTCCGCGAGGACGACGTCGCATTCAAGGCGCTCGCGAAGGCGTACATGGAGGACGGCTGGTACTACCCGATGCAGACCGCGGCCCTCGCCCTCGCGGAGGCCCGCCATCCGAAGGCGTTCGAGACGATCGTGAAGGGGATGGACCGCCCGTCCCAGGCGGAGGTCGTGACGCGGGGGGCGTGCATGGCGCTCGCGAACCTTCGCGACGAGAAGGGGATCGAGGTCCTGAAGGAGCGCACCGCGTACGGGAGGCCGGAGCTCGTCCGCTTCGCCTCGGCGACGGCCCTCGGGAAGCTCGGGTCGTTCCATGAGAAGCGGCGGGACGAGATCGTCGAGCATCTCGCCGCCCTCCTCAGGGACACGAACTACCGTGCGCGGTATGGCGCGGTCATGGGCCTCGAGGAGCTCGGGTACACGAAGGGGATCGCCGAGCTCGAGAAAACCGCGGAGCGGGAGCTGATCGCGCACCTGCGAGTCGCCGCGCGCCTCGCGATCAAGGCGGTGCGCGAGAAGCACGCGGAGGGCGCGAAGAAGGTCGAACAGCAGAGCGAGCTCGACAAGCTCAAGGACGAGAACAAGGAGCTGAAGTCTCGCGTCGCCGCGCTCGAGTCTCGGATCGAGACGATCGCGAAGCGCCGGAAGTGACGGCTACTTCGCGGCGCCGCAGTGCGGGCACAGCACCGCGTCCGGATGCCTCGGACGGCCGCAGCTCGGGCACGGCACAAGCGGCGGCTGGCGGACCTCCGGCCACACCGAGACGATCACCGACACGAACACCCCCGCGAGGGTCGCAATCGTTACGACCGTCGGTTCGAACCGAACGCCCTGGCCGGACCAGTCGTACCCGAGAAGGAGCCCGACACCGAAGCCGACGATCGTCCAGACCCACGCGAACCGGCGCACCACGACGGCCACCCGCGTCAGGAAGGCGGGACCGCGTAATGAGCGTGTCGATGTCTCGAAAGGTTCATGTCGCGCCCCCGCATCGAGGACGGGGTCATGGTCGAGGTCCGCGTGAACCGGAGGCTGAAGGCCGGGAAACACGCGATCCTCGACGTGTTCCCCGCGCTGGAGAGGTCCGCAGCCTTCCGTTCGATCTTCCACGACGGCCTGCGGCGGGAGGTCCTTCGGGACTGCCGGATCCACATCGTCCCCGAGGACGGGTACATGTACATCGACGACGCCGCGGGGAACGTCGTCGCCGGCCTGGATTACCTCCGGTCGGGGGATGAGCGCGTCCTGTACCTGGACATCCTCCATGAGCTCACCCATATCCGGCAGTGGCACGAGGGCAAGGAGCTATGGGACCGCCGGTACGCATACGTCGATCGGCCGACGGAGCTCGAGGCGTACGCGGTCGCGGTGAAGGAGGCCCGACGGCTCAGGATGAGCGACCGCGAGATCGCGGACTATCTCCGCGTCGAGTGGACGAGCCGCGCGGATCATGAGCGACTGTGCGAGCACCTGGGGGTGCGGAGCCCGGAGTCCCGTGCGCACTGAGGACGGGAAGGGCCAAATCCCCCGACGCCGTTCGGCCGCTCCACGAGTGGAGCCATGCCGACGGTCACGGTCGACGATTTCGATGCGATCGAGATGCGCATCGGCAGGGTCCTCGAGGCCGAGGACTTCCCGGAGGCGAGGAACCCCTCGTACAAGCTCACGATCGACTTCGGCCCCTTTGGCGTGAAGCGGTCATCGGCCGCGATCCGCCCGTGGTATCGAAAGGAGGACCTCCTCGGCCGCCATGTCGTCGCGGTGACGAACTTCCCGCCGCGCCGGATCGCATCGTTCGCTTCGGAGGTCCTCTGCCTGGGAGCCGTCCAGGCGGACGGCCGCGTGATCCTGCTCCGGCCGGACGAGGAGGGGGAGCTTGGCGCACGGGTCGCGTGAGGCGGGCCGGGAGTTCGAGATCCGCTGCTGCGGCATCCTCGTCCACGGGGACGCCGTCCTCGTGACTCAGGAGGCGGACGGCCTCTACGCGATGCCAGGGGGCCACCTCGAGTTCGGTGAGACCCTCGCCCTCTGCCTCTCCCGGGAGATCTTCGAGGAGACGGGCCTGAACGTGGAGGCGGACAAGCTCGTCTACGTCGTCGAGAACTTCTTCGTCCACCGGGGCGTGGACACGCACGAGATCGGGTTCTACTTCCTCGTGGACCTGTCCTCGGAGTTCCCGACGCCGGACCGCGATGGGTTCATCCCTGCGAACGAAGCCCGCGTCCGGCCCAGGCTCCTGCCCCTCGGCCAGCTCCGGAACGTCGACCTGAGGCCGCACCTCGTGCGGGACGCCCTGCCGGGGGACGCCCGGGACGCCTTCTCGCACCCGACGCGGCACCTCGTGTCCCGGGGGGAATAGGCGCGGCGGTCCGCGTCCGTCCCCTCCGGCTCGCGGATCACGCCGCGCTCGTCCGGCTCCTCGAGGCCTCGGACCTGCATCCTCGCGTCCGGGGCCGCGACAGTCGCGGGGCGTTCGCCCGGCAGCTCCGCGTGTGCCGGCGATGGTACCTCGGTGCCTTCGACGACCGGCGTCTCGTCGGCTGCGTCCTCGGGACCCACGACACGCGCAAAGGTTGGATCAACCGGCTCGCCGTCGAGCCAGATTATCGTCGTCGCGGGATCGCGACGAGGCTCATCCGAGCCTGCGAGCGCGCCCTCCGCCGCGCGGGGATCCGGGTCTTCGCCGCCCTCATCGATCCGGCCAACCGGCCATCCGAGGCGTTCTTCGCCTCGTTGGGCTACGACGCGCTCCCCATGGCGTACATGCGCCGGAAGGACCGCGAGGCCCTCTAGGGGATCACGCGGAGCTCCTTCCCGATCCTCTCGTAGGCCGCGAGGGCGAAGTCGAGGTCCTTCCGCGTCAGGCCCGCGTTCACGATGTTGCGGATCCGTGCCTGGTCCCGTGCGACCATGGGGAAGATGATCGGTAGGGCGAACACGCCCTCCTCGAAGAGCCGCTCGCTGAACCGCTTGGCGACCGTGGACTCCCGGAGCATCACGGGGGTGATCGGCGTCTCGCTCCTCCCGATGTCGAAGCCGAGGGAGGCGAGTCCCTTCTTGAAGTACCGCGTGCTCTTCCACAGACGGGCGACCCACTTCGGTTCCGTCTCGAGGACGTCGATCGCCGCGATGCACGACGCGATCGTCGCGGGCGGGTGCGACCCGCTGAGGAGCCACGTGCGCGACTTGTTCAGCGCGAAGCGCCGCAGGTCTTCCGACCCTGCCGCGTAGCCGCCGACGACCCCGAGCGCCTTCGAGAACGTCCCCATCTCGACGTGGATCTTGTCCTCGACATGGAAGTGGTTCGCGACGCCGCGGCCGCCATCGCCGAGGACGCCTTCCCCGTGGCTGTCGTCGATGTAGACCGTCGCGCCGTACGCCTCAGAGGTCTTCGCGATCTCCCCGACCGGCGCGATGTCTCCGTCCATGGAGAAGACGCCGTCGCTCACGACGAGGATGCGGCGCGCCTGGCCGTCCGCCTCCCGGAGGCAGCGCTCGAGGTCCCCGACGTCGTTGTGGCGGTAGATGTACCGCTGTGCCTTCGTGAGCCGCACGCCGTCGATGATGCTCCCGTGGTTCAGCTCGTCCGTGAGGATCGCGTCCCCCTCGCCCACGAGTTGAGGGATCAGGCCCGCGTTCACCGCGAAGCCGGACACGAAGAAGAGCGACGCCTCGCGGCCCTTGAAGCGGGCGATCCGCCGCTCGAGCTCCTCGTGCAGGTCCATCGTCCCCGCGATCGGCCGGACGGACCCGCTCCCCGCGCCGTGCGTCCGCGCGGCCTGCGCCGCCGCCCGCTTGAGCCGCGGGTGGTTCGACAGGTTCAGGTAGTTGTTCGAACAGAGCATGACGACCTCTCGGCCGTCGACGATGCTCCGTGGGGCCGACGGCCCCGAGAGGACGCGGATCTTCCAGTCGAGCGCCTGCGCGACGAGGGCCTCGACCTCCTCGCGCATGAACCCGGTCGGGTCGCGGCGCGTCACGCCTCCTCCACCTCGAGCACGACCTTCCCGCACGCGCGCGAGCGGACGACCTCGATCGCCTGCGCGTAGTCGGGAAGGGGGAACCGGTGGGTGATCAGGGGCGTGAGGTCCACGTTCCCCGACTTCAGGATCCCCTGCATCTCGTACCACGTTCGGAACATCCGGCGGCCCGTGATCCCATGGAGCGTCACGCCCCGGAGGATCACGTCGTTCGTGAGGTCCACGGACACGGGGCCGTTGAAGAGCCCGAGGAGGTGCACGCCGCCCCCGGACCGAACGACTTTCACGGCCTGGGCGAGCGCGGGAGGCGCACCGCTGAACTCGAGTGCCTCGTGGACGCCGTCGCCGTCCGTGAGCCCGAGGACCGTCTCGACGGTCGATCCGTCGGACTCGAGGACCTCGTTGGCCCCGAGCCGCTTCGCGAGCTCCTTCCGGAACTCGTTCCCCTTCTCCACGCCGATGATCCGGGCCGCGGAGAGCGCCTTCGCGACCGCGACGGCCATCAATCCGATCGGGCCGAGGCCGAAGATCGCGATCATCTTCCCGGGGACGTTCGCGTTCATCACCGTGTGGACCGCGTTCCCGAGCGGGTCCTGGATCGTCGCGACCTCGAGGGGCAGGCCCGCGTCGTTCCTCACGAGGTTCTGCGCGGGCACGCTCACGTAGTCCGCGAACGCGCCGTCCCGGTCGATCCCCATGATCCGGAGGTTCCGG
>MGVZ01000073.1:0-7118 GCA_001800745.1 Euryarchaeota archaeon RBG_16_67_27
TGAACTGGCCCGCGAACGCGAACCCGTCCTGGAAGTTGTCAGCGACCGTGGGGTGCTGCCCTTGGTCGACCGCCTCGAAGCCATAGTCCCACCAGGAGAGGAACGCGGGCCGCTGTTCCGCAGGGACTTCCGCGTCCTGGGTGCGGAACCACCTCCACGCGGCCGGGAAGTACTCGTTGTCCTGAGGCAGGGAGTACCCGAACGCTCCGAAGTAGAACGACCCGCGGCCAGCGAGCTGGTCGTAGCCCGGGGCTCGGAGGAAGGAGGGGAGCGCGTCGTGGACCTGCCGGTCGTACGAGGACTTGAGCTCGAACGGGATCGCCGCGTCCACGCCGAACCAGACGTTGGGCAGGACGACGAGGCCGGCGAGGACGAGGACCGTCGCGAGGTGCCGGACCTTCACGCTCTTCCGGATCGCGTTCCTCCAGCTCCCTTCCACGAGGGACCGATACGAGCGCCGGAGCCCCTGGAAGTCCGCGCGCACGAGGACCTGGTCGATCGCGTACGCGGCCGCGACTGCGAACGCGGGGGACGCGTTGAAGATGAACCGGGCGGCCGCCATGGCCATGAAGATCGAGGCGAACGCCCAGACGACGATCATCGTGAACGCGGGTTCCCGCCTCCGCGGGGTCTGCCAGATCATGTACACCGCGGCCCCGAGGCTGAAGTAGAACGTGAACCACCCGAAGCTCAGGATGAGCTGGGACAGGCCCGGCGCCTGTGCCTCCGCGATCGTCTCGTACACCTTCGTCTGGACGAAGTACCCGGCGCCGCTCAGGAACGCCTGGGCGAGGGCAGGGTTCACGAGGATCCCGACCCCGAGGCCGACGCCGCCCGCGACGAACGTGCTCGGGATCACGATCGTCCACGGGTAGTCCCGGGTGACCGTGAACACGCCGCCGAGGACGACGGCGACGACAAACAGGTATCCGGGCACGTCGAACCACACGCGGATCTGGCTGCGGGCCGCATACCACGGCAGGGCGAGGACGAGGGGCGTGAGGAGGACGATCGCGAACAGGATCGACACGCCCATCGTGTCCTGGTTCCGCACCCGGTCGAGGAACAGCTCGACGACGAAGTACACGAGGAGGATCACGGGGACGTACGCCCACCCCTGCCAGGAGAGCGCGATCGCAGTGATGCACAGTCCCGCGAGGAGCGCGTACAGGAGGCTCTTCCGGTTCTCTCCCAGGAAGGCCCGGACGCCCGTCCGAACGGACGCGCGGGACGACCAGTTCTCGACCCACCGCCGGGGCTGCATCGACCGGAGGGCCCGCAGGTAGAAGTAGAACGTGCAGACGACGAAGAACAGGGTGAACGCGTCGTGGTCCGCGTCCGTCGCCTGGCTCCGCTGGAGGTGGGCCGCGCTCACCGCCAGGAGGAACGCGGCGACGAGACCCGCGCGGCGGCCGAACGCCTCCTTCGCGAGCAGGTACGTCGGGAAGACGGTCAATGCGCCGAACAGGCCCGTCGACGCGAGGAGGACGAACGTGATCGCCTGCCACGGGTCGCCGAAGAGGGGCGCCACGACCTGCCCCAGGAGGAGGGAGAACCACGGGAACAGGGGCGGCCGCGGGTTCGGGAGCCCGATCGGGTAGTTCAGGAGGGAGTCCCAACTGAGGTCCTTCCCCGTCTCGAACGAGTACCGGAGCGCCCGCTCCCAGTAGTACGAGTCGGAGCCGCCGGAGAACAGGCCGGTCGGGAACGCGAGGCCGTACACGAAGTAGAAGCGGAGGAACAGGGCAATCCCGAAGACGAGGAGGAGGGCGACGGCTGCCCGCCAGTTCGAACGCAGCCAAGACCTACCCTCGTTCAACGGTGCACCGACCGGGTAAGGGCGTGGCCGATGAGCCATCGCCTATATATTGGTTATCGGGGTCCCCAGGAGGGACCCGCGGTCACCGCGGAAACGCTCGTCGTTGAAGAGGGTTTTGGCACACCCGTCGAAGGCGCTCGCGTCCGCGAAGCCCTTAAATCGCGCGCACCGCATCCCGCGCACGATGAAGCGGGATCTCATGGAGATCCTCTGCTGCCCCGTGTGCAAGGGCGACCTCACGCTCACGGTCGACGCGGAGAAGGAGGAGATCCTCGAAGGATCTCTCTTCTGCAAGGCGTGCAACCACCGGTACGTGATCCGGGACGGGATCCCGGATCTCCTGCCACCGGACTTCAAGTGAACTCCGCCTGCGCCGCGACGACCTCCGCGCTGTCGACCGCTCGCGCGTACGCCGCGAGCGGCTCCCGGTTCAGCGCGAAGAACTGTTCCCCCCACGCGAACTTCGCGAGGACGTCCCGGGCATGGTCCTCCTCCCCCAGGATCACGAGAGCGGCGGCGAACGCCTCCGCGGAAGACAGGATGAACGGCTTCCCGTAGTTCACGGGGTTCGCCGCCAGGAGGTACGGGAGGGCGCGCGGGACCGCGCGGGGCACGCGCGGGAACCTCCCGCGTTTCCAGGAGAGGTCGAGCACCCCGAGGCCGTGGCGACGGGCGCGGGGCGCGTCCGCGGGGGAGAGCGCCCGCTCCGCCTCCGGTGTGAGGAGGAGGATGCCCGCGGGGAGGGAGGTCGGGCGGGGCACGAGCGCGAGGAGGCCGAAGCGGACGAGCTTGTGCGAGGTGCAGCGCTTCGGATCGCACTGGCCCGCGTCGTACGCGAGAAGCCGGATCCGCGGCACGGCCCGGGGAACGCGGAGGCGCGAGATAAGCGCGGCGCAAAGCTCAAGGCCGCCCGGGGCGCTGGGTCCGATCGCCACCGTGATGACACGACCCAGGCTGACCCGTGATGACTGATGGGCGATCTGAGTGGCCGACTTTGTCAACGCGGGCGCGCGGACGGACGATTGGCTTAACTAATCGGACGTCGATGGAACGCCGGGATGCGCTCATGGTGACCGGATTCGACCTCCTCGGCCACAACCGCACGTTCCAGATCCACTGGGTGAAGCGTCTCGTCGCGTACTTCTTCGACCTTTCCGTGGTCTTCGGCCCCCTCTTCATCTTCCTGTACGCCCTCGGCGAGCGCCGACCCGTCGTGTTCAGCCTCCTGGGTGGCGTCTTCCTGTACCTGTACTCGACCGCCGCGGAGGCGGTGTTCCGCCGGACGTTCGGGAAACTCGTCGTCGACCTCGAGGTCCGCGCCCTGAAGGGCCCGATGACCTTCTCGAAGGCTGCGGTGAGGAACATCCCGAAGCTGTTCTGGTTCGCGTTCCCGCTGTTCGACACGATCGCGGGCCTTGCCGTCGACGGGGACCCGCGGCAGCGGTGGTCGGACAAGGTCCTCGGGACCACGGTCGCGCAGTCCCATCTCGTCCACGTGCGCGTGCACCCGATCCGCACCTGGGACGCGGGCCCGCGATAAGGGCCGACCAACGATTATATACGAAAGGCCTCATGACTTCGCCGAAGTGAGGCTATGCTCTTCGTTACCCAGCTGAAGATCCTCCCCGGCCAGTTCGAGGAGGCGACGCGGCTCTTCAAGCACCCGAAGCTCCCGAACAACGTGATGGTCCACGAGTTCCTTGGCCTTCTCGGCAAGCCGGACGCGATCGTGATCTTCGAGGCGGCGGACCCCTCGACCGCCGCGGACTTCATGGTCCAGTTCGGCCGGGTCGCGGAGACGAACACCTCCCTCGCCCTCCCGATCGAAGAGTTCAAGTGGACGTGGTGAGCCTCAGCTCCCGTCTTCGTACCGTGGGAGCTCGTCGAGGGTTCTTTCGACCCAGAAGATTCGCGGGGTCCACATCGCCAGGAGTTCGAGCGCGGACCCCCGGATCAGAAAGATAAGGTAGTCGGGTGGATGCATCGCTGCCCTTATCGGGGTTCCGGTGGCGTCCCCACCTACGGGGCCTTCGGGGCGTCCGCTTCCGGAGCGCGCTTCGTTTTCCTCCAGTGGTCCCTCCACAGGAGGTACGTGAGGCCCGCCATCCACGCGCCTTGGATCACGATCACAACGACGAGCAGCCACACGAGTGCGCTGGGGTCCATGACATCACCTCATGCCGTCCAATCGAGCTTCTGGATCTGCTCTCCGCCGTTCACCCAGAGGATCCGGAGGCTGTACGTGTGCCCGGGCGTGAACGTGACCATGAAGCGGTCGCCCGAGCTCAGATACGCGTCGATCGATGTGAACGTCACGGATCCATGGGTCCCGATGTTCAAGGGGTTGATCTCCGAGACGGGGTCGCTCGTGTCGTCCACGAGGAGCAGGGTCCGGAAGTTCGAGAGATGGATGTTCGCTTGGGACACTTCCGCGACGAGGATCGTTGTCGTCGTGAGGTTCCCGACGAGTTGTGTCAGCCCAACGTACGGTCGCACGTTGAGCTCGGACGTGAAGCTCGTCGCGACGAGGTAGACCGTCGTCCCGAGGACGACGGTGATGAGGAGGAGGAGCATGATCGCCACGACGGGGCTCACTGCCTTCGGGTCGTGCCGGATCATCGGGTCACCCGGAATCGGACGAATGAGAAAAGGAGGAAGAGGAGGGCCCCCGCAGGGCCCTCCGTACGGGCTCAGACCAGCCAGGACTTGGTCTGGATCTGGGCGTTGTCGGCGGACCAGAGCAGGTAGAACGTGTAGCTGCCCGTCGGGAGCACCACGCCGTTACCGGTCACGCGGAAGGAGTCCCCGTCGTTGAGGTTGTTCTCATCGCCGAGGTCCGACCAGTAGACCCGGTAGACCGTTGTGCCCACGGTGATCGACGTGAACGACGGCTCGTCCAAGACCGCGGCCGCAGAGCCGGTCACGGTTCCGACCTGCAGGGTCAGCTTATAGCTCGAGAAGGGGAACGACTGCGATACGCTCGCAATCGAAAACGAGACGTTCCCTTCGCTCGACTGGGCCGCGCCAAACGTCAGGACCGGTCTGTTCGTCGTCTGTCCGCCGAGCAGTCCGGATACCATGACGTATAGCACGGCAGCCAGCACCACCGTAATCGCGACCATGAGAATGGTCGCGATGACGGGAGACACCGCCTGCTCATCCTTGCGGATGATGGCTTTCATGGTTTGGTCACCTGCGGCTTTCGCCGCAAGCGGAGAACGGGGGACTGCACACCTTTAAACATTTCGCGGTTAATATTCACGACTGAGAACGAGTTCATATCCCCGGGGTCGTCCCTCCCGGCGAGCCGCCACCCGGCGCCACCCGTCCGACGCGCGGCCGTATTTAAACCGCCCGCACGGGTTCCTCGCCGAGTCCGAGGGTCTCGTCGCTCACGAGGACGAGCATGTTTCGGATCTCGTCCGTCTCGTACTCCTGCATCGAGAGGATCACCGTGTAGGCGCCGCGCGCGCGGAGGTTGTTCACGAGGATGTGGAGGAACTCGCTCAGGATCTTCGTGTTGTTGTGGATCGCGAGGGAGTTGATCGAGTCGAGGACGATCAGGGCTTTCTTCTCCGGGTTCTTCCGGAGGAGGAACTCGACCTTAAGCATGATGTTCTCGAGCATCGTCGGGCTCTCGACCGCGATCGAGTGGGGATGTCGCTTCGCGGCCGTCATCATGATCTGGCTGATGCAGTCGACGAACCAGACGTCGTCGACGGAGATCTCGAGGACCTCGAGCGCGTTCAGGATGCTCTGCGAGGGGATCGTCGAGGTCACGTAGACGACGGTGAGGTCCTTCTTCGATGCGAAGAGGTCGATCATCCCCTGGATCGCGTCGAAGTACTGGTCCGTCCGGAGCCGCAGGGCGACCGCGCTCGCCTCCGGCAGTCCCTCGAGCTTTTCACTGATCTCCGAGGCGACCGGCATCTCACCCGCCTCCCGCGACGCTGCCTCCCTTGAGGAGGGGCACGAGGAGCACCCCGCTCGTCGTGAGGTCGAGGACGTACTTCGCGCGGCTGTGGGAGGTCCCCCGCATCTTGACGACCTGGAGGGTGCGCAGGAGGTCCCCGCGGCGCTCGAGGTTCCCCGTGACGATCACCCCGTCCGCGATCGCCTGCTCCACGCTTCCCTGGACGTGCTCGCCCGTCATGCCGATCTCGGAGACGAGGAGGGACGTGCAGCCTTTCCCGCTCAGGACCGTGCTCAGCTTCAGGAGGAAGTCCCGGATCAGCTCGTGGTCCTTCAGCCGGTAGTTCACCGACGTCACGGAGTCGAGGACGAACCGCTGGATGTCCCGCTCCTCGACGAGCGACGCGATCGTGTCGACGAGGAGCTTGACCTCGTCGAAGTCGAACGCCGCCTTCTCGATCCCGAGCTTCTCGTACAGCTGCGGAAGGTCAACGAAGTTGAGTCGGCCCTGTTTGATGAGCTTGTCCTCGAAGAAGTCGAACGGGATCACGTTCTTCAGGAGCTTCGTCGTCGGTTCCGTCACGCTCAGGTAGAGGCTGTTCTCCGCCTCGAGGGCGCCATGGACGAGGAACTCGATGCAGATCGAGGTCTTCCCCGTCCCGACGGACCCGGCGACGAGGACCGTGTTCCCTCGGGGGATGCCCCCGTTGAGCACGTGGTCGAGCCCTTCGATGCCCGTCGCGCACCGCTCGCGCTCGCCCGGAACGTCTCGATCCTTCGAGGGCATCTCGAACCGCGTTGCCATCCGGCGCCCTCCGTATATGAGGGCCGCGCGACGAATATCAGGTCTGAGAACGCCGATGTCCGGGGCCTCATCCCGGGCGGAAGCGAAGGGCGGACCAGGTGTCGTCGATGCTCACCTGACGCACGGGGCGAATGCGCTCCGCCTTCAGCAGCTCCCAGAGGATGTCGCGGTCCAGGTCCGTGCCGCGCTGCCCCGCCTTCGGGTACGCGATCCACGCGATGCGATCCGCCCGCGCGGCCGCGAACGCGGGGCCGGCGTTCGCCGTGAGGGCCTTCCGGTCCCGCGCGAACGCGAGGACCGCGCCTGCCTCCGGGTCCTTCGTGACCGGTCCGTCGAGCGTGAAGCCGTGAGGGGCGTCGACCACGCACGTCGCCACGCCCACGGGGATCTGGAGCTTCTTCGAGAGGGACATGTCCCTCGGAATCGCCACGGCGACGATTTAAACGAAGGGGGCCCCGAGGGGACCCCCCGCGATACGTTTTTATCGGGACGACGAGGTCTCGAACGCGGTCGGATGGAACCTCTCCTCCAGGTCGCGCTCGACTTCATGCACCTGCGCCGGGCGCTTCAGGCCGCGAAGGA
>MGVZ01000073.1:7130-22033 GCA_001800745.1 Euryarchaeota archaeon RBG_16_67_27
GGAGGCGGTGGAGGGGGGCGCGGACTGGATCGAGGCCGGCACGCCCCTGATCAAGTCCGAAGGGGTCGAGGCCGTCCGTGCGCTGCGGAAGGCGTGCCCCGGCCGGACGCTCGTCGCGGACCTGAAGGTCATGGACACGGGCGCCCTCGAGGTCGAGATCGCGGCGAAGGCCGGAGCCGACGTCGTCACGGTCATGGGCGTCACGGACGACGCGACGATCCTCGAGGCCGTGAAGGCGGCGCGAAGGTACGGCGTGAAGATCATGGTCGACCTCATGCGTGTCCCCGACAAGGCGAAACGCGCGGTCGAGCTCGAAAGGCTCGGCGTCGACTACCTCAACCTGCACGTGTCCATCGACGAGCAGATGATCGCCCGCACGCCCCTCGCCGAGCTCAAGTCGGTGGCGAAGGCCTCCCGGCTGCCCGTCGCGGTCGCGGGCGGGCTGAACTCGGAGACGGTCGCGCAGGCCGTCCAGGCGGGCGCGACGATCCTCATCGTCGGGGGCGCGATCATCAAGGAGAAGGACGTCACCGCGGCGACGCGGACGATCAAGAAGGCGATCCGCACGAGGAAGGCACTCCCGACGGGCCTCCACCGGAAGTACGGCGCGGGGGAGCTCCTCACCGCCTTCCGCAAGGTCTCCTCTCCGAATGTCGCGGATGCGATGCAGAAGCGCGGCGTCGTCGCGGGCCTCGTGCCGCGGATGACGCACGGCGCGAAGCTCGTCGGACCCGCGCTCACCGTGAGGACCGCGGACGGGGACTGGGCGAAGCCCGTGGAGGCGATCGACCGCGCGAAGCCCGGCGACGTGATCGTGATCGACGTCGGCGGCGGGCCGACCGCGGTCTGGGGCGAGCTCGCGGCGAACTCCGCCCTCGTGAGGGGCGTGGCCGGCGTCGTCGTCGATGGAGCCGTCCGCGACGTCGATGCGATCATCGACCTCGGGTTCCCGTGCTTCAGCCGCCATGTCGCGCCCCACGCGGGCGAGCCGAAGGGGCACGGGGAGATCGGCGGCGAGATCGAGATCGGCGGGCAGACCGTCCACTCGGGCGACTGGGTCGTCGGCGACGAGTCGGGCCTCGTCGTCGTTCCGAGGGACGTCGCGGTGGAGATGGCGAACCGCGCCCTCGAGGTACTGGAGCGGGAGAACCGGATCCGCGAGGAGATCAAGCGCGGGGGCACGCTGAGCTCCGTGCTCGAGCTCGAGAAGTGGGAACAGATCCGTTGAGGGCGGGACGATGGACGCACGCCGCCTCGAGCGTCTCCTCGCGGCCCTTCGGGGCGGGACGGTGTCCGTGGGCGAAGCGATGGATCGCCTCCGCGACCTCCCGTACGACGATCTCGGGTTCGCGAAGGTCGACGCCCACCGTGCCCTTCGCCGCGGATTTCCGGAGGTCGTGTACTGCCCCGGGAAGACGGCCGCGCAGATCGTCGAGATCGTCCGGTCGATGCGCCGGGCGCACGACCTCGTCCTCGCGACGCGCGCGAGCCGCGCGTTGTCCGCCCGGGTTCGGAAGGCGTTCCCTCGGGACTCCGTCGTGTACCACGAGGCCGCGCGGATCCTCGCGATCGGGCGAACGCCTCGGATCCGATCCGGCCGGGTCGTCGTCGTGACCGCGGGGACGAGCGACATCCCAGTCGCGGAGGAGGCGGCCATCACCGCGGGGCTCTTTGGCGCACGTGTTGCACGGCTCTTCGACGTCGGCGTCGCGGGGGTCCATCGCGTCCTCGACCATCGAAGCCTCCTGCGCTCCGCGCAGGCGATCGTCGTCGTCGCCGGCATGGAGGGCGCGCTCCCCAGCGTGGTTGCCGGTCTCGTGGAAGTCCCGGTGATCGCGGTCCCCACGTCCGTCGGCTATGGCGCGAGCTTCGACGGCCTCGCGGCCCTCCTCGGGATGATGAACTCGTGTGCGCCCGGCGTCGCCGTCGTCAACATCGACAACGGGTTTGGTGCGGGCTATCTGGCGGCCGTGATCAACCGACGTTCGTCGGAGCGAGGTCAGAGGAAGAAATCGGACTGGTAGCCAAGGAGGAACAGCGCAATCGCGAGGCCGACGATTGCGACGTAGACGGGCTTGTTCCATGCCCAGACCTTCGCGCCGTCGAGCGGGAGGACCGGAATCATGTTGAAACCCGCCAAGATGACGTTCATCAGGGCGGTGTTCGCCGCGAGGCTGAACACGACAAAAAGGCCGAGGTCCGGGCTCTCCAGGCCCGGAGCGATGAGCGACGAGAGGCCGAGGAATCCGGCGGCGAGCGCGAGGTTCGACGCGGGGCCCGCCGCGCTGATCCGGCCATGCTGCTCCCGCGTCACGTTCCCGGACACGAGAGTGGCCCCGGGAGCCCCGTAGATGAATCCGAGGAACGCGAAGACGAACGCGAGGAGGAGCCCCATCGGGTTGTACCGGAACTCCGCCCAGTGCCCGTACCGCTGAGCGACCGCTTTGTGCGCGATTTCGTGGACTCCCACCCCCGTCCCCACGGCAACGAGCGCCGAGGCGAAGACGATCCCGACGAACAGGAGGAAGCCGGGCGAAGAACGCGGAAGGCCGGAATAGACAACGTTCAGCAGGGTGAGCGCCCCGCTGAGCGCGAGGATTGCGATCGCGAGCTGGACGAGCTCCACGCGGCTGAACCGAATCCCGGGCTTCGGCGGATCCGGGAAGACATACACGGGCGGCGCCGCGTATTCCGAGGAGGGTCCGCGCACGGAGGCACGTGAGCCTCCGACGCTAGATAAAATTGTGCATCAGCCGAACCGCGCCCCGCAGTTCGGGCACTCCTCCGCCACGCTTTCGAGGCGGATCTCGCACAGCGGGCAGCGGAACTGCCCGTGCTCCGCTTTCTTCATCATCTGGGAGCGGATGAGTCGCACGCTCCGGTCCTGGAAGCTCACGAGGTCCTCTGCGAGGAGCCGCTCGAGGGGCTCGACGTCGAACCCCTTCGCGCGCCACGCCTCGATCTGCCGCCGGTACTCGTCCCGGAGGAGGTCCGCCTCGTTGAGCGCCCCGAACGCCCCGAGGAGCTCCTGCCGGGTCGCCTCGGGCATCCCCTGGAAGTCGGGATCCGCGGCGAGATCGACGATCTCCCCCGTGACCTCCTGGAGCTTCGTCTCGAGGATCTCGATGTCGACCGTCCGCTCGATCCGAGAGCCGCACGCGGGACACCGGTCCGCGTCCTGCGGCCAGCTCGTCCCGCACGTCGGGCACGGCCGGCCCTCGCCGGGGGGCTCCGTCTTCGAGCCGATCGAGGAGAGGAGGACCCTGCGGGCAATCGCGTGGTGCAGCCCCTTCTCCACCGCACTCGGCGGGAGGGCGAGCCGGACGATGTCCGAGAAGTCCCGGAAGCCCTGGGAGACGAGGGCCTTCGCCCGCGCCTCACCGATCCCGGGCACGGATGCCAGCACTCTCACGGCTTGCGCGTCCCCCGGACCCTCCGTAGCCGCAGGGACCTTCGAGCCGCACGCGTCGCACGACGCGATCGGGCCGGAGAACAGCTTCCCGCACTTCGGACAGATCGCCCGGCCCCGGACGACGATCGTCCGGCACCGCGGGCAGACGGCCTCGGCCGTCTCGAGCGCGCACACGGGACAGCGGCGGGCCACGGTCTCGAACCGTGCGCGGCGTTACTTAAGGCCGCCGTCCCGGTTATCCCCCGCGGAAGGCGCGACCCCTCTCCGCCTGTTGCCCTCCGTCGCTTCATCTTGACCCGCAAACGTAGCCGGTGGACTGTCCCCCCAGCATCCAATTCCCTCGTTGCGCCGCGCAAGCCGTAAAGGATACCGCGGCTTGTGGTGAGACGTGGATGATCCGGCGATCGCTCTTCGACGGGCCCTCCTCAACGACGGGGACTTCCCTGCGGTCCTCGCGCACGCCGAGACCCACATGCAGGCGCTCGGAGCCGAGTCCGTGGGTTTCGGGGTGCCCCTCATCAACCAGTTCGCGATCGACCACTTCCTCCGAAGGGGGTACAGGATGGAGGGGTGGGTTGCGTCGATCATGAGCGACGGCCCATTCGGCAGGCTTGACCGCTACCTGGGAACGAGTCCGCCGTTTTTCCTCTGACGTCGATTCGGCGGCTCCACGCGAAACCGGCCGCACCGTTTTGGTCACCCCCGTGCTCCTCCTTCCGGGGTGCGAATTCCGGGACGCGCGAGTACTTTCGGACATCCCTCCCCGATACCCCTTCATAACCCCTCCCCCGTAAGCGCATCCCCAGCGCGATTCAATGGAGCGTGCCGAGTCCCTCGAGGCGAGCGCGGTCCCTCGCCCGTCCCCCACCGTGCCGTGGCCGTTCGACCGCGTCCGCCACGGTCAGGTCGAGTTCCTCCGCGACGCGCGGGCCTCGCTCTCCGCGGGTCGGCATCTCCTCGCACACGCGCCGACGGGGATCGGCAAGACGGCCGTGGCCCTCGTCGCCGCGCTCGAGGCCGCGATCCCGGCGGGAAAGCTCGTTCTTTTCCTCACCGCGCGCCAGAGCCAGCACCGGATTGCGATCGAGACCCTCCGGCGGCTCGAGAGGAAGGGCGCCCGGGTCGCCGCGGTGGACCTCATCGCGAAGCAGTCGATGTGTCTCCAGGAACATGCCCCCGCGTCCGGCCGGGCGTTCCACGAGTTCTGCGACTTCAAGGTGAAGAGCCGCTCGTGTTCGTTCTTCAACCGGGACGACGAGGCCGTCGTCGCCGCGGTCCTCCAGCGTCCCTTCCACGTACAGGAGCTCATCCGCGCGAGCGCGTCGTGTCGGGTGTGCCCGCATAAGGTCGCGATGGACGCCGCGTCCCGCGCCCATGTCGTCGTCTGCGACTACAACCTCGTGTTCAGCGACATCCGAGAGCCGTTCCTCGCCCGCGTGGGGCGGAGCCTCGACGACCTCGTCCTGATCGTCGACGAGGCGCACAACCTGCCGGACCGGATCCGGTCCCACCTGTGCGGGGACCTCTCCCTCGTCGACGTCGCGCGCGCGGCTCGGGAAGCGAAGGACGTCGACCCGGAGACCGCACACCAGCTCGCCGGCGTCGCAAAGTCGATGGAACGGTTCCTCCTGGGCCTCCGGGGGGAGCGGGTCGCGCGGAAGGAGGAGTTCATCGACGCCGTCGAGGCGGGGCTCCGGCACGGCCTCGGCCGGCACGTCGGGTACACGGACCTCGTCGAGATGGTCGGCTGGGCGGCGGAGGAAGCCCTCCGCCGTGCCTTGCCTACGCGACTCCCGGAGCTCGCGGAGTTCCTCGCGCGCTGGCGGGACGTGGACGAGGCGATCCTCCGTCTCGTCGTGCCGGGGGAGGAGGGCAAGTTCGCCTACCGCCTGCTCGATCCGAGTGTGATCAGCCGCGTCGTGTTCGAACGTGTCCACGGGAGCGTCCTCATGTCCGGGACGCTTCACCCGCCGGAGATGTACGCGGACCTCCTCGGCATCCCGCGCGCCCGACGGGAGCACCGTGCGTACGCGTCACCGTTCCCGCGGGCGAACCGGCTCCTCCTCGTCCACCCGCACACGACGACCCTCTACGCAAGGCGCACGGCGGAGATGTTCGACCTTCTCGCGCGCGAGGTCCTCACCGTCGCGGTGGCGGCGCCGGGGAACGTCGCCGCGTTCTTCCCGTCCTACGAGCTCCTCGAGGAAGTCCTCGGACGAGTCCGGGAGCTCGCAATCGGGAAGCCTCTGATCATCGAACGGCCCGACTGGGACAAGGCGAAGCGCGACGGCGCCCTGGAGGTCCTCCGGTCCGCGCGTCCGGGCGGGGGCGCGGTCCTCTTCGGCGTCCAGGGCGGCTCCCTCAGCGAGGGCGTGGACTACGAGGACAACCTCCTCGCCGCGGTCGTCGTCGTCGGGCTGCCGTTGAGCCCGCCGAACGTCGAGGGGGAGGCCCTCAAGGACTACTACGTCCGGAAGTTCGGGTCCGCAAAGGGGTACGACTACGCGGTCGTGTTCCCCGCGGTGAACAAAGTCCTCCAGGCCGCGGGCCGCGCGATCCGGAGCGAGACGGACCGCGCCGCGGTCGTCCTCCTCGAGGGTCGACTCCTCGCCCCCCGGTACGCGCGCTGCCTGCCCGCGGACTTCGCCCCGAGGCCGTCCCCCGCTCCGGCGCGCGAGGTCCACGCCTTCCTCGCGCCCGCGTGACCCGGGGGCCATGGGGAAGGTTTTTCCCTGGCCCGTCGCTTCGCGCCGCCGTGCTCCTGAAGCGCGGGGCGGAGGCGGAGATCCACCGGACGGAGTTCCTCGGCCGTGCCGCCGTCGCGAAGTCCCGCGTGCCGAAGGGGTACCGGCTCCCCGCGCTCGACGAGGAGCTCCGCCGCGCCCGGATACGGATGGAAACTCGGCTCATGGCGGAGGCCCGCGCCGCGGGGGTCGCCGTGCCCGTCCTCTACGACATCGATCTCGCGAAGAACGAGATCATCATGGAGTACGTCGAGGGGCCGACCGCGAAGGAGGTCCTCGAGGCGGGTGGCCCGTCCGCCCACCGGGTCGCGAAGGAGATCGGCAGGACCGTCGGGCGACTCCACCGTGCAGGGATCGTCCACGGGGACCTGACGACGTCGAACGTAATCGTGCGGGAGCGCCGCGTCCTCGTGATCGACTTCAGCCTCGGCGGGAAGGACGAGAGCGTCGAGTCTCGCGGCGTGGACCTGCATCTCCTCCGGGAGGCCCTGACGAGCGCGCACGCCCGGGCGGCGTCGTACTACCGGGACGTCCTCGCGGGGTACCGCGAGGTCGCCGGAGCGCCTGCGAAGGACGCGATCGCCAAGGTCAAGGAGATCGAATCGCGGGGGCGGTATACATGATCCGGTTCGTCACGACGAACGAGGGGAAGTTCCAGGAGGTCTTCGACAAGCTCCTCGGGCACGGGATCCGGATCGAGCGCGTGGACCGCGCGTACCCGGAGATCCAGGCGGACAGCCTCGAGAAGATCGTCCGTTTTGGGGCGACCGAGCTCGACGACCAGGTGCCCGGGGACTACCTCATCGACGACTCCGGGCTGTTCGTCGACGCCCTCGGCGGTTTCCCGGGTCCGTACTCCTCGTACGCGTTTAAGCGTCTCGGGTGCGCGGGCATCCTCAAGCTCCTCGCAGGCGTCCCGAGGCGGTCCGCGTCCTTCCTGACCGTTTTCCTCCTCCGGAAGGGCGGCGAGCATCACACGTTCCGCGGCGAGGTCCCGGGGACGATCGCGGACGGGGAGCGGGGGAAGGGCGGGTTCGGATTCGATCCGATCTTCCTCCCGGAGGGCGAGACGCGGACGTTCGCGGAGATGTCGGTCACGGAGAAGAATCGGCACTCCCACCGCGGCCGTGCCGCGGACGAGCTCCTCCGATTCCTCGTCCGCAGCCAGCCGTGACGCGCGTCCCCGGGGGGCTCGATGCCCCGGTCCTGAGGGCCCGAAAGCCCGGAGGGAACCTTCTTACCCTCCTTGCCGTTCCGCGACACGGTCATCGTGGCGCGGCCGCGGATCGTGATCACGGGTGGGGCGGGCTTCATCGGGAGTCATCTTGCAGAGGCCCTCGCCGAGGAGGCGAAGCTCGTTCTCGTGGACCACCTCCGGCCTGGGACGCGGGAGAACGCGGCCCGCTCGGTCGAGCTCGGCGCCACGCTCGTGAAGCGAGATGTCGTCCGCGGTGACTTGGCCCAGCTGTTCCGCCGCGTGGACGTCGTGTACCACCTTGCCGCGAACCCCGACGTCCGCCTCGGGAAGCCCGGCACGCGTGCTCACATCGAACAGAACGTCGTTGCGACGTTCCGGGTCCTCGAGGCATGCCGGACCTGCCACGTCCCGAAGATCGTCTTCGCGTCCACCTCGACGGTCTACGGGGAGGCGAGTCGCGTGCCGACCCCGGAGGACTATGCCCCCTTGGAGCCAATCTCGGTCTATGGTGCATCGAAGCTCGCCTGCGAGGCCCTCCTCTCCTCCTACGCGCACACCTTCGGGATCCAGGCCGTCGCGTTCCGGATGGCGAACGTCGTCGGCGGCCGGAGCCACCACGGGGTCGTCCACGACCTCGTCCAGAAGCTCCATCGGAATCCCCGTGGGCTCGAGATCATCGGCGCAGAGCCCGGGACCTCGAAGTCCTACATCCACATCGTCGACGCCCTCGCAGGGATGCGCGCGGGCGTCCGCGCGGCGTCCGCGCCGTTCACGGTCTACAACCTCGGGAGCGAGGACGCGATCTCCGTCCGGACGATCGCCGACACGATCTGCGACGAACTCGGGCTTCGCGACGTCGCCTACTCGTGGACAGGGGGGTCCGGGGAGGGCCGCGGGTGGGCAGGGGACGTGCGCGCGATGCAACTCGACCTCGACCGGCTCCGGGCGACGGGATGGCGGCCCGCGATGACGAGCGAGCAGGCGGTCCGGAAAGCCGCGCGGGATCTCTGGGCGCGCCTCCCGCGGCGCCCGGGGCGGTGAGCTCCCCCCGGCTGGCGTCAAGGTGGAGAACTTATTTATCGCGCGACCCGGTTGCTCGGCGGCCCATGGGGCTGTGGGGTAGCTTGGTCTATCCTTCGGGCTTTGGGACCGCATGCACGCGGCGGAAGAGCCTGCGACGGCAGTTCAAATCTGCCCAGCCCCATTCTCAAGCCAGAGTCGTATCGAGGTGACACCGTGGCGCGCGGGAAGCTCTCGGACAAGGAATGGCATCGGAAGTCTGCGGTCGAATTCTTCAATGGTACCTGGCGGCTCCTTGAGAAGCGTCGACGCACGAAGGACGAGGACGACGCGATGATTCACGGGGCACACGCCTCGCGGTTCCATTGGGGCCTCATCGGGAAGCCACTGAACTGGTCGATCGGGGAATGGCAGGTCTCCCATGTCTACGCGGTGCTCGGCCGCGAGGAGCCCGCGGCGTACCACGCGCGGCGTTGCCTCGAGCTCTGCAAGGCCCACGGTCTCGCGGACTTCGCCCTCGCGTACGCGTACGAGGCGCTCGCACGCGCAGACGCCCTCGCGGGGCGGAAGGCCGACTTCCGGAAGCACGTCGCCGCGGCCCGGGCCGCGGGCGAGGAGATCGAGGAGAAGGAAGACCGCGACCAGTTCTTCGCGGACCTCGAGACGCTCCCCGGCTACGGGCGTCGCTGAGGCTTTTCGACAAGCCGTGCCTCCTCGACGCGCCAGACGCCCGCCGTTCCGCGCCAGTCCGGCCGCGCCCGCGTGACCTCGATGGCCTTCCGGAACCGCGGCGCGTCCAGGACGAGGGTCTCGAACTCCCCACCTTCCCCGCACGGGTGGACACCGCGCGTCGCCCCGAGGCGGAGGAGGTCCTCCACGGCCGCCTCGTCCCAGAGGCGACCGAGCCACGATGCGTCAAAGCCGTCCGCGGACACGCTCGAGAATACGATCCGGAGCCGCGCGCGGAGGTAGTCGCGGACGAGATGCGCGGGGTCGAGGCGCCAGAGCGGCGCGAACACGCGGAGCCCGAGCTCGTGGGCAACGCGGTTCACGCGGCTGTGCTGGTAGTCCGACGCGATCGCGCCAACGAGGATCCCGTCCACCCGGGGGCGGCGGAACGCCCGGCGGAGTGCCTCGAGCTCCGCCTCCTCCCCGGCATCCGCCCTCTCTTCCAGGAGCGGGAGGTCCATCGCCTCCGCCTGGAGCGGCGTCACGTGGAGATTCGGCACGTGGAAGAGCATGGAATCCGGGTCCGCGGGTCGAATCGAGAGGAGGTGGGTCACCTCCCATCCCCTCGCCTCGGCGACCTGGACCGCGTACGTGGAATCCTTGCCGCCGGAGAAGAGGGCCGCGAGGCGCACGCACGACCATCGACGGAACGGGCGTAAAGGTTTCGCGGTCCAAGGGGACGCGAACGCTTTATCCGTTTCCCGCACAATCTCGCTGCCCGAGGCTCGACGCGCAGGTCGTCCGAGAGGTCGTGGCCTTCGTCGAGGACCTCCCTCGGAGGACGGAACATGCTGACGCAGGAAGAGATGAAACGGGCGGCCGCGGAGGTCTCCCTCTCGTACGTCCGGCCGGGGATGGTCCTCGGCCTCGGGACCGGCTCGACAGCGCGGCACGTCCTCGAGGGGGTCGCCCGGCTCGTCCGCGAGGGCGCGGACCTTCGGGGCGTCCCGACGTCCCTCGCGACCGCGGAGGCCGCGAAACTCCTTGGGATCCCCCTCACGTCCCTCGAGGAACACCCGGAGCTCGACCTCGCGATCGACGGAGCCGACGAGGTCGACCCTGCGCTGAACCTGATCAAGGGGATGGGCGGCGCCTTGTTCCGCGAGAAGATCGTCGCGGCCGCGGCGAAGACGTTCATCGTCGTCGTCGACGGCTCCAAGGTCGTCCGCCGGCTCGGCACGCAGGCTCCGGTCCCCGTGGAGGTCCATCCCTTCGGCTGGCGGACCGCGATCCGTCCGCTTGAGACGCTCGGCGGCAGTCCGGAACTCCGGAAGCGGGACGGCGAGCCCGTCCGCACGGACAACGGGAATTACCTCCTCGACACCCGGTTCAACGGGATCCGTTCTCCCGCGAAGCTCGCCGCGGCGATCTCCTCGATCCCCGTGGTCGTCGAGCACGGCCTGTTCCTCGGGATGGCGGACCTCGCCCTCGTCGGCACGGCGGACGGCGTGAAGACGATGCGGCCTAGCCGTAGGCCTTGAAGCGCTTCCGGTTCGACTCGATCCGGTCGATCTTCGCCTGCTCCTCCCGGTCGAGCTGCCCGAGGATGTCCGACCAGGATGTGCTCAGCCGGTACGCGTGGACGGGCCTTCCCTTCCCCTCCTTCTTGATGTCCCGCTTCTCGACCCATCGCCGCCGGCGGAGGTCCTGCATCGCGATGCTCACCTCCGGCTGCCGCAGCCCCGTCGCCTTCTCAATCTCGACGGAGGTCGTCTCGTCCCGCTTCGAGAGGAACACGAGCGTCCGCGCGAGGTTCTTCGTCATGCCGGTCTCGACGAGCAGCTCGACGAGGGTCTCGTCCCGTCGGCTCAACCGCGTCTCCCGGCTCATTCCGGCGTCCCCCGCGTCGCCCTCACGTTAATTTCGGTTCTAATATTAATTTGGTCATATATATTTCTTAGGGTCTTAGAGTCCTTCGAGGGATTCGCTCCTGTCTCGGCGGGAGAAACTCGTGTGCGCGACGCGCCTGCGCGGGAGGCCGCGCAACCCTTTAATAGCAGTTCCTCTGTGTAACGCCGCCCGGGCGCCGATTCGATGAAAGTACCCCATGTGATCCGAGGGTATTGCCCCCACTGCAACAAGCACGTGGAGCTCGAGGTCGAGCGGGTGAAGAACCGGCCCCGCTCCGAGCTTCGCGCCGGCCAGCGACGGTTCCGGCGGGTCACCGCAGGGTACGGAGGCTTCCCCCGGCCGAAGCCAGAGGGGCGCGAGAAGCCGACGAAGCGGATCCACCTCCGCTATCGGTGCAAGTCGTGCAAGAAGGCGCACCAGCGCCGGGGGATCCGGGCGAAGAAGTTCGAGCTCGTCGAGGTGCACAAGTGATCCCGAAGCCCGCGAGCAAATTCCTCAGGGTCAAGTGCGAGGATTGCGGCAACGAGCAGATCGTGTTCGACCGGGCGGCGAGCGACGTCCTGTGCCAGGTCTGCGGCGCGACCCTCGCGAAGCCCACGGGCGGCAAGGCCGCGATCCGGGGCGAGATCCTGGGGGCTTTCGAGTAATGACGTCCCGCGGGCGCGAGTACGAGTGGCCGGAAGAGGGCGGGCTCGTCGTCTGCTCCGTGTCGAACGTCAAGAATTTCGGCGCGTTCGTCAAGCTCGACGAGTACGAGGGGAAGGAGGGCTTCATCCACATCGCCGAGGTCTCCTCGGGCTGGATCAAGTACATCCGGGACTACGTCCGGGAGGGGCAGAGGGTCGTCTGCAAGGTCCTCCGGGTGGACACCGGGAAGGGCCAGATCGACCTCTCTCTGAAGGCGGTGAACGAGCACCAGCGCCGGGAGAAGATCCAGGAATGGAAGAACGAGCAGAAGGCGGAGAACCTCCTCGGGATCGTGGCGCAGCGCCTCGGGAAGACCGTCGACGCGGGCTGGGAGGAGTTCGGGTACGACCTTCTCGACTCCTTCGGGACGCTGTACCGCGCGTTCGAGGAGTGCGTGATGGACGAGGCCGCCCTCTCCCAAGAGGGCTTCAAAGGCGCCTGGGTCAATACCGTCGTCGAGGTCGCGCGGGAGAACATCGTCCCGCCCTATGTGACGATTGATGGCTACCTCGAGGCGACGGACCCCGCCCCCGACGGCGCGATCCACCTCCGCGAGGCGCTGCTCAAGATCCCCCGGGAGTCCGAGGGGATCACGGTCAAGGTCCAGTACATCGGGGCACCCCGATACCGGATCGTCGTGCGGGCGCCCGACTACAAGTCCGCGGAGGACGAGATTCAGAAGGCGGCGGCCCGCGCGCTCAAGGTCCTCGAGGCGAAGGGCGGCCAGGGCGCGTTCCGCCGGAAGGAGTGAGGCGGGATGCGAAGCCTCTTGAAGCGCTGCCGCGCTTGTAGGACGTACACCCTCCAGGATGCCTGTCCGTCCTGCGGGACCCCGACGGGGAATCCGATGCCCCCTCGGTACTCGCCGGAGGACCGCTACGGGGTGTACCGTCGCCGCCTGAAGAGGGAAGGTGAGACTGCATGGAGAACATCGTAATCCGGTACCTCGACCATCCGAAGCTCGACGATCCGATCTTTGTCGAGGGCCTCCCCGGGATCGGGAACGTCGGGAAGCTCGCCGCGGAGCATCTGAAGGACGAGCTGAAGGGGGTCAAGTTCGCGGAGATCTTCTCGAAGTACTTCCCGCCCCAGGTCCTCGTCCAGGACGACGGCCAGGTCAAGCTCGTGAACAACGAGATGCACTTCGTCCAGCGGGGGCCGGGGAAGGACCTCGTCATCCTGACGGGCGACTACCAGGGGCTCACCCCAGAGGGCCAATACGAGCTCAGCGACTTCATGCTCCGGGAGATCAAGAAGCTCGGCGTGCGCCGGATGTACACGCTCGGGGGGTACGGGATGGGGCGCATGGTGACGAAGCCGAGGGTCCTCGGCGCCGCAACGGACGCGGAGCTCGCGAAGGAGATGGAGAAGCACGGCGTCGTCTTCTCTCGGGGCGAGCCGGGCGCGGGGATCGTCGGCGCGAGCGGGCTCCTGCTGGGGCTCGGTCGGCTCTACGACATGCGCGCGGTGTGCCTCATGGGCGAGACCTCGGGGTACTTCGTCGACCCGAAGAGCGCGCAGGCGGTCCTCGAGGTCCTCACGGCGGTCCTCGGCGTGAAGATCTCGTTCTCCGAGCTCGAGAACAAGGCGAAGCAGATCGACCAGATCACCTCGAAGCTCCGGGACATCGAGGCCTCGCCCGAGATGCCTGACAAGCGCGAGGACCTCGGGTACATCGGGTGACCGCACCCGCACCGCGGTTTCCTCAGAACTGTCCGTCACTCGGCGCCCGCGCGCGGACGAACGCTTAAACCCCGGCGTCGCGTTCTCCGCGACGGGCCAGGGATGGGCGACGACGAACCGCGAAAGGCGTTCCTCAAGGGCTACGAGGAGGGCCTGAAGGCCGCGTGGCGCGAGATCGGCTCCCTCACGTCTCGCGGGTACTCGTCGACGGAGCTCAGCGTGATGGCGAAGTCGAAGATGGCCGTCCTGTACCGCGAGGTCGAGGCGATGGCTGCGCGTCTCGCGGAGGAGCAGGGCGTCCCCCTCTCCGTCCCTGCGCCGCGAGGGGACATCTCGAACCGCGGTGCGTACATCGTCCGGGAGCCGAGGGCGGACCGGATCTTCGAGCTCTTCGCAGGGCTCACGAAGTCCGGCGCACGCGGCCTCTGCATCACGCGGATCCACCCCGACGACATCCGCTCCCGCCACCCCGTCGGCGAGGTCGGGTTCGTCTGGTTGTCGAAGACGCCGGGACAGAAGGGGAAGGGCATGGCAGTCGTCGAGCCCACGGCCCTCGTGGACATCGCGAGCGCGATCGCGGAGTTCGCCGCAGAGGGCGGCGGCGCCGCCGTCCTCCTCGAGGGCATCGAGTACATGATCGCCCAGAACGGGTTCACGAGCGTCCAGCGGTTCCTCCAGAAGGTGAACGAGAAGATCCTCCTGAACGACTCGTACCTCCTGATCTCCGCGAACCCCGCGGCCCTGAAGGAGCAGGAGTACAAGCTCCTCGCGCGGGAGATGGTCGGGGAGGTTTGAGCCTCAGGACTTCGCGGGTGCAGTCGGCACACCCGCCGTCGTCTTCGTCCGCGAGGCGCGGAGCAGCTGGACGAGGACGAGGAACGTCACGGCCTCCACGGCTTTCGAGAGGATGCCGAGGCCCTCAACTGCCTCGACGGCATTGAGCGGCCAGACGACGGTCGTTCGCGTCGCGACGTACAGGGCGACCAGGACGACGGTCAAGCCGAGCCAGGCGACGTCCCACTCCGCCCGCATCCGGGGGAGGGCGAGCCCGACGACGATCTGGAGGGGCGCGACGACGGCGAACATGCTCGCGGGCCCGGGCTGCGTGAGGTGGTCGTTGAAGGCGAACGCATGGAGGACGCCGTCGATGAGGATCAGGTATCCCGCGGCGTACCGGAGGGTGAGCGTCCCGTTCGCGAGGAGCTCCGTGTGCCTCTCGTACACGACCCCGAGGAGCGCGAACCCGATCGAGAACAGGACGACGTTGAGCCGGGTCGCCAGGTCCCCCGCCGCACCATGGACATGCCCCTCCGCAGCCTCCGCCGCCGCTGAGAGGAACTCCGCAACCCAGAAGACAAGGATGACGGCCAACCCCGAAGCCACGAACGCGGTTTCTGCGGTCGCGCGGATGCGGAGCGCCATCGGCGACCGGACGCGCGCGCGCGGCAAGAACCTTGTGTCGGTTCCCAGGACCGCCCATCGATCCCTGGCGCGCAAAGCCTTTATGGACCCCGGGACTAACCGCCCCTCCGCGCTCCCGTAGTCTAGTCCGGCCAAGGATCGGGGCCTTTCGAGCCTC
>MGVZ01000074.1 GCA_001800745.1 Euryarchaeota archaeon RBG_16_67_27
CAGAAGCCTTGGGGATGGACCTGGACCTCGCGTTCCGCGTCGCGGGCTCCCTCGCGAAGGAGGGGAAGGTCGTTGGCTGAACTTGGAAGGGTTGGGGACAGCGTTGCGGGCGAGAAGCTCGCGGTGGTCGGTCGGAAGGTCGGGCGTGTGTTCGTCATCACTGGCACGGGAGCGCATCGGGATCAGCGGGTGTACGTCTGGGGCGACCCCGCCCGCTGCTACGTGGACAAGGCGGTTCGGCGCCCCTGACTGAGGGATTGCGTCCAAGGCCTCCCCCACCGGCGCAGACGCCGCGATCGATCAGCCAGACACGACCCTCCGGGACCTTCAAGTGAGGAGAGGAACACGGGCCTGCTGGGATTCGAACCCAGGTCAGAGGCTCCGGAGGCCTCTGTCCTATCCAGGCTAGACTACAGGCCCTCAGCGTCCCAAAGGACACCACAGAATAAGGCTTTCCCTGCACCTGGGGGAATTACCCGACGACCCTCATTGCGGTCCCCGGAAGGACTCGCGTGCGCATCGCTCGACTCGTGGCCGTCTTGGTGCTGGCGGCTCTCGTTGGAACCCTCGTTCCATCCGTCCCCGGTGAGGAGGTCCTACCCTACTTCTTTGCGAACTCGGTGTACCCGCAACGGCCGCAGGACACACGGCCCTCATGCTGCGCGAGGAACACCCCGGCCCCGCACTTCGGGCACGTAGCTCGGGTCCGGGTGATCCGGTCCCCCTCGATTCGGTAGAACGTCCGCTTGAGGCCCGCAGAGCCCTTCTCGGCCTTCTTCTCCGCCATCACTTCCCCTCCTTCTTCTTGGGCTCCGCCTTCTTCGCCTCGGGCTTGTGCTCGGCCTTCTTCTCTTCCTTCGCGTGAGGCTTCTCCGGCTTGGCCTCGGGCTTCGGCTCCTTGTGCTCGGGCTTGCGCTCCGCCTTGTGTTCGGCCTTCGCCTCCGGCTTGTGCTCGGGTTTCGCCGGCTTGGCCTCGGGCTTCGGACCCTCCTCCTTCTTCGGTGCGGGCTTCGCCTCCGGCTTCGGCGGGGCCTCGGCCGCCTTCGCCTCCTTGACCTCCGCGGCGGCGAGTCTGTTGCGGACGAGGATGTGATGACGCTCGATAGACACCGCGACCTCCTTCGACGGGTACACCTTCGCGTAACCGACGCTCTCGTAGCGGCCGAACGACGACTCGACGCGGTCGATCACGACGACGTCCTTCGTGGCTTTGAGCTGCTTCGCGAGCTCGGAGCGCATTGCGTCCCGCGCGGGGGTGCCTTCCGCCTTGTGGACGGCTTTGAACGTGACCTCGACCCGCTTGAGGAGGGGATTGTCCTTCTTCGTGAGGATCTGGATTTCCATCGGGACTACCGTTCCATGCGCCGGAGGATGTCGAGGACCCGCGTCTTCGCGGCCCGGTCCGCCGTCACGACGACGACGCCCTGGCCCGGCAGGCCGTACAGGACCGCGGCCGTCTCGGGCGCGAGGGCGATGCAGACGAGGGCGAGGAGGTCCTCTTCTCCCCGGACTTCGACGCGTACCCGCTCCTCCGATTTAAAGGCTTCGGACAGGACGACCCACGCCTCCGGGACGATCGTCGCGGGCGGGTTCGTGATCCGGTACACGCGGGATCCGACCCTCGAGAGCGCGTCGCGGAGCTCCGGGTCCTCCTGGCGCTGGGTCTTGAAGTCGACGAGGCAGATGTCCGGCGAGCGTCCGCGTGCGACGAGGTCGAGAGTGCAGAAGTCCCCGACGCTCACGACGGGCGAGGCGCGGCCGACCGCCGGCAGCACGTCGGGGCCGTGCACGAGAGGGCCGAGCGGCCATCGGAGGAACTCGCGGAGCTCGTCCGGCAGTTTCAGGGGCGCGGAGGCGAACTCATCGAACGCGGAGGGCGAACTTTCCGTTGGCATGGATGCCCATCTTCTTCGCGATCTCGGACCGCGGGTGGTCCACGATGATCACGTAGCCCTGCCAGTCCTTCGAGGTTCGTTCCCGCACAGGGGGCACTTGTCCTCATCCGTGATGTACGCGCAGTTCTTGCACGCTCTCGGGATCCTCACGACCATGAGATCAGCCCCTCTTCCGGCGTCCCTTGCCCTCCGAGCGGGCGCGGTCCTCCTCGAGCCAGTCGACCTTCCCGAGGGAGGGCTGGCGCATCGTGAGTCCGATCTTCGACTCCCGAGGCGCGCGCTCGTTCAGGGACACGGCGACGATCCGCGTGCGGACCCGGTCCCCCGTCCGGAGGTCCCGCTTCGAGTCCTTCCCGATCAGCCGACCGCCGTCCTCGTCGACGTCGACGCGGTCGTCCATGACCTGGGAGATGTGGAGGAGCCCGTCGAGCGGCCCGAAGCGGATGAACGCGCCGAACTTCAGGACCTCGACGACGGACCCCTCGATGACCTCCTGGAGGGTCGGGGTGAAGACGACGGCATCGTAGCGAACCTTCTGGTACACGGCTCCGTCCCCGTGGACGATCCGCCCCTCGCCGAGGCGCTCGATGTTGCTCGCGATGAGGGTGAGGGTCTTGTCCGGGCCGATGCGGCCCTCGAGGGTCGTCCGCGTGAGCTCCCGCGCGACCGCGTCGATGTCCTCGCCGAGGCGCTCGGGCGGGATCCGGACGACGTCCTCCCGCTGAACCCGCATGTACATGAAAACCGACTCCGCACCGATTCGGTACGTTCTATTTAGGCCTTTGCGCCTCCGACGGACCGCGGGCCGGAGTCCTCGATGTCAGGTGGGCCGCCGACCCTTGTCGACCGCGATCCCCTGGAACGCCCTCACACGAGCAGGGGCGCGAGGACGAGCGTGATCGTCGAGAGGAGCTTCACGAGGATGTGGAGGCTCGGGCCCGCCGTGTCCTTGAAGGGATCCCCAACGGTGTCGCCGACGACCGCCGCTTTGTGAGTCGGGCTCCCCTTCCCGCCGAGGTTCCCCGCCTCGATGTACTTCTTCGCGTTGTCCCACGCCCCGCCGCCCGTGTTCAGGACGAGGGCCATGATCACGCCCGCGATCGTGCCGACCATCAGGGTGCCGCCAAGCGGCTCCGCGGCCCGGAGTCCCGGAGTCACGACGGCGACGCGGAAGATCAGCCCGACCGCGACGGGGGTCGCGACCGCGAGAATCCCCGGCACGATCATCTCCTTGAGCGCGCTCCGTGTGCAGATGTCCACGGTCCGGCCATAGTCGGGCTTCTCCGTGCCCGCCATGATCCCGGGCTTCTCCTTGAACTGGTCCCGGACGTCCTTGATGATCGACCACGCGGCCCGCCCGACCGCGCGGATCGCGAACGCGCTGAACAGGAACACGAGGGCCGCGCCGATGAACCCGCCGACGAAGACCTCCGGTTTCGCCATGTCCACGGAGGCGATCTGCGCCTGCTCGAGGTACGCGTTGAACAGGAGGAACGCGGCGAGGCCGGCGCTCCCGACCGCGTAGCCCTTCGTCAGGGCCTTCGTCGTGTTCCCCGCGGCGTCGAGCTTGTCCATGTTCCGGCGCGCCTCGTCCGACATCCCGGACATCTCGATGATCCCTGCGCCGTTGTCGACGATCGGACCGAACGTGTCCATCGCGAGAATGTACGCGGCCGTCGCCAGCATGCCCATCGTCGCGACCGCGGTGCCGTACAGCCCGCCGCCCGTGATGTTCGTGAGGCTCCCGAGCCAGTACGCGATGAGCAGGGCGGCGCACACGACGAGGACGGGCAGCCACGTGGCCTCGAGGCCGACGGAGAACCCGGAGATGATGTTCGTCGCGGGGCCCGTCTCCGAGCTCTTCGCGATCTCCTTCACCGGCCGGTGCCGCGCCTCCGTGTAGTACTGGGTGATCCACACGAACGCGAACGCGGTGATCATGCCCGCGATCCCGCAGAGCCAGTAGAAGAGCCAGGTGAGGTCGCTCGCGCCGAGGCCCGCGGCGGGCTGGAGCATGCCCCAGGCGGCGAACCCGAACAGGATCGCGGCGAGGACCGTCGTCACGAGGTACCCGCGGTTGAGCGCGGTCATCGGCGCCTCGTCCTCCCGCGCCCGCACGACGTACACTCCGACGACGCTCGCGAACACCCCGAACGACCGCGCGACGAGCGGGAAGATGACGCCCGCGATCCCGAAGTAGTCGAACAGGACGACGCCGAGGACCATGGCCCCGATGTTCTCCGCCGCGGTGGACTCGAACAGGTCCGCGCCCCGCCCCGCGCAATCCCCGACGTTGTCCCCGACGAGGTCCGCGATGACCGCCGGATTGCGCGGGTCGTCCTCGGGGATCCCGGCCTCGACCTTTCCGACGAGGTCCGCCCCGACGTCCGCGGCCTTCGTGTAGATTCCGCCGCCGAGCTGTGCGAACAGCGCGACGAGGCTCGCGCCGAACCCGAAGCCCACAAGGGACAGGACGAGCTCGTTCTGCGCCTGGTACGTCGTCGCGGTCCCGTACCCGTAGCCGTAATAGAGGATCGACACGCCCGCGAGGGACAGGCCGACGATCGCGAGGCCGGACACCGCGCCGCCGCGCAAGGCGATCGTCAGGGCGTCGTTGAAGGACCTCAGCGAGCCCGCGGCAGATCGGACGTTCGAGCGGATCGCGATCTGCATCCCGATGTACCCGGACAGGGCGGAGAACAGGGCGCCGAGGCCGAACGCCCCCGCAGTCTTGAGGCCCGTGACGACGCCCCTCGACGCGCCGACCGCGGTCGCGAACACAACGGCAAGGATGACCGCGATCAGAGCGATCGTCCTGTACTGCCGACGGAGGAACGCCCGCGCCCCGTCCTGGATCGCGGACGCGATTTCGCGCATCCGGTCCGTGCCCGTGTCCCGGCGCAGGACGTCCCGCGCGAGAAGACCCGCGACGCCCAAGCCCGCGGCGACCGCGATCGGAATCACCGGGCTCAGGTCGACCAAAAGCTCACCCTGGGTGCAAACCCGGGCCGCGAAACCCCTCAACCTATATAGGCTTTCATCGCGCACGAAGGGATCAGGCGCCGTACTTCTCCCCGCGGTTCGCGAGGCTCAGGAGAATGGGCATGAGGTCCTGCCCGCGGATCCGGCCGAGACCACCCTTCGCCGCGCTCCGCTCGTCGTACGCCATGACGTCGTCCACGCGCACGCCCTCGCCGAAGATCGTCACGGGCACAGGGTCGCCGGAGTGGTCCTTGATCGCGACGGGCGTGGAGTGATCCGAGGTGAGCGCCACGACGGCCTCCTGCGGGAGATTCGCCTTGATCGCGGCCATCATCTGGTCGATCCGCTCGACGACCGTGATCTTCCCGGACGCATTGCCGTCGTGGCCGCACAGGTCGGCCGCCTTGACGTTCACGACGACGAGGTCGTGCGTGCGCAGGGCGGCGAGAGCCGCGTCCGCCTTCGCGACCATGTTCGTGTCGAGCCCGCCGGTGGCGCCGGGCACCTCGAGGACCTCGATGCCGACCGCACGGTACATCCCCTTGATCAGGGCGACGCCCGCGATCCCCGCTGCCTTGAGGCCGTACCGCTTCGTCACGGGTTCGATGTCCGGGAAGATCCCCGCGCCGCGCGCGAGGACGAGGTTCGCGGGCATCTCGCCGCGGGCGGTCCGTTCCGCGTTCACGGGGTGGTCCTTCAGTCGCTTGTGCGCCTCCTTCGTGAACGCGTTCAGCGCCTTCGCGGTCGCCTTCGCCTTCGGCACGAGCGGTTTCGAGTCGAGAGCCTTCACCGCGTGCTCGTGGGGGTCCGTGTCGCTCACCTGCGGCGACAGGCCCTTCCCGCGGAACACGAGGGCCGCGCGGTGTTCGGTGCCCGCGCGGAAGAGGACCTTCACGCGGCCGAGTTTCATCCCGTCGAGCGCCTTCGCGAGCTCCTCCGTTCCCTCGCGGATCCGGCCCGCGCGGCGGTCGACGACGTTCAGATCGCCGTCCACGGTCACGAAGTTGCAACGGAACGCGACGTCCCCGGGGCCGACCTCGATCCCCACGCCCGCGGCCTCGAACGGGCCGCGACCCGTGTACACCTTGAGCGGATCGTATCCGAAGAGGGCGAGATGGCTCGTGTCGCTCCCCGGGCGGACCCCGGGCGCGATCGGGTCGAGGAGGCCGTTCACCCCGTTCGCCGCGAACCAGTCGAGGGCGGGCTTCGGCGCGACTTCGAGGGGCGTCTTGTGACCGAGCTCCGCGATCGGCCGGTCGCCGAGTCCGTCGAAGATGATGAGAAGGATGCTCCGCGCGTCCATTCCTGCTCGCAGCCAAGGCCACGTTCCTAGATTAAGGCTTTGGCCTACGCGTCCTCGAGCAGGACCGTCGCGCCCGGACCGGCCCCGAGCTGGCCCGCAGCGCTCGCCTCCCGCTTCGCGATCTCGACGAAGCCGCTCGAGGAGATCGTCGCGAGGAGCTCGCCGGGCTCGACCTCCCCGTACGTGCGGACGAACGGAACGGTCATTTCGTAGCCGGTCACCGCGATCGCGAGGCGGTCGCCGAAGGACCACCGCCGCTCCGCCTGCGACCGCGGGATGTTCGTGATCAGGTTCCCGAACCGGTCATGCGTGATCACGCGGCCCTCGATCCCCTTCTTCCGCGCGCGCGGCGTACCGAAGTCGAGGTCGACGAAGTCCTTGACCGCGCGCCCGACGTCCCGGACCTTCGTGCCTGTGAGGAGATGGGCGGCGACGGGCCCGAAGAGGTCCCGCCCGTGGAACGTGTTCGAGACCGTCCCGCGCCCGAGCTCCCGGTTCGTGATCTCCCGGACCTCCTTGAGCCCGAGGCGCTTCGCCGCGGGGACCAACAGCCCGTTGTCGGGTCCGACGAGGAGCGCGCCCTCGGCGACGATGACGATCCCCCGTCGCGCGGTGCCGACGCCCGGGTCCACGACGCCGACGTGCACGGCGAACGGGAAGTGGGGGACCGCGGCGTACAGGACGTACGCCCCGTGGGCGACGTCGTGCGCACGCACGTTGTGGTCGATGTCGACGATCGTCGCGCCGGGGTCGATGGAGAGGATCGTGCCCTTCATCGCCCCGACGTAGTCCCCGGGGCCGAAGTCCGTCGTGAGGGTGACGATGTCTCCCATGGCTCGTGGCTCCCCGTCAGCGGATCCGCCGGAGGCCTTCCTTGATCCGGCCGAGCTCCTCGCGCTTCCGGTCGATCTCCGCCTCGAGCTTCTGGACGCGCGCCTCGCGCTCCCGCACCTTCACCTCGCGTGCCCGGAGCTCGTCCTTCGCCTCCGCGAGGGCTCGCCGGTCCGCCTCGGATCGCTCGCGGTGCGCGGCGACCTTGCGCGCGCGGTCCTCGAGCGCGGTGCGCCGGGACGCGGCGGCCTCCGCCTGCCGCTTGCCGGCCTCCTCGAGGCGCGTCTCCCGCTCCGCGAGGTCGACCTCCCGGTTCGCGAGCTCGTCGGACCGCCGGGAGAGCGCACGCTGGCGCTCCGCGACCGCGTCTGCCTCCTGCTCGACCTCCGCCTCGCGCTCCTCGAGCGCGGCCTCGCGCCGTTGAACGTGATCCTTCGCCTTCGCCTGGGCCGCCGCGAACGTCGCCTCGCCCCTCGCGAGCTTCTCCTTCGCCGCGGCGAGCGACGCCTCGCCCTTCTCGATCTCCGCCTTCCGGACTTCGACGTCCCTCAGGTCTTCCAGGAACGCCGTCTCCTGCTCCTCGAGGGTCGCCTTCAGGGACTCCATCGCCGCGACCTCGTTCTGCAGTGCCTTCTCCCGGGCCGCGATCGCGCGTCCCCGGGCATCGAGAACCTTCTCGCGGGACGCGTGTTTCTCCTCCGTCGCGCCCGCCCGTGCGGCGTGGTCCTCCTCGGCCACGTCGATGGAATCCGAGCGTGCCCCGAGCTTGGAGGCGAGAGCCTCCGCCGCCTTCTCCCGCTTCCCGAGCGCGGCCTCGCGCCGGACGACGGACGCCTCCCGCTTGACAATCTCCCGCTCCGCGGCCTCGAGGTCCCGGAGCCGTTCCTGGCTGACCCGCTCCGCGCGGAGGAGCTTCAGGGCCTGGCCCTTGAGCCGCGTCCGGAGGGACGACAGCTCCTCCTCGATCTCCCCGGCCTTGCGGGTGCGCCGCTCGAGCTCCTTCGCCTTCGAGGCCGCCTCCCGCTGTGCCTGCCGGAGTTGAACCTGACGTTCGCTCGCCTCCCGCTCCTCTGCGGCGACCTTGCGGTCTCGCGAGACGAGACCCTTCGCGAGCTTCTCCATCCGTTTCGTCGCCCGTGCGAGCTCCTCTCGGCGGACGTCGAGACCCTCGTCCGCGGCCTCGAGTTCGGTCGCGCGCCGCTCGATCTCCAGAGACCGGGCCTCGAGCGTTGCCTCACGCCCGTCGAGGTCCTTCGTCCGCCGCTCGCCGGCCGTCTCCCTCTCCGCCATGGCCGTCTCGCGCTCGGAAATCGACGCGTCGTGCGCGCGGAGCTCATCGGCCCACTGGCCGCTCGACTGTTCCCGGAGGGCGAGCTCCCGCTCGCGCTTCTCCGCCTCCGCGATCCGCCCGTCGAACGCCTTCCGCGCGTTCGCGATCTTCTCCATCTCCGCCTGGAGGTTCGAGTACAGGTCCGTGAGCTGCTTCCGTTCGCGGTCGGAGGACGTGTCCCGGCCGTCGAGGGCCGCTTCCCGGTCCCGCAGGAGCGCCTCCTTCCCCGCGAGCTCGCGCCCCCGGTCGTCGAGCTCCTTCGTCCGTGCGGATCCGGCGGCGCGCTGGGCTTCGAGATCCGCCCGAATCCGCTCCGCCTCGATCGCCGCGATCTTCTTCTGGGACTCGAGCTCGACGTCCCCCGCGGTCCGGGTCGCCTCGAGGTGTCGGAGGAGCATGCCGCTCGCCTCCTTCACGCTCTGGAGCTCCGTGCGCAGCCCCTCGAGCTCCCGCTGCCGCATCGCGCTCCGCTGGAACTCCTGCTCGAGCTCCCATTTCCGCTTGTACAGCTCCTCCTCCTTCTCGATGAGCTTCCGCTCCTCCGAGCGGCGCGCCTCGAGGTCCTTCAGGTACGTGTCCCGGGCCCGCATGTCTTGGCGGACGACCTCGTCGAGGGACGAGTCCACGTCGCCGAGCCCCTCGACGGAGGCGTCGGGGTAGCTCTTCTCGAGCTGGTCGATGCTGATCGACGAGTGCCCGTAGTCGTACGTCCGGACCTCGATCTGCGCGCGGTCGCTCGACGCGTCCCGCAGGACCTCGGGGACCGCCTCGGGGCCGAGGACGTCCGTCGCCCCACGGTGCTCGGCGAGGACGCCGTCCCCTTCGCGGAAGACGAGGATGCCCTGGGACGGGGTATCACCTCGGAACACGGACGTCTTCAGGATGCCGTTGAACTTCATCGACCGAAGGTCCGCGAGGATCGCCCGCAGGGCGTCCGGGCCGCCGTCGGAGATCCGCTCCACTCGCCCGGGGGGGAGCTCCATCGGCCGCCGGACGCGGTTCACCCATTAAGAACCTTACCGTGCGATTTCCCGCGGCGAGAGTGTGCAAGCCTGGTGCGAGGAATGTCTTTCTAGGAGGGCCACGATGGAGGTTCCGCGTTCGTGATGACAAGAGGGTCAGCCGACCGAAAGGCGTGACGACCCCTATGAGTGCTGAAACGCGCGCGGCGCACGCCGCTGGACGGAGGAGAGCCGCGTCCGCCCTAGATTCGGCCCGGATAAGGGTCCGATAAAATACATACGGAACTGTCTTCGCGGGGACGCGCCTCGCCGCGCCGCGTTGCACAATGCCGAGCCGCGCAGGCCGCTGACCCTCCGGGCCGTGCTCGCGTACGGCTCCCTCCTGTTCGGCGTCTTGTCCGTCGCGAACGCGTTCGAACTCGTCGTGACGCGCGGCGTGTGCTGGGTCTACGTGTTCGGGTTCTTCATCACCGTCGTCGTCGTGCATGGCGTCTTGCGCACCGGGCGGTTCGGCATGGGGATCGCCATGTTCGTCTTCTACGCGACCGTCGGGACGTTCATGGAGTACTGGATGGACTATGTCGTCACGCCCGCCCTGATCGCGCCCTGGGCGGCGGTCGTCTGGGGCCTCGCCGGTCCGTTCGCCGGCCTCAGCGCGGACCTCGCGCACCGGTTCCTGCCCCGGACCCTGGCCGAGGGGGGGCGCGCGGCTGCCACGGGCGTCGCGTTCGTCGGCGCGCTCTTCGTCCTCGTCCTCCTCGCCTTGTCGGTCTCCTACCTCGACCCGGCTCCCGGGCTCGCGCACTACCTGAACGGGATCGGGTTCACCCTTCCCTGGCTCCTGGTGACCGGGGGCTTCGCGGGCTACGTCGCGCACGCGCTCCGCCGGGCCGCGGGCGGCGCCCGTGCGGAAGGCCCCGCGCATGCCGGGGCGTCCCCTCCGTATCAGGGATGATTCTGGGCCGGCAAAGGATTTACCCGACCGTCCGGCTCGGCCCGTAGGCGGGTCTCCCATGTTCATCGTTTCCCGGTCCAACCGCACCCTCGCGTTGGCGGTCGTCAGCGTGGTCCTGGCCTCGTCCCTTCTGCTCGTCGTCGCGCCCCGCGCCCGCGCAGGCACCGCCGTCGTCTTCGAGGAGACCTTCGAGGACGGATCGATCGTCCCCTCGTGGGCGATCAACGACACGAATCCCGCCGGGGGTCTTGACTACTGGGAGGTGTCGACGTTCCGTGCGCACACGGGTGCGTACAGCGCGTGGTCCGCACAGATCGGCACGC
>MGVZ01000075.1:0-3523 GCA_001800745.1 Euryarchaeota archaeon RBG_16_67_27
AGAAGGAGGGCAAGCGGATCTCCCGGCCGTACTCGATCGCATCTTGGCCCGAGAACAAGGACTACATGGAGCTCTGCATCAAGGTCGTCGAGGGCGGCTTCATGTCGAACTATCTGCACCACGTCGCCCCGGGGACGAAGCTCGGGTCGATCGGTCCCCTCGGCCGCTTCGTGATGCCGGAGCCGATCGCGCGCGACACCGTCTTCGTCGCGACGGGCACGGGGGTCGCCCCCTTCGTGTCGATGCTCGGTCACGTGTGGTCGGGAGGTCTCGACGACGGGCACACGTTCACCGTCGTCCACGGCGTCCGGTACGTCCACGACCTCATCTACCGGGATCTGTTCGAGGCGTGGGAGCGGGAGCACCCGAACTTTCGCTTCCTCCCGACGGTCTCGCGACCCGAGACGCCGAACTGGAAGGGGCGCGTCGGGTACGTGCAGAAGGTCATCCAGGAAGAGGTCCGGGACCACGCGAACAAGCAGGTGTACATCTGCGGGCTTCACGACATGGCCGAGCAGGTGAGCACGCTCTGCCGCAACCTCGGGTTCGCCATCGTGCGATTCGAGAAGTGGGACTGACGTACGCGGTCAGCCTCGCGCACGGACGACGACCTTGCCCACGATGGAGCCGACGCCCACGAGGCCGAAGTGCCGACTGTCCCGGCTCGCGGCACGGTTGTCCCCGAGGACCACGACTCGATCGGGCGGTTTCGTCTCCGCGACGCGCTTCACGAGATACCGATCCGCATCCTCGGGATCGCGCAACACGACGACGTCCCCGGACCGCGGCCGCGTGCGGCGATATGCCCATCGATACACGAGGACGTGGTCACCCGCGCGCAGGGTCGGCTCCATGCTTCCATCGGCGACGCGGAAGCGGCCAAAGGGCAACATTGTCGCGACGGCGCAGACCGGTTACCCGAGCTTCGGGTAGACCGTCTCCCTCTCGGTGGGGTATGGCGCCTTGACCTTGATGACATCGAGCCCTTTCGTCCTCCAGAAGATCGTCGCGATGTCGTTCGCGTCCTTCAGGAGGTCCTCCGCCGCCTGCAGGCTGATCTCCTGGCGCGCCTTGGATCCTGCCTTGAGGGTCTTCCAAACGAGGTCGTGGAGCTCGGGGAACTTCTGGAGATGTTCGGGCTTGAAGTAGTCGGCCCAGAGGATCCGGACTTCGTGCTTCGCGATTTCCGCGTGCTGCTCCTTCGTCGCGACGTACCGCGAGAGCTTGTTCGCATAGTCCTGCCGTTCCTCCGCCGCCGCGTTCGGCCCGGGTTTCTTGAGTTCGTTGATGAGGAGGTTCATGCGGATCACCGTGTGCGCGGCGAGCTGGGCGTGATGCGGGTCGTAGATCCCGCACGGGATGTCGCAGTGGGCGTGTGCGGTCCGCGCGGGGGCGAGTCGATCGATGCCTCGGAAGAACGCGTGGAGGATGGACATGAGGCGGCCCTAGCTTCCCGCGATATTAAAACTTGCGTCGAGAGCGCGGTGTCACTTCCCCGCGGCGTCGGAACGGGCGGGCGCGGGCGCCGCATCGGCGCTTCCGGAGGGGAACCGCTTCCTCGCACGGAGCGCAACGTTCACGAGGCTCACGAGGATTGGAACCTCGATGAGGGGTCCGATCACCGCGGCAAAGGCCTGGCCCGAAGCGATCCCGAAAACGCCGATCGTCGTCGCGATCGCGAGCTCGAAATTGTTGCTCGCCGCCGTGAACGCGAGGGTGGTCGTCTCCTCGTAGCTGAACCCGAGGCGCTTCGAGAGGCCGAAGGAGAGCGTGAACATGATCAGGAAGTACAGGACGAGGGGCACCGCGATCCGGACGACGTCCCACGGGAGGCGAACGATCTCCTCGCCCTTGAGGGAGAACATGACGACGACCGTGAAGAGCAGGCCGACGATCGCGGTGGGCGCAAGGCGCTCGATGAACTTCTCTTCGTACCACCGTCGCCCCTTTCTCCGGACCAGGATCTCCCTCGTGAGGAAACCGAGGGCCACCGGGATGCCCAGGTAGATGAGGACCGTCTGCGCGACGTCCACGATCGAGATGGGCACGATTTCAGAGGCGGTCAGGCCTCCGACCCATCCCGACAAGAGCGTGACGAAGAACCAGGCGAGGAGCGAATACAGGAACATCTGGAACAGGCTGTTCAGGCCGACGAGGAGCGCGGCATACTCCGAATGTCCTTTCGCCATCGCGTTCCACACGAGGACCATCGCGATGCATCGTGCGAGTCCGACGATGATCAGCCCGACTCGGTACTCCGGAAGGTCGGGGAGGAAGATCCATGCGAGGGTGAACATGAGGAACGGTCCGAGGATCCAGTTTTGAAACAGGGAGACGCCGATGATCCTCCGGTTGGAGGCGAGCCTCGGGAGGTCCTCGTAGCGCACCCGCGCGAGGGGCGGGTACATCATCCAGATCAGGCCGATCGCGATTGGGACGGAGACCCCCGACCACGAGAAGGCGTCGAGCCACCTCGACACCCCAGGTGATGCCGCACCGATCGCGATCCCGAGGGTCATGGCGAGGAAGATCCACAGAGTCGTGAGGCGGCTGACCAAGGAGAGCCTTTCGTCGTCGCCCACAGATGAGACCCGCCGCGCCGGCTCCCCTTTGGGAGGGATTTCGCCTTTAAGAGTCTTGGCGTGCCTCTCATCCCCGCCCGCAGCCGGCGTCACGGTCAAGCTTATCCGGCGGCCCTCATTTTCTCAAGCCGGTCGTGGGGGTGGCCTCATGAAGGTCAACGTCGAGACGGGGGACATCGCGAGGTGGGAGGACGAGGTCATCGTCGTCAACCTGTTCGAGGGTGTCGCTCACCCCGGCGGCGCGACGGGGGCGGTCGACGCGGCCCTCGGCCACCAGATCACCGCGATGATCGCGACGGGCGACGTCTCCGGGACCTTCAAGGAGGTGACCGTGTTCCCGACCTTCGACCGGATCCCCGCGAACCGGGTGATGATCGTCGGCCTTGGCAAGCGTGAGGAGTTCTCCCTCGATCGCGTTCGCGAGGTCTCCGCCCGAGCGGCGCAACGCGTGCGGGAGATGGGCCTGCGCACCTTTGCGACAATCGTCCACGGAGCCGGGGTCGGGGACCTCCAGCTTGGTGAGGCTGCGGAAGCCCTCGTGGAGGGGACGGTCCTCGGCCTCTACCGGTACACGGAACACAAGACGGAGACAGATAAGAAGAAAATCGAGGCTATGACGATCGTGAATCTCGAGAAGGCGCGCGCGAACGTGATCCGGGATGCGGTCCACGCGGGGTCCGTGATCGCCTCGAGCGTGAACTTCGCTCGTGACCTGACGAACGCGCCGAGCAACGACAAGACCCCCCGTCAGTTCGTCGACCGCGTGAGGACCGCGGCGAAGGAGGCCGGCGCGAGGGTCACCGTGCTCGATGAGGAGCAGCTCGAGAAGGGCGGCTTTGGTGCCCTCCTTGGGGTCGCGAAGGGGAGCGAGGAACCGCCTCGGTTCGTTGCCGTCGAACATGCCGGAGGCGGCAAGACGAAGCCGATCGTGCTCGTGGGCA
>MGVZ01000075.1:3622-16155 GCA_001800745.1 Euryarchaeota archaeon RBG_16_67_27
GGCCGCGGCGATCTCCGCGGTGCTCGCGGCCGCGCGCCTCAAGTTTCCCCTGAACGTGGTCGCCCTCGCGCCCCTGGCGGAGAACATGCCGAGCGGGAGCGCCCAGAAGCCCGGGGACATCGTCCGCGCGTTCGGCGGGAAGACGATCGAGGTGATCAACACGGACGCGGAAGGCCGGCTCGTCCTCGCGGACGCGCTCGGGTACGCGAAGACCCTCGGGCCCCAGGCGATCGTCGACCTCGCCACCCTGACGGGTGCGGCGAAGGTCGCCCTGGGCCGGATGGCGTCCGCGATGTTCGTGAACGACGCGGCTCTCCGGAAGCGGCTCCAGGTCGCGTCCGAGGCCGTGTCCGAGCGGGTCTGGGAGATGCCCCTCTGGCCGGAGTACGACGCGCAGATCAAGAGCGACTCCGCGGACGTGAAGAACGTCGGGGGACCGTCCGCCGGGGCGGTGACCGCGGCGAAGTTCCTCGAGAAGTTCGCCGAGGGCGTCCCATGGGCCCACCTGGACATCGCGGGTCCGGCATGGATCGAGGCCGCGCCCGATTCCCCGAAGAAGGAGTACCTCCCGACGGGTGCGTCCGGGTATGGCGTCCGGCTCCTCGTCCGCATGCTCCGGGATTGGACATCGGGTTGACGTCGGGCTGAGGCGAATTGATGGAACGACTCGAGGATGCATTTCGCCGGATCGAGCGACACGCCCGGCGGTACGTGCGGACGCGGAAGGTGCCGGGGCTCGTCCTCGCGATCACGGATCGGGCACGCGTGATCAGGCTCGCGGCCCTCGGGTACGCGGACCTCGCGGCTCGCCGTCGACTCGTTCCCGAGGATCGGTTCGAGATCGGCTCGATTTCGAAATCGTTCACGGCGATCGCTCTTCTCCAGGAGTGGGAAGCCGGTCGCGTCGACCTCGACGCCCTCGTGCGAGACTACCTGCCGTGGTTCGACGTCCGATCGCCTCGCGCCCCGATCACCGTCCATCATCTCCTCACTCACACCTCGGGGATCATCCTCGGGACCGAGGCCACCCTCGAGGCCCGCCGCGAGGTGTGGTCCCTGCGCGAGATGGAGACCGGGTTCCCCCCCGGCGAACGGTTCCACTACTCGAACGTCGGGTACAAGACTCTCGGCCTCGTCCTCGAGGCGATCACGGGTCAGACCTGCTCCGAGACGGTCCGGCGCCGGATCCTCGACCCCCTTGAGATGTCGTCGTCCGACACGGTGGTTACTCACGACGGGTACCGGAACCTCGCCGTCGGCTACCAGGAACTCCACGACGATCGGCCGATGCATCCGGACCACCCGCTCATCCCCGCGACGTGGTTCGAGACGGCCACCGCGGACGGGAGCATCGTGTCCACGGCCGCGGACATGGCCGCATACGTCCGGATGGTCATGAACCGTGGGGAGGGCCCGAGCGGACGGATCCTCTCGGAGCGCGCGTTCGATCGGTTCACGCATCGTGCGTTCGAACTCGAGGACGGCACGGCGTACGGATACGGGCTGAACATCGTCGAACGCGACGGGCACACGGTCGTGGGCCACACCGGAGGCATGGTCGGGTACGACACGAGCATCCTCGCGGACCTCGACGCCGGTCTCGGCGCGGTCCTCCTGTCGAACTCCACGAGGGACGTCGCCCCCGTGGCGGAGCTCGCGATGCGCGTGCTCCATGCCGTGGCGGACGGCCGCCCCTGGCCCGCCGAGGTCCCGCTCGGGGCGCGCGTCAAGACACCGAATCCCGAGCAGTACGTCGGCGTGTACGGCTCGACCGCAAAGAGGCTCTCGATCCACACGGAGGGCGGGCGTCTCGTGCTCGAGACGGACGGGAGCCGGGTCCCGCTCGAACCTCGTGGGCCGGACACGTTCTACGCGCCTCACCCCTCGTTCGACCGGTTCCTCCTGCGTTTCGGACGTCAGGGAGGTGCGGTCGTCGAAGCCTTCCATGGTCCGGACTGGCATCCCGCGGACCGCTACGAGGGGCCACGCGCCTTCACCGTCCCTGAAGCGTGGACGGCGTTCCCGGGCCACTACCGGTCCCACAATCCTTGGCTTTCGAACTTCCGCGTCGTCCTCCGGAAGGGGACGCTCTCGTTCATTCGACCGGACGGCGGCGAGGAACCTCTCGCGCCCCTCGGGAACGGGCGGTTCCGCGTGGGTTCCGAGCCTTCTCCGGAAAGGATCCGCTTCGACACGGTCATCGAAGGGGAGGCCACGCGTGCGAACCTCTCGGGCTGCGACTACTACCGGACGTTCACGCCGTGATCGGAGAGCGCCCTCGCCTGCCGCCTACCGGGGGCTCGGGGGCCTCCGCGCGGAGGTCGCGACGAAAGCCCCAGCGATCCGCGCTCGCCTGGAGGACTTCCGTCGCGTGGGCGAGGGCTCCGATGAGGATTTCTTCCGCGAGCTGTGTTTCTGCATCCTCGCGGTCCAGACGAAGGCCCGCCGGGCGGACGACGCGGTCCGCGGGCTTGACGCGAGCGGCCTCCTGCGGTCCGGCGGTCGTACGGAGATTGCTCGACACCTCCGTCGCCGGGTCCGCTTCCACAACCACAAGGCCGCGTACCTCGTCCGCGCCAGGGCACAGTTCTTCCCGGAGGGCCGCGGCCAGCTCCGCGACACCGTGTGCGCGTTCGGCTCGCCCGAGGAGGCCCGACGCTGGCTCACCGTCGAAGTCGACGGCATCGGCCTCAAGGAGGCCAGCCATTTCCTTCGAAACGTCGGGCGGGGGGAGGACCTCGCGATTCTCGACAGGCACATCTTGCGGAACCTCGTCCGCCACCGCGTGATCTCGCGAGTGCCCACGAGTCTCACGTCGCACCGCTACGTCGAGATCGAGTCGCGGATGCGCGCGTTCGCGGCGACGATTGGCGTCTCCGTCGGCGTGCTCGACCTCCTGTTCTGGAGCCGCGAGACGGGCGAGATCTTCAAGTGACTCCACGACGCCGTCGTGAGCCGAGGTCCCGGACGATCGGGCGGGAACCCGCGAGAACGGGCATGCGGCGGAGCTCCGCGACCGTTGCCCACGTCCGCGACCCCGTCTCGCGGATCCGGTCCCTCGCGATCGGCACCTCGTACGCGATGAGGACGTAGTGGACGGAGTCGCCCTCGAGGTCGTACACGCGGGAGTACACCCCGAAGAGACACCCCGAAGAGCCTTCCGCGGGTCGTCCGGATCCCGAGCTCTTCACGGAGCTCCCGGCGGAGCGCGTCCCAGGGATGCTCCCCGAACTCGACCCGCCCGCCGGGGAACTGCCACTCGCCGGGGAGTGGGGCCGAGGCGGGTCGGCGGGCGACGAGGACGCGGTCGCGGGCGCGGAGCAGCGCGACCGCGACGACGTGGGTTCCGGGCATCCACCCGTGGAACCCGACACGGGACGTAAACCTACGGGCGGTTAAGTATCCAGGACGGGATGGGACTCCCATGGAGAACCCCGGCCCGCGCGCCGTCCGGGCCCGTCTCCTCCGATGGTTCGACGCCCATCGCCGAGACTTCCCGTGGCGAAGAACGGGGGACCCGTACCGGATCCTCCTCGCGGAGTACCTCCTCCAGCGGACCCGCGTCGCCACGGGCACGCCGTACTACGAGCGCTTCCTCGAGCGCTTCCCGGACATCCGTGCGCTGGCCGCGGCGTCGCTCGACGACGTGCTCCAGGTCTGGGAAGGCCTCGGATTCTACGGACGTGCGCGGAACCTCCACGCGACCGCGCGCGCGATCGTCGACGAACGCGGGGGGCGGATCCCCACGAGCGCGAAAGCCCTCGAGGCGCTCCCGGGGATCGGTCCCTACACCGCCGGCGCCGTCGCGAGCATCGCATTCGGGCAACGGGTTCCCGCGATCGACGGGAACGCGGCTCGCGTGCTCGCCCGCCTCTACACGATTCGGGAGGACGTCTCGCAAGGTCCCGGCCGAGCCAGAGTCGATGTGATCGCGCGGCGCCTCGTCCCCGCCTCTCGGCCCGGAGCGTTCAACCAAGCGCTCATGGAGCTCGGCGCGACCGTATGTGTCCCCCGCGTCCCTCGATGCGAATCGTGTCCCCTTCTCGATGTCTGTCGCGGCCGTCGGGCAGGAATCCAGGGATTGCTCCCCACCCATGGACCGCGCCGTCCTTCGCCCACGGTCCGGGTTGCGTTCGCCCTCATGTCCGCGGACGACCGCGTCCTGCTCGTCCGCCGTCCGGCGGCCGGACTCCTCGCGGGACTCTGGGCGCTCCCCGGGGGCGAACTCCCGGACGCCGGCGATCACGCGACCGAACTCCCGAAGCTCGTCCGCGCACAGACGGGAATCCCGGTCGACGTGCGCGGTCCGGTCCGTGACGTGGCGCACACGTTCTCGCATCGCAAATGGTCCGGAGCGATCTACCGCTGTGTTCCGACGTCATCGGACGTCCCGTCGAACGGCGCGCGCTGGGTTCGGCGGTCCGAGCTCACTCGCCTGCCCGTCGTCGCGTTTCATCGCGCAGCCCTCGCCTCGGCTGCCTCCGGCCCGCCGATCGAAAGCTTCGACGCGGGTCGTAGGTCACCCTGAATCCGGGTCTGCGTATCACTCGCGATACCCGAGTGCGTCCCTTGATGCCCCCCGCGAGATGTCGGGCACCGGATGACATCCGGTGCCACCGCTCAGATCGCTTTCCCCGGGCGCAGCGTGGAGGACCTGCTTGGCGGATACGAGCGGGCCCTCGTCGAGGCCGGTTTCGAGATCCGCAAGAGGGACTGGACGGGCCAGTACTTCGTCCACAAGGCCGTCCTCGGGAGCAAGGCGAAGGCGTACGTCGTGAGCAAGGTCGTCCCCTTCGGATCCCTGATGCGGGCTGGCAAGCGCGTCGGCGCGGAGGCACAGATCTATCTCTGGGGCGACCAGGCGGTGCTCCGTGTCGTGTTCGTCCCGTACATGGAGCTGTTCGACCGCTCCGAAATCATGTTCCTGAGCGCGGGGGTCTTCGAGAAGATCACGGACGACCAGTACTGCGTCGACAAGCTCCACGAGGTCCTAGGCCGGATGGCCGCGATGGGCTACCCAGTCCCGCGGACCGCGTGAAACCTTAAGGCTCCCCCGACCTTGCTCGGCCCGTGCGCCGCTTCCTCGTCATCGGCCACCGTGCGTCGACCTCCCCGACGTTCCCCCTTGACGATCTCCCGGGCGGTGCCGGGCGCATGGACATCCTGCTCAATGCGGCGAACGCCGCCCTGCACCTCGCGCACGGTCTCCGCCGCGATGTCGAGATTGCGATGGTCCTCCTCGGCCCCCCGGACCCACCGCGGCTCGTCCGCTGGCTAGGCCACGCCCTGCGCTCGTACCAGCCGGACATCCGGAGCAACGCGGCCCTCCTCCGCCGGGCGCTCGGCCACGGGTCCCGCGTCGAGCGGGAGACCTCCCCCGGCATCCTCGCGTCGAAGGCGTCGCTCGAGGAGGCACTCGACCGGCTCGGTCCCGCGTACGTGTACCTGAAGGAGAGCGGCAAGGATATCCGCGGCGTGGACCTTCCCGTCGACTCGACGTTCGTGCTCTCGGACAACCAGGATCTCACCGCGGATGAGGAACGCGCGGTGCTCGCCCGCGGCGCCCTCGTCGTCGGCCTTGGCCCTCTCGCGCTCCACACGGACCACGCGGTCGCCCTCGTCCACAACGAGCTCGACCGGAGGCTTCCATGGACGTGACCGCGTACGTCCGAGACCGGCTCTCCGAGTTCGTCGGCATCCCGTCGACGCCGGAGGCGGGCATGGGCGGAGTCCTCCGGGCTGCGGTCCGTGCGGTCGAGGAGCTCGGCCTCCGGCCCCAGGTCCGCGAGGACGTGGGGGCGGTCGTCGCCTCCTCGGGACGGGGCGGCGTCCTCTTCAACGGGCACCTCGACACCGTGCCCCTCGCGTCGGGCTGGACACGGAATCAGGGGTCCTGGGACGGCGACTTCCTCTACGGCCGCGGGACCGCGGACATGAAGGCGGGCTGCGTCGCGGGCCTCGCGGCCGCACGGATGCTCGTCGACCGGGGGGTGCCCGTGTCCCTTGTCTTCACGACGGACGAGGAGACGACGATGCACGGCGCGGTGAAGCTCGCTTCCGAGGACGTCGTTCGGGATGCCGCGGCCGTCGTCGTCGCCGAGCCCACCGCGCTCCGGGTCGTCGCCCGGGAGAAAGGGGTCCTCTGGTACCACGCAACCGTGCGGGGCCGGAGCGCGCACGGGAGCATGCCCCACCTCGGCGACAACGCGGTGTATCGCATGGGACGCGTCCTGGCCCACTTGGAGCCGCTCGGCCGTCCCCGGGACCCCCTGCACGAGATCACCGTGAGCCTGGGCGCGATCCGGGGCGGGTCAAAGCCAAACCTCGTCGCGGACGAGTGCAGCGTGGACCTGGACTGTCGCAACCCTCCGGGCACATCTCGGGCCGACGTCGAGGCTCTGCTGCGGCGGGCGCTCGCCGCCTCCGGCGAGGAGGTCCGACTCGAGCGGTTCCATGAGGTCCCTGCGGCCGGCGTGCCCGAGGACGCGGGACACGTCCGGCTCCTCCGAGATCTCGCCGGCACTGAGGTCGTCGGGGTCACGTACGCCACGGAGATGGCATACTACGCGCAGCACAACCCGCGCTGCGTCGTCTTCGGACCCGGCGAAACGGAGAGGATCCACGTGCCCGACGAACGCGTCTCCCTCCAGGAAACAGTCCGGGCCGCGGAGATTCTCGCGGAATTCGGGACGCGCCTCGCCGCGGGCCAAAAGCTCTAATACGGGACGGCGGTAGCCGCTTCGAACGGATGCCCGCGGCTCCGAAGGATCGGGATTTCTACCTCGCCTCGCCGGAGGAGATTCGCGCAGGCAAGACGACGGACGTGTACTTCCTCCGCACTCTCGACGTCCTCCGGAAGGCCCGGAAGGACCGGGAGCCCGTCGTCGCGGAGGTCACGACCGGCGGTCTGCCGAACGGATGGCCGTGGGGCGTCCTCTGCGGGCTCGAGGAGGTCGTCCATCTTCTCGAGGGGAAGCCCGTGAACGTGTGGTCGATCCCGGAGGGGACCGTCTTCCCGCCGAAGACTCCTCGCGGGATTCCGCTCCCCCTCCTCGTGATCGAAGGCCCGTACGGGCAGTGGGCCTTGTACGAGACGCCGCTCCTCGGTTTGATCTGCCAGGCGAGCGGGATCGCAACGAAGGCGGCGCGGATCCGGAAGCTCGCGAACGGCAAGGAGATCCTCTCCTTCGGCGTGCGCCGGATGCACCCGGGGATCGCGCCTCTCATCGAGCGTTCCGTGTACATCGGTGGGCTCGATGCGATCACGACGCCCCTCGGTTCCGAGATCCTCGGAGTCCCCGCGGTCGGCACGATGCCCCATGCCCTGACAATCGTCATGGGCGGGCCGCGGGAGGCGTTCGCCGCGATCCACAGGCACCTCGACGCGCGGATCCCCCGGATCGCCCTCGTCGACACGTACTACGACGAGAAGACGGAGGCGATCCTGGCCACGGAGGCGATCCCGGATCTCGCCGGGGTGCGCCTCGACACGCCGTCGTCGCGACGCGGCAACTTCCCTGCGATCGTCCGCGAGGTCCGCTGGGAGCTCGACCTGCGAGGACACAAGGACGCGAAGATCTACGTGTCGGGCGCGATCGACGAGAAATCGATCCCGGCGCTCCTCGATGCGGGCGTCGACGGATTCGGAATCGGCACGTCCCTGAGTAACGCGCCGACGATCGACTTCGCCCTCGACATCGTCGAGCTCCGGGGGAAGCCCGTGGCGAAGCGCGGGAAGTTCGGCGGGCGAAAGGAACTCCTCCGCTGTCCGAAGGACGGGACGTTCGAGGTCGGCGCGTCGACGTGCCCGCAGTGCGACGGACGCATGAAGCCCGCACACGTCCAGTACCTGAGAGCCGGCAAGCCCGTGGAGCCTCTCCCTTCCCTCGCGGAGATCCGCGGCCGCGTCGTGTCCGAGCTTGCACGCGTGGGCCTCGAGGCATGACCGCGCCTTTATCCGCCGTCACCCGCGTTCCGCCGACGTGGTCCCGCCCTCTCGCACCTCGGTCCGCGCGACGTACGAGACGATCGCGGACTCCTACGCCGCCGCGCGCCACGTGCCTTGGCCCGAGGTCGCCGAATTCATCGATGCCCTCCCGGCGAACCGTCGGGTCCTCGACCTGGGATGCGGCCACGGCCGGCACACGGCTGTGCTTGCCGACCGAGGACATCGGGTCCTCTCTGTCGATTTCTCTCGGCGACTCCTAGAGATCGGCCGAAGGACCGCCGCGCGGTCCGGATGGGGCGCCCGCATCGAATGGATCGAGGCGGATGCCATGGCGGTCCCCGTGCGTCCGCGCTCCGCTGATGCCTGCGTGTGCGCCGCGGTCCTCCACCATCTCCCTTCCCGGGACGACCGCGTCGCGGTGCTCCGGGAGATCGAGCGGATTCTAAGGCCCGACGGGCCTGCGTTTCTCAGCGCCTGGGCGATCGACCAGCCCCGTTTCGCGGCCATCGCCCGGCAACGGGTGTCGTACCCGCCGGAGGTCCGAGGCGACGTCGAGATTCCATGGCCGATGCCCGACGGATCGGCGGTCCCGCGATATTATCATCTCTTCCAAGAACGCGAGCTCGAGTCATTAATTATCGAATCCGGCCTTGAGGGAGAAACCTTTTTCCGCAGCTCGGGGAACGTTTTTGCGAAGGCGAGACGTCGTGGCTGACCTATCGTCCGCGATCGAGGGCTTCTTCTCCGCCCTTGCCCAGAACCCGGCGTACTTGATCCTCTTCGCCGGAGGCTTCGCGTTCCTGATCATCTTCATCCTCGCGCGGCACATCCACAAGATTCGGAGCGAGGACATCTTCATCCATCAGGCCTGGGGCGCGAACTGGAAGGGCCGCTGACGGAAACCCTCATAAGCGGCAGGTGGCATCGGCCGCCCCGGTGCGACCGTGTCGGCCGTCCCGGACGGGCTTCGCTATTCGAAGGATCACGAATGGGCGAAGGTCGAGGGGGACCGCGCCCGCGTCGGCATCACGGACCACGCGCAGTCCGAGCTCACGGATGTCGTGTACGTGGAGCTGCCCGAGACCGGGAAGGTCGTCGACCAGGGCGCGGTCCTCGGGACCGTCGAGTCGGTCAAGGCCGTGAGCGAGATCCTCTCGCCGCTCGGCGGCAAGGTCCTCGAGGTGAACCGGACCCTCGAGGATCGCCCCGAGATCGTGAACAAGGATCCCTACGGCGGAGGATGGCTCGTCCTCCTGGAGATCGCGAACCCTTCCGAGGTCACGAAGCTCCTGGACCCCGCCGGATACCGGAAGCACATCGGCGAGTAGCGCGGCGTCCTCGGATGTGCGGAGGGAACCCTTTTATCGCGCGCGGCGGTTCGACCGCCGGGCACGTCGGCTAGTTTGGACTAGGCTAGAGGCCTTCGGAGCCTCGGACGAGGGTTCGAATCCCTCCGTGCCCGTCCGAACCTTGAATCCCGATTTCGGTCAGCCTTAAAACCTCTGCCTCGATACCGTGCCGCCGATGGGGCGGAGGCGAGAGATGCCCGACACGTTCGACATGAACTTGGTCCAGCGGGGAGCGAGGTTGCGGCGGTCGCCCTACTTCGATGCGACGCGTCGCCATGGGTGCCGCGCCTACACCGTGTACAATCACATGTTCCTGCCCAGCGCGTACGACGACCCCGTGAAGGAGTACTGGCATCTCCTCGAGCACGTCGCGGTGTGGGACGTCTCCGTCGAACGGCAGGTGGAGATATCCGGGCGCGACGGGTTCGCCCTCACGCAGCTCCTCACGCCGCGCGACCTGTCCAAATGCAAGCTCGGCCAGGGGAAGTACGTCGTGATCGTCGACCAGGACGGCGGGATCGTGAACGACCCCGTCCTCGTGCGCCTCGGGAAGAACCGGTTCTGGCTCGCCCTCGCGGACAGCGATGTGCTCCTATTCGCAAAGGGTGTCGCCGCGTTCGCGGATCTGGACGTGGAAATTCGAGAGCCCGATGTGTCTCCGATGCAGATCCAGGGGTCCAAAGCGAAGCAGGTCATGAAAGCCCTCTTCGGCCCAAAGGTCCTCGACCTCGGCTACTACTTCTTCATGGAGACGAAACTCGACGGGATCCCCGTCGTTGTCACGCGGACGGGGTGGACCGGGGAGCTGGGCTACGAGATCTATCTCTGCGACGGCTCGAAAGGTGACGAGCTCTGGGAGAAGGTGATGGACGCCGGACGGCCGTACAACATCCGCCCGACGGGGCCGTCAGACATCCGCCGGATCGAGGCGGGCATCCTAAACTACGGCGCGGACATGACGCTGGAGAACAACCCGTTCGAGGTCGGCCTGGGATGGCTCGTCGACTTGGACAGCAAGGCGGATTTCCTGTCGCGGAAGGCGCTCGAGCGCATTCGGAGGCGAGGCGTGACGCGCAGGCTCGTCGGCATCGAGATTGGCGGCCCCCCGATCGAGTTCAACACGACGAAGTGGGTCGTCCGGGCGGGTGGCCGGGCGGTGGGGCACGTGACTTCCGCGATCCATTCCCCACGCCTGAAGAAGAACATCGGCTACGCGATGGTCCCGATCGCCCATGCGAAGCTCGGGACGCGACTCAAGGTCGAGACCCCGCGGGGAGAGCGCGACACGACCGTGGTCCGCAAGCCGTTCATCGACCCTCGGAAGGAGATTCCCAAGTCCTGATTTCCATTCCAGCATCGGAATAAAAAAGAGCCGGGCCGCTGGCTCACAGCGGCCCACAGGTGTACGGGTGGCTGGGAATCCCGAGGCCATCCGGCCGCTCCGCCCAGAACTTGAACTCGAACGAGCCGCGGGACTGGGGGTGGACCTCGATCAGGAACCCATCCTGCGACAGATCTCCGTCCGCGACGATCCGATCCGAGAACGGCATCGTGAGAACCCAGTCCACGAGGCTGGCCGATCCGTCGGAGGCGCTGTTCGCGAGACGGACCATCCCGTAGTAGTTCAGGATCTTCAGGAGGTCTGAGCCCGATGCCCGTACGCCCGCGCTCGCGTTCGATCCCGGCGAGATGAGGGAGGCGTACCCCGACGGGTCCCTCTCCTGGGTCTCGCGCAGGACCATCGGCCAGTAGTCCGCCCCGGCGATCGTCGCGGCGACGCTCGCCACGCTCGTCCCGGTGACGAAAGACGATCCCTTCGCCGCGAGGAGGGGGCCGTGCCAACCGACGTAGAACCGCAGGCGGAGCGTGTTCACGATCTCCTCGGCGCCGCATCCCGAGTACACGGTGAGCTCGCTCGGCGTCGTGCCGTTCGGGTTGCGCACCTCAAATCGGAGGACCGCGGGGATCGGTCGGTTCGCGTTGTTCGCCATCGTCGCGACCACGCGGAACACGTCCCCGGGCGCGACGGTCGCCGGCACGCCCTCCACGGTGAGCGTGATCGCCTGACCGCTCACTTGGGTGTCTTTCTCCACGGTGTTGCTCAGCGAGGGCATGAGGATGCCCATCGCTCCCACTGCGAGCGCGACGACGAGGACCGCCGCCGCCCGCATGCCGATTCTCCTTCCACGTCCCATGTTGGATACCTCTGCGCCCTCCGTGGGCGCGGCATCGGGAGCGTCCGTGTCTTGGGATAAACGGGGAGCGTGCACGCATCGTGCACGTACGGCAATCGACGTGGGCCTGCGGTGCGCGGTGCGACAAGTTAAATATGAAGGCCCGGCTCCGTTCGGTCACGAGGCGAGGGCCGTGACGGAGGTCGTGCTCGCGGGGGCGTGCCGCACGCCCGTAGGCAAGTACGGGAAGGCGTTCCGTTCGATCGATGCCACCCGGCTCGGTGCGATCGTCGTCGCCGAGGCGGTCGATCGCGCGGGGCTCGTCGGAGCCGACATCGAAGAGGTCATCATGGGGAATGTGATCCAGGCCGGCCTCGGTCAGAACCCTGCGCGCCAGGCCGCCCTGTTCGGCGGGATTCCCGATCGCGTCGGGGCGGTGACAATCAACAAGGTCTGCGGGTCCGGTCTCAAGTCCGTGATGATCGCCTCCGACGCGATCCGCGCGGGCTCCGCGGAGATCATCGTCGCGGGCGGCATGGAGTCGATGAGCCGCGCGCCCCACCTCCTTAGGGAGGCGCGCTGGGGCGCTTCGATGGGAAACGCGACTCTCGTCGACGCGATGATCCATGACGGGCTGTGGGACATCTACAACTCGTTCCACATGGGCATGACCGGGGAGATCGTTTCCGAGCGGCACCGCGTCACGCGGGAGGACCAGGACCGCTTCGCCGCGGAGAGCCACGGGCGCGCCGCGCGGGCGACCCAAGAAGGGCGATTCAAGGAGGAGATCGTAGGCGTCGACGTCCCGGGGGGCTCGCGGGTCGATGCGGACGAGGGGATCCGTCCTGACAGCTCCCCGGAGAAGCTCGCGAAACTCCCGCCCGCGTTCAAGCCGGACGGGGTCGTCACCGCGGGGAACGCCTCCCAGCTCAGCGACGGCGCGTCCGCGCTCGTCGTCCTGTCCCGCGAGGCCGCAGAGCGTCATGGTGTGAAACCCGTTGCCCGCGTCGTCGACTACGTCACGTCGGGCGTCAAGCCGGAGTGGATCATGGAGGCGCCGAT
>MGVZ01000076.1 GCA_001800745.1 Euryarchaeota archaeon RBG_16_67_27
CGAAACGCCTCCCGTACCCCTGCACGCGCGTCAGACATTTCGGCCGACACCTTTTTGATACCCTTCCGCCATCGGCCTCGCGCGGTACCGGATGCACGCCGCAGTCCCCCGAGTGTATACTCCATGGAGGAGACCCTCTTGTCCGAAGGAACGTTGAGTGGAACGCGTCGCCGGGCCCTCGTCGGCCTGGCGTTTGTGATCGCAGTCGTAATGCTCGTGAGCGCCGCCTACGTCGTGCCGGCCGGGCCGGCCGTCCTGCGCGGCGCCGCGAGCGGTCCGGGTCCCGTCGTCCAGGCGGACACGGACTCCGACGGCGTCTCCGACGCCGCGGAGGAACAGGTGTACAACACGGACCCGACGGACTCCGACACCGACAACGACGGCCTGAATGACGGCCAAGAGGTCTCCTGGGGCACGGACGGCTACGTCACCGACCCGAACGAGGCGGACACCGACGACGACGGCCTGAGCGACGACGCGGAGGCGACCCGCGGCACGAACCCCGTTTTCGCGGACACGGACCGGGACTACCTCTCCGACGGCCAGGAGGCGAACACGTACGGCACGGACCCGAGGGACGCCGACTCCGATGACGACGGCCTTCCGGACGGCTGGGAGCGAATCTACCAGTCGAACCCCGCGGCGGCGTACAGCTGGATCGACCTCACGGGCACCGGCTCGGACCTCCAGGGCTGCAACGACTGCTTCACCGACTTCGAGCTTCCCTTCACGTTCATCTACATGGGCCAGGGGTACGACCGGATCCGCGTGAGCGACAACGGCTACCTGACGTTCGTCCGCGTCGGTGGGTCCCTCTTCGGGACGATCGGCGCGAACGTGGACATCCCGGCGAGCGGGAACCCGAACAACGCCGCGTACGTGTGGTGGGACAGCCTCACGACCGCGTGCGGAGGCCCGCAGGCCGCGGTGTACATCGACGTCCAGGGGACCGCGCCGACCCGCTCGGTCGTGATCGAGTGGGCGAACGTCGCGCACACGACCGTCGGATGCGCGCAGCGGATCACGTTCGAGGTCGTCCTCTACGAGACGGACATGTCGATCAAGGCGCAGTACCAGGACGCCCTGTTCGGGACGTTCGGGATCGACCTCGGGCGGAGCGCGACCGTCGGGGCGGAGAACGACCGCGGGTCCCGCGCCGCGCGCGTGTCGTTCAACTCGGCGAACCTCGCGAGCGGCCAGGCGATCTCCCTGACGATGCCGACCCTCGCCCAGGGCCTCGATGCGGCGGACGCGGACACGGACAACGACGGCGCGAGCGACGGCTTCGAATCATGGGTGCTCGACTCCGACCCCCTCGTCGCGGATTCCGACGGGGACTCGATCCTCGACGGCGAGGAGGCGAGGCCCGGTGCCGACGGCTTCATCACGGCTCCCCGGTTGACGGACACGGACGGCGACGGCGTCTCCGACAGCGCGGAGGTCGCCGGCCTGACGAATCCGCTCCTCGGCGACACGGACGGAGACGGCATCGGCGACGGGATCGAGCCCGGGCTCACGACGAGCCCGCGGAACGTCGACACGGACGGAGACGGCCTGCCGGACGGGTACGAGCTCCTGCTCGGCACGAGCCCGACCCTCGCGGACACGGACGGCGGCGGGAAGTCCGATGGCATGGAGCGGGTGAACGGGGTCTGGGGCGCGCCGGGCTGCGTCGGGCGGTGCAACCCGCTCGCCGCCGCGGACGACGCGGGCTTCGTCCCCGTCGACCCCGACTCCGACCAGTTCGACTCGACCGCGGAGACGAACCGCGGGACGAACCCGATCGTGGCGGACACGGACGGCGACGGCCTCCCGGACCTCCGCGACGCCGGCCACGCCCTCTTCTTCCTCCAGAGCCCCTCCTCGGCGGACGTCGACGGCGACGGCCTGACGGACCTCGAGGAGCTCACGCCCGGCAACGACGGCTTCTTCACGCCGCCGGCGAACCGCGACCCCGACGGGGACGGCATCGAGGACGGCGACGAGATCGCGATGGGCATGCAGCCCCGCTTCGCAGACTCGGACCGGGACGGCATCGGAGACGGCGAGGAGTTCTTCTCCCCCCTCGACCCGCTCCACCAGGACAGCGACCGGGACTTCTGGGGCGACGGCTCCGACGTCGATCCCGTAACCCCGGACGACGACTTCGACAACCTCATCGACAGCTGGGAGTCCTTCTTCCTCCGCACGAACCCCTCCTCCACGTCGACGGAGGGGGACGGCCTCGGGGACGGCTACGAGTACTTCTTCGTGGGATCCGACCCCCTGTTCGTCGATTCCGACGCGGACGGCCTCGAGGACGACGACGAGTTCAACGCGTACACGGAGCCGACGAGCGAGGACACGGACCTCGACGGCCGCGGGGACACGGAGCTGTTCTCCGGCACGAGCGCCCTCAGCGCCGACTCCGACCGCGACGGCGCCTCCGACGACGACGAGACGGACGTCTACGGCACGGACCCCGTTGCCTGGTCGACGGACGCGGACTGGCTCTCCGACGGCGAGGAGATCTTCCAGGAGGGCACGAACCCGCTCTGGGCGGATTCCGACCTCGACGGGTACCACGACAGCGCGGAGGTCTGGAACGGCTTCGACCCGCGCGACCCGGCGAGCCCCGCGACCTTCGCGGACGCGGACGGCGACGGCGCGTCGGATGCCGAGGAGGCGCTCGCGGGCACGAACCCCGCCCTCGCCGACACGGACGGGGACGGCGCTCCCGACGGGATCGAGCTCTTCGGGGACTGGAACCCGCTGACGGGCGTCGTCGAGCTCTCGAACCCGCTCTCGATCGACACGGACCTCGACGGCCTCTCCGACGGCTCGGAGTGGGGCCTCGGCGCGGACGCGACCCGATCCGACTCGGACGGCGATGGGATCCGGGACGCGCTCGAGGTCTACGCGCACGGCTCGGACCCCGCGCGCGCGGACACGGACAACGACGGCCTCTCCGACTTCGCGGAGATCACCCTGGGCTCCGACCGCGCGTTCACGAACGTCCGGAGCGTCGACACGGACTTCGACGGGATCTCCGATGCCGCGGAAGGCGCCGCGTCCCACCCGCAGATCTCGGACACGGACTTCGACTTCCTCCCCGACGGCGAGGAGTGGTACATGTCGGGGACGAGCCGCACGCACGCGGACACGGACGGGGACGGCCTGGAGGACCTGCTCGAGGGCTTCGGGTTCTTCGGCATCTGGATCACGGACGCGACGCTCGCGGACTCCGACGGCGGCGGCGCGAACGACCTTCAGGAGTTCATCGCGCCGAACTTCATCGGCCTGCCGTACCCCCACCCGTACCGGGCCGTGGACGACGCGGGATTCCTCGCGAGCTACCGCGACGCGGACGGCGACGGCCTGCCGAACGACGAGGAGAACGCGACGGCCCTCGACGGCTACGTGACGGACTGGCAGGACGCGGACACGGACAACGACGGGCTCGACGACGTCACGGACCAGTTCGGCCTCTTCGGTGGCGATCCGACGGACGACGACGTCGACGGGGACGGGATCCTCGACGGCGAGGAGACGACGCTCGGAACGGACGGCTACGCGACGTCCCGCGCGAGCGCCGACTCCGACGGCGACGGCGTCTCCGACTGGAACGAGACGGTCGCGGGGACGAACCCGCGCGTGTCGGACTCCGACCGCGACGGGCTCTCGGACTACAGCGAGCTCCTCTTCGGGACGGACCCGGGCGCCGCGGATCTCGACGCGGACGGGCTCACGGATGCCGGAGAGATCTTCGCCTGGGGCACGAACCCGCGCGTCTCCGACACGGACGGCGACGGTCTCCGGGACGGGGACGAAGTCGCCCTGTACGGCACGGACCCGCGGGACGTCGACACGGACAACGGCGGGATCCCCGACGGCGCGGAGATCGCCCTCGAGCCGCCGCTCGATCCGACGGACCCCTCGGACGACGTCCTGGACTCCGACGGCGACGGCCTGACGAACGTGGAGGAAGTCTCCGCGTACGCGACGGACCCGTACGATGCGGACACGGACGCCGACGGTCTCGCGGACGGAGACGAGGTCACCGTACGAGGCACGGACCCGCTCGATGACGACACGGACGGCGACGGGCTCCTGGACGGCGCGGAGGTCGCGGGAGCGACGGACCCGCTCTCCGTGGACAGCGACGCGGACGGCGTGCGGGACGGCGCGGAGGCGGGCCTGGGCACGAGCCCCACGGACGCGGACTCCGATGACGACGGCCTGTGGGACGGCGCCGAGGTCGGCCTCGGCACGAACCCCGCGGACGCGGACTCCGACGGGGACGGCCTGGAGGACGGTGCCGAGGTCAACACGTACGGCACGGACCCGCTCGATGACGACACCGATGGCGACGGCGTCACGGACAACGCGGAGCTCACCGCGGGCACGGACCCGCTGCGCGCGGACACGGATGGCGGAGGCGACAACGACGGCACGGAGCGCTCGAAGGGCACGAACCCGCTCGATCCGAACGACGACACGGGGCCCTCGGGCTTCCGCACGTTGGCGTCGATCCTCCTGATCGTGATCCTCGCCTTCGCCCTCCTGTCCTTCCTCCTCCTCTTCATGCCCTGGCGGAAGGTGCGGAAGGGCCGCGGGGGACCGCCGACGAGCGCACCGCCTCACCCGGCGCCGGTCGAGGCGCCTCCCGCGGTCGTCGAGCGACTCGCAGAGGAGCCGAAGCTCGCCCCGATCGAAGACGAATTGTGAGGGCCCTGCGGGGCCCTCCCTTCCCCTTTTCCGGGTGAGAGTCGAGCGGCCGCACGAGAAGCTTCATAGCCGACCGTGGCTCATGCCCCGGAGCCCTGCGGTCGAGGACGGAAGCGGAGGATGGCGCACACCCGCGGATCCCGGACGAGAACGGCAGCCAAGCTCACGCGACCCAAGTACGTTCTCGCGAAGGACCCCGAGGACCTCGCCGCACTTGCGGACAAAGGTCTCGCCCGGTGCAAGGCGCTCGTCGACAAGATCGCGAAGGCGAAGGGCGCACGGACCCTCGCGAACACCCTCGTGCCCTACGAGGACGTCCAGCGGGAACTGTACGAGCTCCTCACGCAGCCGAAGTTCCTTTCCGACGTCCACCCCGACGGGGGGATGCGGGACGCGGGGGACACGGCGTACCAGGCCGCGGAGAGGTTCCAGACGGAGCTGAACCTGAACCGCGCGCTGTACGATGCCTTCGCGGCGCTCGACATGTCGGGCGAGGACGACGAGACCCGGTACGCGGTGCACAAGATCCTCCGGGACTTCCGCCTCGCGGGCGTGGACCGTGACGAGGCGACGCGGGCGCGGGTGAGGGCGCTCCGCGACGAGATCACGGCGATCGGTCAGGAATTCGACAAGAACATCCGGGAGGACGAGCGCTCGATCGCCCTCGACGGACTCGATGCGCTCGAAGGTATGCCCGCGGACTACATCGCCGCGCCTCCCCGCGGACCCGACGGGAAGATCAAGATCACGACGAGCTACCCGGACGCGATCCCCTTGATCCGGTACGCGAAACGCGCGGAGGTCCGGAAGCGTCTCCAGAGGGAGTTCCTCGACCGCGCGTACCCGAAGAACATCGACGTCCTCCGCAAGCTCCTCGAGGGGCGCCACGAGCTCGCGCGGGTCCTCGGACACGCGCACCACGCGGACTACGTCACGAAGGACAAGATGGTCGGGACCGCGCGGACCGCGGCGGACTTCGTCCGCAAGGTCACGAAAGCTTCCGAGGCCCGCGCGCAGAAGGACTACGACCTCCTTCTCGCGCGGAAACGGCAGGACGACCCGCGGGCGAAGTCGCTCGAGCGCTGGGACACGAACTACTACGCGGAGCTCGTCCGCGCGGAGTCGTACGCGTTCGACGCGAAGAAGCTCCGGCCGTACTTCGAGTTCTCCAAGATCCTCGACGGCCTCCTTTCGATCACGGGGAAGCTCTTCGGGGTCACGTACAAGGAGGTGAAGGACGCGAAGAGCTGGCACCCGTCCGTCCTCGCGTACGACGTGCTCGAGCGCGGGACCCGGATCGGTCGGTTCTACCTCGACCTCCACCCGCGGAAGGACAAGTACAGCCACGCCGCGGCCGCGCCCCTCGTCCCGGGGATCAGGGGCGAGCAGGTCCCCCAGGCGGCGCTGATGTGCAACTTCCCGGATCCCCGCGGCGGGCACGGACCCGCCTTGATGGACTTCGACGAGGTCGAGACGTTCTTCCACGAGTTCGGGCACCTCCTCCACGACATGTTCTCCGGCCGTGGCAAGTGGACGAACAACACGATGGGCGGCGTGGAGTGGGACTTCATCGAGGCGCCGAGCCAGATGCTCGAGGAGTGGCTCCGGGACCCGAAGGTCCTCCGGACGTTCGCGAGGCACGTGGACACGGGGGAACCCGTGCCGCGTGAGGTCGTGGAGGCGATGGATCGCGCGGACGCGGTCGCCCGGGCCCTCGAGGCGCACCGGCAGCTCGTGTACGCGACCCTGTCCCTGCGGTACTACGACCGCGACCCGACGGGGATCGACTCGACCCAGGTCCTCTGGGAGGTCCACGCGCAGTACCCGCTCGTCCCCCTGTTCGAGGGCACGCACCTCCAGTGCAACTTCGGGCACCTGAACGGCTACTCCGCGATCTACTACACGTACCTGTGGTCCCTCGTGATCGCGAAGGACCTCTTCGGCCGGTTCAAGGCCGCGGGGTCGATCATGGACGCGAAGGTCGCCCGCGCCTACCGGAAGGAGGTCCTCGAGCCCGGAGGGGCGCGGCCCGCCGCGGAGTCGATCCGCGCGTTCCTCGGCCGCGACTTCACCTTCGACGCGTTCGAGCGCTGGCTGAACGCCGCCGGCAGCTGAGGGCCGTCACCCGGCGGGCAGCGTGCGGTAGTACGAGAGCGTGCGCTCGAGCCCTTCCCGGAGGGACGTCCGCGGCGTGAACCCGAGCCCCGCCATCGCCTTCTCAATGTCCGCCCGCGAGTGCCGGACGTCGCCTACGCGCGCGTCCTTCCGGACCGCCTTGATCGGGGTGACGGTGATCTCCGACAGGAGCTTCGCGACCTCGTTCACGCTCACGGCGGATCCCGAGCCGACGTTGAACACATCCCCTGCGACCGGCCGGTCCGCGGCGAGCTCGAGCGCCTCCGCGACGTCCCACGCGAAGAGGAAGTCCCGCGTCTGGTCGCCGTCCCCGTGGACCTCGATCGGCCGGCCCGCCGCGACCGCGGCGGAGAACCGCGCGACCGCGCCCCCGTACGCGGACCGCGGGTCCTGCCGGGGCCCGTACGCGTTGAAGACCCGCAGGACGACGGTCTCGAGCCCCTTGAGCTGGGCGATCTCCTCGCACGCGAACTCGCCGACCATCTTCGTCGTCGCGTACGGCGACGCGGGAGCGGGTCGCATCGACTCGACCTTGGGGTTCGCCTCGTTGTTCCCGTACACCGCGGCGGTCGAGACGAACACGACCCGGGTCACGGCCGCGTCCACGGAGGCCTTGAGGACGTTCAGCGTGCCCTCGACGTTCGTGCGCCAGTAGTCGTCCGGCCTGTCGACGCTCTCCGCGGACGACGTCCGCGCGGCGAGGTGGAAGACGACCTCCCTGCCCTTGAGCGCCTCCGCGAGCCCCTTCGGCTGGAGGATCGAGGCCTTGTGGACGCGGACCTCCTCGTGGACCCCCGCGAGGTTCCGGATCGAACCCGTGGACAGGTCGTCGAGGACCTCGACGTCGTTCCGGGCGCTCAGGCGCTCGACGAGATGGGAGCCGAGGAATCCCGCGCCTCCCGTGACGAGGATCCTCCGTCCGTCCATTCGCCCGCGCGGCAGCGGGAGTCGCGGACATAAGGGTTCCGGTGCCGGCCCGATCACCTGCGTATTCGACGTGGGAAAGCGAGCGGGGACTCGGGAACGCCAGGCTGCCGGGACGTGAATCATCCTCACGGCGCGACGGGGACCGCGACCGCGGATCACGCGCCCGTGGCCGCAGGCACGCGCCCGCTCAGGACGAACGCCTTGAGTGCGGCCCAGGACCGGATCCCGTGCGCCCGCAGGAAGAGGATCAGCGCGATGAGGCCGGCGACCTCGCCCGCCTGGACGATCGGATCCGTGAGGAGCGCCTCGAGGAACCCCTCGACGGTCGGCCCGCCGACGGGGAACTCCCAGCCGAGTGCGGGCCACAGGACGACCTGCGGTTGCTCCCAGATCCGGTCGAGGAGGAGGTGCGTCAGGACGCCGAGCCCGATCCACGCGAGGCGACGGACGCGGGGCACGGCGGCCATCGCGAGGACCGTTCCGACGAACACGAGGGTGTGCGCCCAGAGCCTCGATTCGAGGTTGAGCGCGAGTCCGAGGGGCTTGTCAATCAGGTCGGGGAGGATCGCCCCGAGGAGGACGAGCCGGTAGTCGACGCCCGCGGGCCGGCGGTACGACACGAGCCACGCGATCCCCAGGCCGAGGCCCAGGTGCCCGAGGACGTACATTCGGCTACCCGAAGGCCGAGGGGGAGATGACCCTTGCGGCGTGATTCTCGGTCCCGCGGCACGTGACGCACCCTGGCGTCATTCGGATGCCGGCCAGCGGTCCACGTGAACGCCGCGCGCACCCGCCGCCCTCAGCTGGGTCTGGTCCGCGGTGACGAGGGGGCAGTCCATCCTCTCCGCGAGAGAGATGTACCACGCGTCGTACACGGTGAGGCCGACGCGGTACGCGCAACGGACGGCCGCGGAGATGGATTCCTCGGAGACCGGATCCAGGCCGAGGCCCAGGTCGAGGAGGGCCGTGACGTGGTCAGCGAGAAGCTCCGAACCGATCCCCGGATGGTATCGGAGGGCGTTCGCCACCTCGACGATGACCAGGGACGGAGCCACGAGGGAGACGTTGCCGTCAACGTGGGCATCCCGAAGGGAGAGAGCGGCCTCGGAGTGCGGTTCCTGGAGGAACCACTTCGCCGCGACGGAGGCGTCTACGACCGCCGCCGGAGGTCGCGCCATTTCCGGATCTCCCGGGTGCTGTCGAAGTCGCTGGGTCCGACCCGCTTTCGGAAGTCGTCCATCCGGCGTGCGGCGGCAAGCGCCCGTCGTCGGTCCACGGGTGCACGGAGTCGCTCCTCGAGCTCGAGGCGTCTCCGGATCGCTTGGCGGAGGACCTCGGACCAGTTGATGTCCCGGAGATGTTCCATGCGCCGCTTCGTCTCCGGGGCGACCTTGATGCTCACGACCTCCATGGAAATGCAATATTACTTGTAATACTTAAGGATTACTTCTCG
>MGVZ01000077.1:0-23345 GCA_001800745.1 Euryarchaeota archaeon RBG_16_67_27
TGGCGAACGCCGCGGCGTTCGGGGCCCTCGTCGGCGGCGTCACGGCTGGGGGAATGAAGGCGTTCAGCCTGTGGCGGGCAGGGGCGTTCGCTGGCAGAGTCGGCGCACTGGCCGACGGTGCAAGCATCGCGAGATTTGGCACGAAGGCAGAGACGCTTTCCCACGTTCGGGCGAACTACGGAGAAGGCCCCCTCCGATCGTCCATGTTAAAGTTCTTCGGGGGAGCGACCAGCAAGGCGACGAACTTCGAAATCCGCGCTCTTGAGCGGGGTGGTTACCGGCTCAGCTTCTTCTCGCCGGCACGGACGGTTGGCTATGGCAAGCTGTACGTCTCGGAGCTGGATAAAACCGGGATCTTGCTGAGGGAATTCAAAGACACCCTCGGTCCCGCGGGAGAGCTGCTTATGAGAAAGTGGATACATGGGGGTCCTTGATGGCGAAAGTCACATCACCATCTAGCCACACCTATCTGAAAACAGTGACCCGTTACATTCGAGGCGACTTCGAAGCCAGAATTGACAGCGTTGGGGACGACGAGCTACGTGTCCTGAGGAACCACCTGATTGGCGCCAAGAAAGAAATCACCCTGAAGCCGACGGACGTCGCCCGTGTCCTGAAGCAGTTCGTTGATGGACAGGTCGATGCCAATCAGCTGGCAAGATGGGGGAGTTTTGTATTTCATGGCTATGCAACTTGGAGGAAGGGCAGCCGTAAGCATCCCTTACCCATTCGTTATGAACCTGCATCCGAAGAGTTGTTGGCAGAAATCCTACTCGAGATCGAGCAAATAGGAGATCCGGTTAACGGCGACTTCACGCGCGAACGCGCTGCAGCCCATCTTAGTCGACTTCTCGTCAAGAGGCGATAGTCCAACTGAGATCTACTGGGGAACCGGCGGTGACCGGTCCTCGAAACCATGGCGGAGGTTAGAGATTCGGCCCGTGACGAGAAGGCGCTCGCGGGTCGGGTCAGGCCGGGGCGGCGGCGAACGGTGGGGAGCAGCTTGCCAAAGCGCCACGAGTCCTACTGCGCATTTTCGGAGGAAAGAACCCAGCCGCCGGAAGGCCGTGGACCACCTCGTGGGAATTCTTCAAGGGCATGGTGAAACCGGATGGATTGAGAAAGGCCCTAGGAATTGGCAGCAGGAACACCGGCGAGGGCCTCGCCGTCGGCTTCGCCCGCTCGGGAACAACCGCTTTCTACAAGCGGGCGGCTCCATACCTGCTCGAAGGATTGGGAGGTGGCAGTCTGGAGGTTCTCGCGGAACGGTCGGCCTCTTCGGTAACATGGCGACTTCCGATCTTGGGGATGGCATGACGAAGGAAATCTACGATCCGACTTCTGTCGTCAATCACAAGGTGGCAATCGCCTTCGACTCTAACGAGTAGGTGAATCCGCCAGAACCCTTCGTGGGCCGAGTTGTCACCCTTTTCGCCGTCGTAGGCGCCCCTTACAACTACCTGGTCCGACTACTGGAAGCGGCTCAACTGGAAGTCATCTCCCCGGCCAAGTACCGCGAGCTCGTCTCCGCCCGTAAGCAGAAGAAACGCGGCTTTCGGACGCGGATCGCGAAAGAGGAGTTTGTCGTTGCGAATACCTCATATCTCGTGGTGCACTTCCGGATATCGGATCCTCTTGCGATTCGAGAACCGGTCGAAGGGCGCCTTTCCAAGGCGGCACAAACGCCAGCAATCGCGGCATATCCCGATAACCCTTCTGCAATCGAAAGAGGTCAGCCGGGCCTGTCAACTTTGATTGGAATGGCTCCAGGATGGATAGAACTGGTTGAATCAAGTTGAACCAGGCGTGCAGTAGGTAGACGGCCCAGTTCGGGATCGCACTCGTCCCGGGAAGGGCCCCTCTCGCCACAGGTGGCGAATTGTCGGACGAGGGGATGGCCTAGGCCGCCGCGTTCGGGGCCCTCGTCGGCGGCGTCACGGCTGGGGGAATGAAGGCGTTCAGCCTGTGGCGGACGGGGACGTTGGCGGGACGGGTCGCGGTCGCGGGCGTGCCCACAAAAGCAGCGGGCAGGCCCGGTGAGATCTTCCCCGGAAAGATAGGCGACTTCCGGCCCGATGTGGCCAGCAGGCCACGACCGCTGTTCGGGGGCAAGCAAATGGGTCTGGAATGGGACATGCCGAGCGGCTATCGTGTTCAAGGTCATCCTGCTCACGCGCCGAATTTTCCGGGTGAGCCCTATGCACACTTCAAGGTGTACGAGTCGGTATCCCGAGGCGGGCGCGTCCACTGGAATCTCATCGATACGTTCAGGGCGGGGGTCGATCAGGTGCCGTGGTGGCTTTGGTAGCGGTGGCGTCATGAACGAATTTGTCGAGGTCGAGCATGTGCGAACCGTCCGGGTACGTCCCTTCGACATGGTCCTCCGCTGGAGTTTCGAACCGTTTCGGTCCATCGCCATCAAAGACTCTATCTCTCCTCTGTCCGGCTCTCGAGCCTGGTACTTCTATCGTCGAGGCTTGGCGAGCTCGTTCCTCTCCGCCTTGAGGGTTGACTACCCGTTCGCTTTTCTTCTAGCGAACGATCAGACCATTGTTTCCGATTCGGCAACCGAACGAAGAAGCATTCCGTGGTCTTTTGCTTGGGATACCGAATCCGTGGTAAACGAAGGCCTCTCCGTTCTCATGAATCTCGATCGGGGAGACGTTGGCCACTACATAGACGGATTGCTCGGACTCTACCCATACCCTGCAACCTATGTTCTCCTACTGAGTCGGCACAAGCAGAACCTTGATGACGTGGCATCACGCCTGAAATCCCTCTCAGTCGGAGACGACTGGAAGCGCGCTCTTCTCGAAGTGTTCGACGTACTGTGGCTGTCTGGTGAGGCTGAGTATCTGTCAATCGCCACTAGGGATCCTTCGCTTGCAAGTCGCTTGGGGTTCATGGAACGGCACGGTGAGGGTACTTGATGAGGAGGATTGGCGCTGCTTTCGGAACTCCCCCTTCGTGAGCAGCCGCACGTTGTGCACGATCTCTCTCGCGAGCACCTCGTTCCTGCGGCTCGTCGGCAACGCGACGATCGACAACCTGCGCCAGCGGGGCCTCCTGAACCTCGACCCCGGGCCGCAGCCCATCGTCCCGAAGGACGAGGCGTGGCTGAGGGACGCCCTCCACAGGCTCGAGCCCCTCGAGGGCTGGACCGCGGAAGTCGTCCGCTTTGCCGTGCAGATGTATTACGGCAGCGGCTTGAGGCCGAAGGAGTTGAGACTCGCGAAATTCAGGGATCTCGACACCCAGACGTGGTGGATGAAGGTCTCCTCGCCCAAGGGCCTGGGTCGGTGGACCGCGGGTGGCGACCGCATCCTTGTCACGGACGACGTCCGGCCGGCGGTATCGGACTTCCTAGACCGGCGCGAGCGACACCTTCGTTCCTTAGGCATGAAGTCCGAGGCGGTCGAGCCCCTCGTGCCGAACGTGGACGGCTATTACTACATCGGCTCCGGATGGAGCCGGGCGCGGTACACGACGTTCCGCAAGGCGGGCATCGTGGGCGACTACCGTGTCCTGAGGCCCTCCTTCGCCAAAGAGATGAAGTCCATGGGCGTCGGGATCGAGTCGGTGTCCAGGATGCTCCGCCACACGAGCGTGACGACGACGGAGAAGTTCTACGCGAGGATGGAGGCGGTCGACGCCTGGTCGGAAGCGGCCTCGCGCAAGGCGGCGCGGAAAAACCGGCTGATTATCGACTGAAACGCATGGAGTAGGAATGGGTCCGTCCGGATTTGAACCGGAGTCGCCAGCACCCCAAGCTGGTAGGATTTCTTGTGGGTGGGCAGGTCGCGGACGGCGGCCGCCGCATCCAAACCAAGCTACCCCACGGACCCTCGGACCGCGTGCAGGTCCCGCGTCCTTAAGAACGTTCCCGTCGCGTTCACCCGAAGGGGATGACCTCGTCGATCAGCTCCGCGTTTGAGAGGATCATGCGACGGCAGCAGTACCGAACGAGACCGAGGTTATCGAGGACCTTCGCGGAGTCCTCGCCGTTCCGTGTTCGCTCGAGGTACACGGGCCACGCGCTCGCGACGACCTTGCCGCACGTGAAGCAACGGATCGGGATGATCATCGGCTCACCGGTACGACTTCTGCCGCTTCTTCCGCGCCCCGCGGCCGAGGGGGTTCTTCGGGAGCTTCCGCCGGGTGTCCGGGACGATCAGCGTGCGGTCGTAGTCCCGGAACAGGGTCTCGAGCTCCTCGTCGTTCAGGTACTGCACGAGGCCGCGCGCGATTGCGGTGCGGGTCGCGTCCGCCTGTCCCATGATCCCGCCGCCGTGCACGTTCACGTCGATGTCGACGCCTTCCGCCTTCTTGCCGGCGAGCTTGAGCGGTTCGAGGATCTTCATCCGCGCGAGCTCCACGGGGTAGATCTCCACGGGCACGCTGTTCACCCGAACGGCCCCGCGGCCCTTCCGGACCGTCGCCCGCGCGATCGCCGTCTTCCGCTTCCCGCTCGCGACGACGACCTTCATCGGGACACCTCGAACTTCGAGCCGAGAGCTTTCGAGATCTCGCCGAGCGCGAGCACGGGCCCCTGAGGCGGGCGCTTAGCAACCTCGATGATCTCGAAGGGCTTCCCCTTGAATGCGTCGGGCACGTCGATGTACACCCGGAGCCGTTTGAGCGCGTCGCGCCCCCTCGGCTGCTGGTACGGGAGCATGCGGGAGATCGTCCGCCGGAGGATCATGTCCGGTCGCCGCGGGTAGAACGGCCCGATGCCGCGCATCCGGCTCGTCGTGCTGCCGTGTCTCTTCTTCGCTTGGTACGTCGCGAGGACCCTCGACCGCTTGCCCGTGACGATCGCCTTCTCCGCGTTCACGACGACGATCTCCTCGCCGTTCAGGAGGCGTTTCGCGACGATGCTCGAGAACCGCCCGACGATGTGCCCGGTCGCGTCGATGATCGCCATGGTCATCCCAGGATCCGCACGCCGCTCCCCTTCGGGTTCTGCACCGCGAGCTCGAGCAGGCTCACGGACTTCCCGCCCGCGGCCTCGATTTTCCTCCGGGCCGCTCCGGACGCGCGGAACGCGGCGACCGTGAGCGGGACCGTGATCTCCCCCGTGGCGAGGAGGACGCCCGGCACGACGACCTTCTCCCCCTTCGCCGCGTATCGGCTCAGGCGAGAGAGGTTCACCTCGGACCAGTTCCGGCGCGAGCGCTCGAGCCGCTCGGCGACGTCCCGCCAGATCGGCGCTCCGCTGTCCCGCGACAGGTCCCGGAGCTCGCGGACGAGCCGAAGGAGTCGAGGGTTCGTCTTGGGGGTCCTGTCCATGAAAACGGGGTCTCGAAGTCGCGGTTATTCGGGTGCTTCATATAAACGTTTGGGCGCGGTCCAGAGGCGCGGCCGTCTTCGACCCCGTCATGGCCCCGGAGCCCTCCCGGCGCGGGTCCTCCGATATCCTTTAGAGCGCGCACCCCCTGCAGCGGCCAGGGATGCTTTGGACGAAGCACGCGACCTGTCCCTGAACTGTCCTCGGTGCGGGAACCCGCTGACCTGGCTGCCCCACTACGGACAGTGGTACTGCGTTTCTGACCGCCTTCTCTTCCCGGGGACGCGGCCGCAGCCCGTCACGCCGCCCTTCGTTCCGGCGATGGTCGCGGGCGTCCCCGCGGTCCTTGTCCAACCGAGGCCGGTCGGCGTCCCGAGCCGTTCCTGGTTCACGGCGGGCGCGGTCGGTCATTTCATGGCGGTCGCTGCGTCGATCGCTTTCGGGGTGTCCGCGTTCGGATTCTTCGGATACGGCGGGCTCTCTCTCCTGCACCTGGCGCTCGTGGCGTTCCTGTTCGTCTCGCTGCTCCTGAGCCTCTTCGGCTTCTTCGGGATGCGGCGCAACTACGGGTCCCAGATGGGACTCGCGACCTTCGGCTACGGCCTGGCCGCGGTCCTCTTCCTGCTCGTCGGCCAGGTCGTCGCCCAGCTCACGGTTAGCTATGGATGGTGGGGGTACGCGATGAGTCTGCTGGGCATCATCCTCATCATCACGAGCTGGGTGCTCCTCGGCGTCCTATACATCCTCGCCGGGGTAACGTACATCGTGGCGAGACATTTCCTCGGGAACGCGGGCCTCGCCCTCGCCGCGGGCGTCGTCCTGATCGTCGGGGGCTCGCTGATCTCCTCCGTGATCCTCGCGGTCTACGGCGGGTTCTTCGTCGTCGTCCCCGGGTTGATCATGGGGGGCATCGTCCTCCTGAAGGCTCCCGTCCCGCCGGCCCCGTCTCCGGCCGTCAGGGCCGTCATAGCCTAGGAGTCGCCTCTCTCCGCCGGTCCGAGGCCAGGTCCCTGGAAAACTATTAATATCAGAGGATGGTGAATAATAGTCCTTGTTTCGCATGACGGGGGCGAACACTCGATGATTCGTTTTGGCCCCTCGGGGATCCCCCTATCCTGCAAGGGTCGGACGCTGCGGGACGGCATCGAGGACGTGCACAACCTCGGGCTCACCGCGATGGAGGTCCAGCTCGTCAGGGTGAACGTGAACGAGCGCTATGCGACGGACGAGGACATCGGGCGGACCGTGCGGGAAGTCCCCGGCGAGCTCGTCGTACAGCTCGGTCGGAGGCAGGACCGGAAGGAGACCCTGATCTCGTCCCTCTCCCAGAAGATCGAGAAGGGGGACGTCCTGTACAGCCTGGCCTCGGGGATCGCGGACGACTACCTCGAGCTTGCGGAGCTCGGGGCGCTCGCGCGGGAGCTCGACATCGAGCTCTCCCTTCACACGCCGTACTACATGGACCTCGCGGACGCCGACGGCCTGGCGCAGAAGAGTCTCGACAGCGTCCGCTGGGGCGGCATGCTCGCGGAGGCGATGGGCGCGACGACGGTGATCACGCACCTCGGCATGTTCGGCGACCTCGCGCCGAAGGAGGCGCTCGCCCGGATCGCGAAGAACCTCCGGCTCCTCCGGGACTGGTACAGGAAGAACAAGGTCCGCGCTCGGCTCGGGGTCGAAGCGAGCGGGCGGCAGGAGGTCGTCGGGAACCTCGAGGAGCTCCTGTCCCTCGCGAAGACGGTCGCGGGGATCGCGCCCGTCCTGAACTTCGCCCACGTCCACGCGCGCGGGTTCGGCTCCCTCAAGCGGCCCGAGGACTTCGCGGAGGTCCTCGCCAAGGCGAAGCGGCTCTCCGACGGCCACCTCCACGCGCACTTCTCCGGCGTCGAGCACGCGGACGGGAACGAGCTGCGCTACACCCCGATCAAGAAGGGCGACCTCCGGTTCGAGCCGCTCGCGGAGTGCCTCCTCGACGGGGACTACGACCTCACGATCGTCTCCTCGTCGCCCCTCCTCGAGCACGACGCGATGTACATGAAGGTCATCCTCGAGAGGGTGCTCGCGAAACGCCTCATCCGGCCCGCGAAACCGGAGAAGGAGGAGCGGAAGCGGTGACGAAGCCCGTCCGCTCCGAGCCGACCGCGGTCGCCTCCGCGGCGTACATCCTCGACGCCGTCGGGAAGATCCTCGCGGAGGACCGCACGGCGGAGATGCGGGCGGCGACGGACATCCTGACGGGCGCGAAGAAGTTCTTCGTCTACGGCGTCGGCCGGAGCGGCCTCGCCGCCCGCGGGTTCGCGATGCGGATGGTCCAACTCGGGATCGAGTGCTTCTTCATCGGCGAGACGATCACGCCCGTCGTGGGCGACGGGGACGCCGTGCTCATCGTCTCGAACACGGGCGCGACGATGAGCGCGATCCAGGTCGCGAACATCGCACGGCGCGTGGGGGCGAAGGTGATCGCGGTCACGGGCCACCGGACCTCCAAGCTCGCTCACGCGAGCAACGTCGTACTGCTCATCCGGACGGACGCGGACGACGCCCGCGCGCGGCTTGCCCCGCTCGGGACTCTCTTCGAGAACGCGGCGCTGATCCTCCTCGACGGCCTCGTCGCGCAGGTCATGGAGACGCTCGGGCAGACGGAGGCCGACATGCGCGGCCGCCACGCGATCATGGTGTGAGCCTTTATCTACGCCACGGGGCTTTTCGCCGCGACGATGCCCGACGAGTTCACCGTCACCCCGTGGGAGGTCAGGGGCCAGGTCGACTACGACCGGCTCGTGACCCAGTTCGGCACGGAGCGGATCACCCCCCCGCTCCTCGACCGGATCCAGAAGGCCGCGGGCGAGCTCCACCCGATGCTGCGACGGGGCGTGTTCTACAGCCACCGCGACCTGAACTGGATCCTCGACGAGCATTCGAAGGGGACACCGTGGGCGCTGTACACGGGCCGCGGACCGTCGAGCGGGATCCACATTGGCCACATGCTCCCCTGGTTCTTCACGAAGTGGCTCCAGGACCGGTTCGGCGCGACCCTGTACTTCCAGATCACGGACGACGAGAAGTTCCTCTTCAAGGACTTCGAGGACCTCGGGCAGGCGACGAAGGTCGGCTACGAGAACATCCTCGACATCATCGCGATGGGGTTCGACCCGAAGCGGACGCGGATCTTCCTCGACACGGAGTACATCCACCACCTGTACCCGATCGCGGTCGAGGTCGCGAAGCGGATCACGTTCAGCACGACGCAGGCCGTGTTCGGTTTCGAGAAGGCGAACAACGTCGGGGAGATCTTCTATACGAGCATCCAGGCCGTGCCGTGCTTCCTCCCCACCGCCGAGGCCGGCAGGGAGGTGCCCGTGCTCATCCCCTGCGGGATCGACCAGGACCCCCACTTCCGGATCGCGCGGGACGTCGCCCCGAGGATCGGTTACCCGAAGCCCGCGCTCATCCACAACAAGCTACTCCCGAGTCTCCTCGGGCCCGGCGGGAAGATGTCCGCGTCCGTCCCGGAGTCGAGCATCTTCACGACGGACAGCCTGAAGGACGCGAAGAAGAAGATCTCGAACGCGTTCACGGGCGGGCGGGCGACGGTCGAGGAGCAGCGCCGGCTCGGCGCGGATCCGACGTTCTGCTCCGTCTTCGCGTTCTACAACTTCGTGTTCGAGCCCGACGATCGGCACCTCGCGGAGGTCGAGCGCACGTGTCGCTCGGGGGAGCGGCTGTGCGGGGACTGCAAGCTCGAGCTTTGGGGGAAGGTCGAGGGTTTCCTCCGGCGGCACAAGGAGGCGCGGGAGAAGGCGAAGGACCGGGTCGAGGACTTCCTCGTGCGCGACTGAGCCGCGCGCCTGGGCCCGCCCCAACGACAAGTGCATATAACGAGGGTTCCATCCGCGCCCCCAATGGCCCGGGACGTCGCCGCGCAGCTCTCCTACCTCGAGAAGAAGGTCCTCCTGACGTTGCGGGAACTCGGCAAGGCCTCGCCGGAACAGGTCCGGGAGCGAGGGAAGTTCCGCGAGCTCGTCGAGGTGATGAACGCCGCGTCGTGGCTGCAGGCGAAGGGACTCGTCTCGATGAAGGAGCGCCTCGCCCGGACGTACCGGCTCGCGGCCAAGGGCGTCGCGCGACGCACGCTCCCCGAGCGAAAGCTCCTCAAAGCGGCGATTCGGGCACGGGGCCGCATCCCCGTCCCCAGGCTCCGGCCCGCCGCCCGCATGGAGGAGAAGGAGTTCGCGATCGCCCTCGGCTGGGCGCGCCGGAAGGGCTGGGTCGAGGTCGAGAAGTCGAAGGAAGGGAGCGTGCTCGTCGTCACGGATGCGGGTCGCGCCGCTGCGGCCGCGAAGGGGGCGGACGAGCTCGCCCTCGAGCTCCTGGCAAAGGGCGAGACGCCCGAGGAGGCGATCGACCCGAAGATCCTCAAGGACCTGAAGTCCCGGCAGGATCTCGTCCGGGAGAGGGCGGCCGTGCGGAGGGAGATCGCCCTCACGCAGGCGGGCGAGACCGTCGTCGCGAAGGGGCTCGAGCTCAAGGAGGAGGTCGCGCAGCTCACGACGACCCTCATCCGGTCCGGGCGCTGGCAGTCCGTCGACTTCCGGCCGTACGACACGAAGGCGTTCGCGCCCCTTGTGCGGCCGGGCAAGCGGCACGTCCTCAGCGCGTACATCGAGAGGATTCGCCGAATCTTCCTGAGCATGGGGTTCACGGAGATCCAGGGCGACTTCATCCAGTCCGCATTCTGGAACTTCGATGCGCTCTTCCAGCCGCAGGACCACCCCGCCCGGGACCAGCTCGACACGTTCTATCTGCGACGGCCGTCGCGGATGCCCCTTCCGAGCGAGGACGTCGTGCAGCGGGTCGCGGACGCGCACGAGACGGGCGGAGGGACCGGGAGCCGCGGCTGGCGATACCGGTGGGACCGCGGGGAGGCGGAGCGCGCGGTGCTCCGGTCCCACACGACCCCGATCACGCTCAAGTTCCTCGCGGACCATCCGGACCCGCCGCAGAAGGCGTTCATCATCGGGCGCAACTTCCGGCCCGACGCGGTGGACTGGAAGCACCTCCCTGAGTTTCACCAGGTCGAGGGCGTCGTCATGGAAGAGGGCGCGAACCTCGCGCAGCTCCTCGGATTGATCGAGGAGTTCTACCGGCGCCTCGGGTTCACGCGCGTGAAGTTCCGGCCGGGGTACTTCCCGTACACGGAGCCTTCCATGGAGCCCGAGGGCCAGCTGCCGGACGGGCGATGGATGGAGCTCGGCGGGAGCGGGATTTTCCGGCCCGAGGTCGCGGAGCCCCTCGGTCTCAAGGCGCCCGTCCTCGCGTGGGGGCTTGGCCTCGAGCGCGTCGTCATGGCGATCGAAGGGTTGGCGGACATCCGGAACCTGTACTGGAGCGATCTCGACTGGCTGCGAGACCACCGGATCGTCTCATGACCCGCGTCGTGGTCGAGAACGGATGACCTACGCGCTCAAATACGCCCTGGGGGAAGTCCTCCCCCATGTCGCGCGAATCCGCGTCCGGATCGCCGGCCGCCGACGCAGACCTCCCGAAGGCGTTCCCGATCCGCTTCGATCCGGAGAAGGGCCGGATCTTCTTCCAGGACCAGCCCGTGTGGCTCATGTCCCCCCAGCACTTTGCGGCCTTGGCGGCGGAGCTCGAGTCGACGTTCGGTGAGTCTGCGCGGGCGATCCTGGTTCGAGTGTCGAAGGACGCGGGTCGGAGCCTCGGCGAGCGCATGGTCTCCCCGGTCGGGGCAGCCACGGACGACATGAGCCGGCTCTCCGCACTCCTGAGGATTGCGGAGATCCTGCCCGCGGTCGGGCACGGGAAGGCGACGTTCATCGTGAAGGACCTCAAGGACGTCGCGACCGTCTGGACGCTCCCGCACAGCTGGATCGCGGACCTCCGGAAGCCGGGGGCCACCCCCGTGTGCGGATTGTACGCGGGATACCTCGCAGGAATCCTGACCGGTGTGTTCGCCCGGCCGGTCGCGTGCGAAGAGGTCGAGTGCCGCGCGCTCGGTGCGAAGGCATGCGTCTTCCGCACCCGGGCGACGTGACTCGCACCTTCGTTCGCGTCGGGCGACATTCGCAGGGGAACCTTTATGTCCCGGGGCCGGACATCCCGCCGCGGGAGTCCCATGGGCTCGACGGACGAGGAGATCGCCGCGGGAGAAACTGCCCTCGGCCGACTCGACTACGACGAGGCGTACAAGCGCTTCGACAAGGCCGCGAAGGCGGACCCGAAGAACCCCGTCGCGCACTTCGGCAAGGCGGAGGCCGCCCTCGGCGTCCCGAAGGTCGAGGCGGAGGAGATCATCGCTCTCTACAAAAAGGCGGTCGAGCTCGACTCGGAGAACCCGCAGTACCTCGACGCCCTTGCGTCCTTCTGCATGGACCTCGGGCGTTTCAACGAGGCCGAGGAGACGTACAACAAGGCCGCGAGGCTCGACCCGGACAGCGCGTCGTACTACTGGTCGGAGTTCGCGGTCCAGTACGCGCAGAAAGCCCCGGTGATCATGGAGCAGTTCCTCGACGACAAGACGCGGGACATGATCCGGGCGAAGTCCCTCACGTACGCGCTCCGAGCCTTGGGCATCGAGAAGGACGACGCGAAGCGCCTCCTCGCGTAGTCACCCGACGGTTGGCGGGCCTTCCCCCCGGCGCCCCGAGGCGCACTCGTTGCAGACGGGCGGCACGCTCCCGCGGAGGTGCGAGTCGCACGTCACGCGGCCGCACATCACGCATGCCTGCGTCGACGGCGCGCCGCACATGTGACAGAGGCCCACAAGCGCCATCGCGCCCGCATCGGCATCCAAGGCCAAGTCCTTTGCCCCGCTGGGGTCAGGGCGCGCGGAGCTCCCCGAACGTCGTCGCCCGCTCCGCCACGGCGTTGTGCTTGTGGATCGACTCCTCGGCCTCGGACTTCACGCGGACCCAGGCGCGGTCGGGCATCTTCGGGTAGCGGGTGAGGAGACGGTCGAGGATCTCCCGCACGACGTCCTCGACGAACTTGGGGTTCCGGTGCGCCATCTCGACGAGGCGGCCTTCCTGGGGCCGCTTGAGGAGCTCGTACGTCGGCGCGGACATCGAGGCTTCGACGATTTCGATCAGCTCGTCCGCCTCGAGATCATGGCCGCGCGGTTCCTCGACGATCAGGGTCGTCCGGTTCCTCTGGTTGTGCGTGATGACCGGCATCCGGTCGACGACGTCGCCATGCTCCTTCGCGAGGCTCGCCCGCACGGTCTCCATCGCGCACGGGCACGCGGTCATCCCGACGACCTCGACGCCGACGGATCGTTCGACGGACGCGGGGTCCCGCCGTGCGTTCACGCGGGCGACCAGGTGGTACGGTTCCAGGGAGGACACCCCCCAGGGCGACGTCCGCTCGAGGAAGTAGTCCGCGCGCGCCCACACCTCCGCCGTCGTCGCGTAGTCGTGTCGCTTCAGGAGCCCCTTCGCGATCGTCTCCGTGAGCTCCTCGAGGCTCTCGACGGGTTCGCGCACGGAGCGGTCGACGAGCTCGTTGATCACCTCGAGGTTCCGGGAGAGATGGGACCCTTTCTGGTTCGGGGGGAGGTCGACGAACGCGTCGATTGTCGTCGTGAGGGTGAGCGATCGGCCGGGCCGGCGGACCTGGACGGGCTTCAGGACGCCCGTCACCCCGACCTTCGTGAGGCGGTACGAGTTCGCCGGCGCCTCGCTCTGCACGTCCCTCGCCATCGCCGAGACCGGGGCCGCCTACGGTCCCCTCGGCTTAAAACCTGTCGGCTCACACGCGGAGGGACTTCCAGCGGCCCCGGCGGAAGTGCAGCGAGATCACGGCCGCGCGGTACCAGTACTCGACGACGAGCGGAATCCACACGCCGATGATTCCGAAGTTCAGGATGAATCCGAGGATGAAGGACAGGGGCAAGCGGACCGCGTAGATCCCGCTGAGGGACGTCTTCAGGGGGAACCGCGTGTCTCCCGCACCGCGGAGGGCCCCGTCGATCGCGAAGAACACGCCGACGGCGGGGATGCTGACCGCGTGGATCCGGATGAAGGTCACCGTCCAACCGACGACGACGTCGTCCGCGATGAACGCGCGCGCGATCGTCGGAGCGAATGCGAAGATCGCGACGGCGATGCCGACCATCACCAGGACAGAGAGCTTCGCGGCCTCCCAGCCGCTGCGCTCCGCCGCCGCGGGGTTCCGCGCGCCGAGGTTCTGCCCGACGAGGGCCGTCGCCGCGATCGCGAAGCCGAAGCCGGGCATGAACGCGAAGCTCTGGATCCGCAGGCCGATCTGGTGCGCGGCGAGGATCTCCGTCCCGAAGCCCACCACCATTCCGACCCACAGAATGAATGCGAGCTGGAGCATGATCTGCTCGAGGGTCGCGGGCCAGCCGATCCGGAAGATCCGCCGGATCATCTCGCGATCGAGCCAGTCTCCCGACAGGCGAAGTCGCAGGCGCCCACGCCCGCGGAGGAGGACTCCGAGGACCGCGGCAGCCCCGACGACGTACGAGAGGGAGGTCGCAATCGCGGCCCCCGCGACTTCCAGGCGGGGCACGAGGACGAGCCCGTAGATCAGGTTCACCGCGAGGAGGAAGTTCACCACGTTCACGAGCCCCCCGATCCACAGGGGGGTGACCGTGTCCCCGGCCCCCCGGAGCGCCGAGTTGCCGAGGAAGGCGATGAACTGGAAGAACACGGAGAGGGACACGATCTGGATGTACGCCGTTCCCAGGTCGACGACGGCCGGTTCCGCGCCGAACGAGAGGAGAACGGGTCGCGCGAACAGGATCCCGAACACGGTGAGGGGGACGGAGAGGAGCGCCCCGAGGAGGAGGCTCTGCTTGAGCACATGGTCCGCCGTCGATTGGTCCTTCGCGCCGATTGCCCGAGCGACGAGGGCGATCGTCCCGGCGCTCACGGAGATCATGATGCTGAAAAACAGGAACAGGAACTGCCCGCCCAGGCCGACGGCTGCGACCGCCCGTGGCGCAGTCGCGCCGAGGGAACCGACAAGGAGGAGGTCGATCGTCGTCGTGAGGGTCTGCAGAAGGTTCGAGACCATCACGGGCCAGGCGAGGCGGAACACGGAGGCCCGTGCCTCGGGGTCGCCTGCCCGGCCGAGCACGCGGGCGCGACGACGGCGGGACTATTTGGTCCTTGGCGTCGGTGCGGGTTCCCCGACAATCTGCACGAGCACGTCTCGCTTCCGCGGCTTCGTGTCGAGCTCGAGGAAGACGATCTGCTGCCACGTCCCGAGCGCCGGACGACCCGCGATCACGGGGAAGGTGAGCGATGGGCCAAGGAACGTCGCCCGGACGTGGCTGTGTCCGTTCCCGTCCGCCCAACGGCGCTCGTGTCCGTACGCCAGGTCTTCCGGGAACAGCCGCTCCGCCGCAGCGGGGATGTCCTCCTCCATGAGACCGGGCTCGAACTCGTTCGTGATTACGGCGCTCGTGCTGCTCGGGGTGAAAACGCACGCGAGACCGTCAGCGATCCCGGAGCGACGGATCGCAGCGACGACCTGATCGGTGATGTCGAGGGCTTGCACCCCCGGCGTCGTCTGGAACGAGACCGTTTCGCGGTAGGCGACCATGGCAGGACGATTCCCGCACGGCTCAAGAACCTTGTCGGCGACGAGCACCCTCCCTCTCCCCCGGGAAAGAAAGGGGTGCGAGGGCCGCTCCGACGCCTCGCGGCGCCGGCGCCCAAGGCCCTCGCGGGTGGGCGTTGGTTGGGGGGAGGAGTTTTGATCGTTACCGGAGGCCGATGAACCCGCTGTCGTCGAAGGCGACGGGCGCGACCTCCCAGGCGGCCTGGACGGTCTCCGGCGCCTGGACCTGGACGTCGACGGCGTGGCTCGTCTGCTCCTCGATCTCGCGGGCGACCGCGTCGACCTCCTCCGCGACGGTCGTCAGGAACGACCGTTCGAGGTGGCTGACGACGCCCTGGACGATCGTGACGACGACCTGGTTCACGACCTGGAGCGCGTCGTTGAAGGACAGTTCGTCCGCGAACTTGTCGAGGGAGTTGTTGTCGACGACGATCACGCTGTCCGAGACCTCGCGGAGCCTCGCGAGACCCGCGTGCGCTGGCTCGTTCCGACCCTCGGTCGCGAATGGCAGGATTCCGATGGCAATCGTCACCGCGCCGTTCGCCTTCGCGGTCCGCGCGACGACGGGCGCCGCGCCCGTGCCCGCGGCCCCGCCCAGGCCGGCGACGACGAAGACGATGTCCGGCGAGAGGGCCCCACGGAGGGTCGCCTCGGCGTCCTCCGCCGCGCGCTGCGCGGCGACGACCCGGTCCGGGTCCTCGAGGTGGGAGAGGAGGATCTTGAGGTCGGCCTCCGACTTCGTCAGGCCCGCGGAGTCCGTGTTGACCGCGACGGTCTCGACCCCCTTCAGGTCTCGATCGTAAAGCGCGCTCACGACGTTGCCTCCCGCGCCCCCGACGCCGACGACGCTGATCCTCGGGTCCACGGCGTCGTCGAACATGGCGCTGATGACCTCGTCTACGTAGTCTTTCGGTACCATTGGCTCCACCTCATCCTCGCATCTCGAGTCGAGGGAGGCCAGAAGGTTGTTGCCCCCGCTGAAGGCGTGCATCCCATCCCTTCATGACAGGTCCCATCCCGTTCCCTTTTTCCTGCGTTGGAAGCCACTCCCTTCTGGCGCTCATCACGCCGCCCGCGTCACCGCGGGATGACGCCCTCCTTGTCCCCCGTGGAGACCGGGACGACCCGTCCGGTCATCTTGTCGATCTCCTGCCGGTGGCCTTGGATCTCCTTCACCCGCTCCGTGCTGAACCAATCCTCGATCGCGCGGACGATCGCGTGCTCCCGGCTCAGGAAGTACCCGTCCCCGACGAGGCGGTCGATCAGCTCCAGGAAGTACCGAGGGACCCGGACGGTGACGTTGTTGCCACCCTCCCGGACCGTCTGGATGAAGGACTGCACGGCGTCGCGGACCAGTTGGGACCGGCTCGTGTACGCCTTGCTTTCACCCAGGAACGAATCGATCAGCTCGAGGTTCTCTTTCTCGAGCCGCAGTGTGATCCGCTCGTTCTCGTCCATCCCAGGCCTCATTTCTGCGCAGAGCGGATATGACGAACGTCATACCCTTTTCTACGCGTGTTTTCGGCGTGCTGACGCCGGCATCCCGGTGCATCTTATATAATCGTTTTGTCAATTGTCATACATCGTATGACAACCCCCGCCATCCTGCGATTTCCGTGGCGGATTTCCGGCGCCCCGAATTTTATTTCGTCTCATCGATGAAAAAGCGCGCACGGGAGCCGGTGAGACGCCCGCGCCGGGACCGGCGAAAAGCTTTACCCGCGACTCCCTTATCCGCGCGCATGCCCGCCCGCCGGAAGCCCCGCCGGTCCGCAAAGACGCGCGCCCGCGCGAAGCGGCGAAGGGAGGGCGGCCGTGCGGGATCCCCCCGACGGACGCGTGCGAAGCGCGCGCGCTCCCGCCCACGCGCGAGAGCTGCTCGTCGGCCCGCGCGTCGGAAGTCACGGAAGGGTCCGAAGGTCCGCGCCCGGCGGACCCGTCGGCGGCCGGCGTTCGATCCCCGCGCCGTCGAAAGGAAATGGCAGGCGGCCTGGGCCGGTGCGCACGCGTTCGAGGCCTCCGCGGAGCCGTCCCGACCGAAATGGTACACGAACGTCCCGTACCCGTACATGAGCGGCTACCAGCACCTCGGGTTCGCGCTGTCCTTCCTCCGCGCGGAGTTCCAGTCCCGCTTCCGGCGGATGACGGGCTTCAACGTCCTCCACCCTCAGGCGTTCCACTGCACGGGCCTCCCGATCCTCGGTGCAGCGAAGCGCGTCGCGGAGAATGAGCCCCGGCAGCTCGAGATTCTGAAGTGGATGGGCGTCCCCGGCGCCGAGGTACGGAAGTTCGCGGACCCCATGCACTGGATCGACGTGTTCCCCGCGGCCACGACCCGGGACCTCGTCGGCCTCGGGGCGGCCATCGACTGGCGCCGCTCGTTCATCACGACCCCCCTGAACCCCCCGTATGACGCGTTCGTCCGCTGGCAGTTCCGCCGCCTCAAGGACAGCGGGTACCTGCGCGTGGACAAGCACCCCGTGGTCTGGTGCCCGAAGGACCAGGCGCCGATCGGGGACCATGACCGCCTCGAGGGGGAAGGGGAAACGCCTGTCGAGTACACGCTCCTGAAGTTCCCTCTGCCCGACGGACGACTCCTCGTCGCCGCGACGATCCGGCCGGAGACCGTCTTCGGACAGACGAACCTCTGGATCGACCCGAGAGCCGCGTACGTCGTCGCGCGCGTCGGCGGGGAGCGATGGATCCTGAACGAGGGCGCGGCTCGGAAGCTCGCGGAGCAGGCGAAGGCCGTCGGGGTCGAGGGGCCAATCCGGGGCGCGGACCTCGTCGGCAAGGAGGTTGTGGCCCCCGGGATCAACCGCGCGATCCTCATCCTCCCGAGCACCTTCATCGACCAGGGCCGGGGGACGGGGATCGTGACGAGCGTCCCCTCGGACGCGCCGGACGACCTCGTCGCCCTCCGCGACCTCCAGAAGGACGCGGCGCTGCTCAAGCGGTACAAGCTCGACGCGGAGCGCGTGCGTGGGATCGTCCCAATCCCGATCATCCGGACCCCCGGATGGGGTCCCCTCCCCGCCGTCGAAATCGTCGACCGCATGGGGATCCGGAGCCAGGACGACCGCGAGGCGCTCGAGGCGGCGAAGGCGGAGGTGTACCGCTCGGGCTTCTATCAGGGCGTCATGAACGAGAACTGCGGGCACCTCGCGGGCGTGCGCGTCGAGGTCGCGAAGGAGGAGGTCCGAAGGCAGCTCGCGGCCTCGGGCCAGGCGGACCTCATGTACGAGCCGAGCGGCGAGGTCGTGTGCCGGTGCACGACCCGCGCGATCGTGAAGGTCGTCGAGGACCAGTGGTTCCTCGCGTACGGCGACCCGTCCTGGAAGACGAAGGTCCACGAGGCGCTCGCGTCGATGGCGCTGTACCCGGAGGCGATCCGGAAGCAGTTCGACTACGTGATCGACTGGCTCCGGGACTGGCCCGCCGCGCACCATCGCGGCCTCGGGACGAAGCTCCCGTGGGACGACGCATGGGTCATCGAGTCCCTCTCCGACTCCACCGTGTACATGGCCTACTACACGATCGCGCACGCCCTCCAAGGCGGCGCGCTGCGGAGCGAGGTCCCCTGGGCCTCCCGGCTCGACGACGCGTTCTTCGACTTCGTGTTCCTTGGGAAGGGCGCCGCCGCGGAGGTCGCGGCCCGATCCGGCGTGACGCGGGAGATCCTCGAGGCGCTCCGGTCGGAGTTCCTCTACTGGTACCCATTTGACCTGAGGAACACGGGCAAGGACCTCGTCCAGAACCACATGACGTTCTGCCTGTTCCACCACACCGCGCTGTTCCCGAAGGAGCTCTGGCCCCGCGGCTTCGGGGTGAACGGGTTCGTTCAGATGATGGGCCGCAAGATGTCGAAGTCCCGCGGGAACGTGTGGTACATCCGCGACGCGCTCCGGGAATGGGGTGCGGACGTACTCCGGCTCTCTGTCGCGAATGCGGGCGACGGGATGGACGACCCGAACATCGACACGGATTTCGCGGCGTCGGGGCGCTCGCGCCTGCAGGAATGGTACGCGTTCGCCGTGGGCCACCACGCGACCCGCTCCGACCGGCGGACCGTGGATGCCTGGTTCCTCTCGACCATGAACCGGTCCGTCGCGTCCGCGCGGGAGGCGATGGAGCAGATGAACTACAAGGCCGCGCTCCGCCATGGCTTCTTCGACCTCCAGGCCGCGTGGGCGTGGTACGTGCGCCGCGCGGGGGGCCGACCCCATGCGCACGTCCTCGCGCGCTTCATCGACGTCCAGACGCGGCTCCTCGCCCCCTTCGTGCCCCACGTCTGCGAGGAGATCTGGTCCCGCATCGGAGGCAAGGGCTTCGTGTCCCACGCGCCCTATCCCGTGGCGGAAACGTCCGAGGTCGACGTGACCGCGGAGGCGGCGGAGGGCCTCCTCAGCTCGACGATCGCGGACGTCCGCGAGATCCTCAAGGTCACCCGGATCGCGCCGAAGCGAATCGCGATATATACCGCGCCGTCGTGGAAGCTCCGCGTCCATGCGGTCGCGCTCGAGATGGCCCGCGCGGGTCCGATCGCCATGAACGCCTTGATGGCGAAGACCCTCGAGGATCCCGGGATGCGCGAGCGGGCGAAGGACGTCGCGTCGTACGCGAAGAAGCTCACGGACGACCTGCGCCACGCCCGGCCCGAGGACCTCGTCCGTCGTGCCGCCGTCGCGGACGAAGCCGCGCGGTTCCTCGAGGACCGCGAATTCCTCGCTCGCGAGCTGGGCGCCCGCGTCGACGTGTACCGGGCGGACGACCCGGGGCGGCGAGATCCTGCAGGCAAGGCGGAGCACGCGATCCCCGGCCGGCCCGCGATCTACGTGGAGTGAGGGGTCCATGCGAATCGCGCGGCCGAAGGAACCCGATGCCCCGTTCCAGCGGAGGCGGGCACCGCCGCCGCAGGCGACGAAGCTCCTCAGGTACTCCATGGCCTCGGGCGTCGTCTTCATCGTCCTCCTCGCGATCGTGTTCATCCCGAGGGGTCTGGAGCCGCGGGACACGACTCCGTCCGCGATCCTCGAGTTCACCTTCGGCGGCTTCGGGCGGATCACGGTTACGGAGGCGACGTTCGTCCTCGACCTCTCGAACTTCCGCGCGATCCTGAACCGCGACGGTGCGGAATTCGCGAACTTGACTGCGGGGCTCAGCGGCGGGAACGCGACGCTCGCGTTCGTCGACGTCGGATCGGACGGGAAGCTCGGTCCCGGGGACTACTTCTCCGTGAGCGTTCCGCCGACGGGGGCGTATCGGTTCGAGGTCCGTCAGGGCGCGGATGCGCGCCTCGTCGGGCTCTGGACCTGGACGGGCGCCCCGTCGTAGCGCACGCCTTCCGGAATCTTTAACTAACGGCCGTCCTTGACACGCGTCGCGGGCCTGTAGCTTAGCTAGGTAGAGCGATCGGCTCTTATCGGCGCGTCCGCGCGACGTCCGGGAGGGACCGATAGGTCAAGGGTTCGAATCCCTTCAGGCCCGTGCCCGCTATCCAGGGACTCGTGATTCTCCTCGGCGAGGCCGGAGCATTTATGCCGCCGATGGCTGTAGCCCGTCCCCTCCATGGCCCGGAACCTCTACTTCATCGGCACCGCGGGGTCGGGGAAGTCGACCCTCGTCCACGCGTTCCGCCTCTGGCTGAACAACCAGGGTCACGAACCCGTGACGTTGAACCTCGACCCCGGCGCGGAGGACCTGCCGTATGCGCCGGACATCGACGTGCGGGACTGGGTGCGTACGTCGGACGTCATGGAGTCGGAGGGGCTCGGCCCGAACGGGGCGCAGATCGCCGCGGCGGACCTCGTCGCGATCCACGCGGGCGAGATCGCGGAGACGCTCTCGACGTTCGAGGGCCCGTACGTCCTCGTGGATACCCCGGGGCAGATCGAGCTCTTCACGTTCCGGGAGGCGGGCACGGCGGTGATCGACGCGTTCGGGCGGGAGGACTCCATCATCGTCTATCTCAACGACCCCGGCCTCGTCCGCGGCGCGTCGGGCTTTGTCTCGTCGATCCTCATGAGCGCCACGACGCAGTTCCGGCACAACCTGCCCTTCGTGAACATCCTGAGCAAGGCGGACATGCTGTCGGAAGACGAGCTCGAGAAGGTCGTGAAATGGTCCGTCGACCCGTATGCCCTGTACGAGGCGCTGTTCGAGGACGGGACGACCTCGAAGACGCTCCTCGATGTCGAGTTCCTCAAGGGCATGGAGTCGATCGGCCTCTACCGGCGCGTGGTCCCCGTCTCGGCAGAGCTCCTCTTCGGGCTCGATGAGGTCTACAATCAGGTCCAGCAGGTCTTCGAGGGCGGCGAGGACCTGTCGAAGGACTGACCGTGTTTCAGGACGGATAACCGGCGCGCGGGTTTCTTATGCCGCATACGCACGTGGACGTCGCGAAGCCCATGCTCCTCCGTGAGGATCCCTACGTGTACGTCGCCGAGGACCGTCACGAGCCCCGGAAGGCGCGGCGGGGGCGCCGCCCGAAGCCGAAGGCGTCATGATTCGAGGAGGCGCGCGAAGGGCCGGAGCGCCTCGGGGCATCTCTCCTTCACGATCCCGAGGATCACCTTCGCGGTCACCTGGGCGGGTTTCGCGTCCGCCACGGCCCGGATGATCCGGTTGAGGGACTCGTCGTCCGTCCGCTGAAGCCCCTCCTTGATCAGGTAGTGCCGCGCGAGCTCCTCCTCGATCCGCCCGCGCCACATCCGGTCGTACCGATTGAGGAACCCAGAGGAGGGATTCCCCTCCCGGACCGCGGCCGCGGCGACCTCGCCTGCGTACGAGCCGGACAGGAGCGCGTTGAAGATCCCCGCGCCGGTGAGGGGGTCGATCAGGCGCGCGGCGTCGCCGGAGAGGAGCAGGCCGTCCCCGACGCTCCGCTCGACGGGGAGGGACATGCTCACGCCCCCCGCGACCTCCTCGACGATCTCGCCCCGGGCGAGGCCCGGGCTTCGGGCGATGAACGCGTCCAGGTACCGCTTCGTGTCCGCTCGGTCCCGGAGCTTCGAGACGGGGACGCCGAGCCCCACGTTCGCGGTGTCCTCGCCCTTCCAGAACACCCAGAGGTACCCTCCGGGAGCCATGCTCCCGAGGTGGAACTCCGCGTACTCCGGCTCGCCCTCGATCCCGACGAGCGTGTACTGGAGGCACGACGCGACGTCTCGCGCGCGCAGGTGGGTCGTGAGGCCGCCCCACCGGCCGACCTGGCTCTCGAACCCGTCCGCGCCGATGACGACCCTCGCCCGAACGTCGAACGTCTCGCCCATGTGTTCGCACCGCGCGCCCGTGACGCGGCCGCCCTCCCGCAGGAGCCCGATCGCGCTCGTCCGCACGCGGATCCTCGCCCCTGCGGACGCGGCCCGCTTTGCGAGGAACCGGTCGAAGCGGTCCCGCTCGAGGATGAACCCGCCCTTCCCGCCCCCGTGGTCTTCCACGACGAACGAGGAGCCATCCGGCGACACGATGCGGGACGCCCGGATCTCGTGCGCGATGAAGTCGCGGCTCGCCGGGATGCCCGTCTCCACGAGCCAGCGTTTCCCGACTCCCTCGCCGCACCTGACGGGGGTCCCGATCTCCGCGCGCTTCTCGATGAGGAGCGTCGAGGCGCCGCCCTCCGCAGCGCTCCGGGCGGCCTCGGACCCTGCAGGGCCCGCGCCGATGACGAGGACGTCGACCTCTTCGTCCATCTCGGTCGACGAACCCGCACCGGACTCATGAGCTTTTCCGGTTCGAGCGCGCGGTTCGCGCGCCCACCCGTCGCATGTATAGTTCATACGGCGAATCTTAGAGCGCGGCACGCTCAGGAGGGCCACATGCTCGGGCCGCTTGAGCGCGAGGTCGTCTCCGTCCTCGAGTACCGGAGGGCGGCGACGACCCGACAGGTCCTCTCGGACCTGCGCGCGCGGAACCGGAACGTCGCGTACACGACCGTGAGCACGATCCTCACGCGCCTGCACGCGAAGGGCCTCATCGACCGGGACAGCGAATCGTTCAAGGGCGGGCAGCGCTACGTCTACCGGTACAAGGACATCGAGGACGCGTACATCAGCGACCTGCTCGGGGGGCTCGTCGCGACGTTCGGACCCGAGGGGCTCGCCCATCTCTCCCAGCGGATCGAGGGGCTGTCGTCGGAAGATGTCGTGAGGCTCCGAGAGCGGCGCCGCGCGTAGGTCGTACCCATCGTACGGACTCGGAGCGCGTGCGGTTCGTCCCTCGATCGGCTGCGCCGTCCCCCAACCCGTGCCTTCGTACGTGTTGGGTCCGACACCTCCTGAGGGTCGCGTTCGTGGGGGGCCACATTCCCTCCTACGCGCGTCGGATGCGTATTTATGGGGTTCCGTACATATCCATCTCCATGGAACTCGAGACGAGGAAGGTCCAGAAGCTCGGATACTCGAGCGTGGGGATCTCCCTCCCGAAGACATGGGCGATGTCGAACGGCCTCAAG
>MGVZ01000077.1:23362-24244 GCA_001800745.1 Euryarchaeota archaeon RBG_16_67_27
GCCCGGATCCCTCGTCGCGATCGCGGTCGAAGACGATGGGACCCTGCGGGTCAAGGCGGGGCCCCTCGAGGAGGTCCAGGCGGCCTCCGAGGCGACGATCGACGCGGACACGTGGGCGGGACCCGAAGCCCTAACCCGCGTGATCACGGGGAACTACATCGTGGGCCGGAACACGATCCGCGTCCGGAGCCGCGAGGAGCTGTCCGCCTCCCAGCTCGAGGAAATCCACGATGCGGTCCGAGGCCTGACGGGCCTGACGATCGTGAACCAGGGGCCAAAGTTCGTGACGATCGAGAACTTCGCCGAGCCGACGCGCTTCCCGATCGACGGGCTCCTCCGGCGCTTGCACTACCTCACCTCCCGCATGGAGAAGCTCGCGCTCGGTGCGCTCTCCGGGGAGTCCTCGGGTGACATTGAAGAGGCGGTCCGCATGGAGGCCGAGGTCGACCGGCTCTACTGGCTCGTCGTTCGGCAGCTCCTCCTCGCCGCGCAGAACCGGAGCGTCGCCGGGAAGATCGGGGAGATCGAGCCCCGGCATCTCGTCGGGGACCGCGTCGTCGCGGTCATGCTCGAGAACATCGGAGACTTGTGGGAGGAGGTCGCCTCGGGGAGCGCTCCGCTCCTGAAGTCCCCGCGGAAGATCCCGAAGGACTTCGTCAAGGCGGTGGCCCCGCTCAAGGCGAAGCTCGAGAAGCTCATGGACCTCACGATGACCGCGTTCTTCACGTCCGACCTCGTGAAGGCGAACGAGGCCCTGGACACGAAGGCCAGCCTCGAGTCGGAGATCCGCCAGGTGAACGCCGCGATCCCGGCGATGCGCTGCGACCGGAAGGGAGACTTCTGCACGACCTGCATCCTCCTCCGGGGGGTCCTTCGCCCGAT
>MGVZ01000078.1 GCA_001800745.1 Euryarchaeota archaeon RBG_16_67_27
AGGGTGTCGCCCTCCTCGACGAGGAACACCTGGTCCCCCTTCTTCAAGGACCGCTGGGTCACCCAGTTTTTCGGCAGGGAAATCGTAAGGGTCGCGGCTCCGACCTTCTGGATCTTGCGGCTTTCCATGTCGCTTCCTCCTGAAGGACCGCTTCGGTGGGTTCGTAGATCCCGGAAGTAAATATAGTTTTTGCACGGAGGGGTCGGCTTACGAGTCGACATTTCGAACCCGGCCGGTATGCATTCCACGTTTACTTCGCGTATCCGCCGGGGCGACGCGGGCCTCGAACGGCAAGGCGGCGCGCCCCCTTCCCGACGGTCGTCCACACCGTCTGCCCGTTCGCGGGAATATACGTTTCGTAGGGACGGGGTCAATATGGAGGACAGGCGTAAATCCGTCCGGCGCGTTGTTGGCCGTGGAAGCGGGATCGTTCGATGCGATGGACGGCGAGCGCGCTCCGCGCGAATCCGACGGTTCAGGTGATGACGGTCGCCTTCAACGGCCTTCCATCGCTTCCCCTCCTCGTTTTTGGCGATCGCCATCCCCTCCTTTTTTCGGAGTGAGGTGAGGGATCGTCGGCCCTCCGCCACATTCGAATCTATCCTGGTATATTCAGACGGCCGCCATATATGTATCAGACATAAATTAAGGTCTGCGCGTCCCTTCTCCAGGCGCGGTGGTGCCTGTTGGCCGTTGAGGTATCAATCTGGATTATTCAAGGGACGCTCCTCGTCCTGGCGTTCGTTTTCTTCCTGATGGCCCTCCATGTGCGCGACCTAATCCGGGCGATCGCTTCCTTCGCCGCGGGGAGCGCCTTCGTCGCGGCGGCGATGTTCGTCCTCGGGGCGCCCTTTGCCGCGGTTCTCGAGCTCACGGTTGGCGCGGGGCTCGTCGCGGTGCTGTTCATCGTCGCGATCACTCTCGTCGGCGGCCGGGAGCGGGCCGAGGAGGCGGGGGCGTGACGCGGGCGAAGGCCGCCTTTGCCGTGGCGGCGGCGACGATCCTCTTCCTCGTCCTCGTCGCGTCCGTCCTGCCGGTCCTCGGTCCGGGCGCGCCGGCGCCTCTCAGTCCATCCTGGATCGGCGACGCGCTCTGGCTCGAGCGGACCCTCGACCTGGCCATCCAGGCGTTCATCCTCCTCGCCGGCGTCTTCGCGATCGTGCTCCTGCTCCGCGAGGAGCCGGGGGGTGCCCGCGGTGGCTGACGGATTTCTCGCCCTCAACCTGGGCTTCGCGATGGCCCTCTTCGCCCTCGGCCTCTTCGCCGTCGTGGCGAAGGAAAGCCTGATCCGGATCCTTCTGGGGATCGAGGTCATGGGGAAGGGCGTGACCCTGGCCTTCGTGACGGCAGGCTACGCCCTGGACCAGCTCGGCACGGCGCAGGCGTTCGTCTTCACGATCATCGTCATCGAGGTCGTCGTGACCGCGATCGCCCTCGCGATCATGATCCGCCTCCAACACGCGACGGGCCGGCTCGATATCCGCGCAATGAGGAGGCTGGCGGGATGAGGGGACGATCCGCATGACGTACGAGGTCTTCGCGGTCCTGGCGATCTTTGCGCCGCTCCTCGGCGCGGGGGTGGTCCCCCTGGTGGGCCTCGCGTCTCGGCGGGCGCGGGACGTCACCGCCATCGCCTTCGGCCTCGTCACGGCCGTGGCGACCCTCCTCACCCTCCTTGCGGTGGGACCCGATCCCGTGCGCGTGTACGCGTGGATCCCCATCCTCGGCGTGGGCTTCGACCTGCGCGTGGACGCCTTGGGCGCTTTCATCGCCGCGATCGCGGGCACGATCGGGTTCCTCGTCGTCGTGTACTCCCTCGCGTACATGCGGCACGCGGAGGAGGAGGGGTACAGCCTCTCTCGATACTACGCGCTCGTCCTCCTGTTCATCGGGGCGATGATCGGCCTCGGTCTGTCGGACAGCCTGCTGGCCTTCTACATCTTCTGGGAGACCGTCGGGCTCTGCTCCTTCGCCCTCATCTCCTTCTACCATCGCGACGCGAAGGCCCGACGTGCCGGCCTGAAGGCCTTCGCGGTGACGCGCGTGGGGGATATCGGGCTCCTCGTGGCCCTCGTGGCCCTGTGGTCCGCGGGCGGCGTAGTCACGTTCAGCGGCCTGGACGCTGCCGGGATCCCGCGGGACATCCTCGGCCTCGCGGCCTTCGGCTTCCTCCTGGCCGCGATCGGGAAGTCCGCGCAGGTGCCCCTCCATGTCTGGCTCCCGGACGCGATGGAGGCTCCCACGACGATCAGCGCGCTCATCCACGCGGCGACGATGGTCAATGCGGGCGTGTACCTCGTGGCCCGGACGTTCCCGGCCCTCGAGGCGCTCGGCTGGTGGCCGCAGGCCCTCCTGTGGATCGGCTCGATCACGGCCCTCGTCGCGGCCCTCAGCGCGTATGCGGAGCCAGACCTGAAGCGCGTCCTCGCGTATTCCACGGTGAGCCAGCTCGGATATATGGTCGCCGCCGTCGGAGCGGGTGCGATCCTCGCGAGCCAGTTTCACTTGCTGAGCCAGGCGATCTTCAAGGCGCTCTTGTTCCTCGCCGCGGGAGCGGTCATCCAGGCGGTCGGCACGCGCGACATGTACGGCATGGGCGGGCTCCGCACGAAGATGCCGCTCGCCTCGAACGCGTTCCTCGTGGGGGTCCTCGCGATGGTCGGAATCCCGCTGTTCAACGGATTCTGGAGCAAGGAACTCCTCCTTGACGCGGTCCTCGAGCACGGATTCCTCGCGCCCTTCCTCCTTCTCGTCGTGACGACCTTTGTGACCGCTGCGTACAGCTGGCGCGCCTACTGGCTCGTCTTCCACGGCACGCCGCGATTCGCGGGCGCGGCTCGGGATGCCCCCAGGCCGATGTCCGCCGTTCTCGTGATCCTGACGGGCGCCGCCGCGACGAGCTGGCTCCTCCTCGGTCCCTATTCGGAAACGATGGCTGCGACGATGCCCGCGTATCCCGTCGAGCCCTTGGGCTTGATTGCGGCGGGCGTGGCGATCCTGCGATGGCCGAGCGGTCTCGTGCCCCTTGCGGTGGCGGGCTTGAGCGCGTACTTCGTGTTCCGATACGGCCCGCGGTTCGAGCGACGCCTGCGGGAGGGTTCGGCCTACGCGCGGCTCGTCCGAAGCGGGTTCCTCCTCGATGCCATGTACAATGCGCTCGCCCGAAGGCTCGCGGACTCCGCGCAGCGCCTCCGGAGCACGCAGACGGGAGACCTGAACATCAACGTGGCCGGGGTCCTCGGAGGGATCGTCGTGATCGTCGTCGTCCTCCTCCTGGGGGTGGTGTGATGGCCGTTGCCCCGGAGGTCGCGGTCCTTCCGCTGACCGTCCTCCTCGCTGGCGTGGTCGTGTCGTTCCTGCAGGCGCGCGGGTCCCGCGGCCGGGGCGCCTCCTGGACGGGCCTCTCCGCATCCGCCTTCATGTTCCTGGCCTTCGCGTCCGCGATGGGCCTCCAGGCCGCCGGGGTCTCCGGCCGTTTCCAGCTCTTCGGAACGGTGCCCATGGAGGCCGGCGGGCTCGCCTACCTCCTCGCCCTCATCGCCACGGGCCTCGGGATGGCGGTCTCCCTGTACTCCGTCACCTACATGCGGGAGGAACCGGGGCTCGAACGCTACTACCCGTTGCTCCTCCTCATGACCGCGGGAATCGTGGGCATCGGCTTCGCGGCGGACCTGTTCAGTCTCTTTGTCTTCTTCGAACTCATGGCGATCGCGTCGTACGGGCTCGTCGCCTACGACGTGCGGGAGTGGGAACCCCTCGAGGCAGGGATGAAGTACGTCGTGATGTCGGGGACCGGTTCCCTCGTCGCGCTCCTCGGGATCGCCCTCGTGTACTTCTTCGCGGGCACGACGGACCTGGCCCAGCTCCAGGTTGAGGCGGTCCGCATCCCCCCCGCCGCCTCCGTGCCGGCGATCGGGCTCCTCGTGGCCGGTTTCGGGCTCAAAGCCTCGATCGTGCCGTTCCACACCTGGCTGCCGGATGCCCACAGCGCGGCCCCGAGCGGCATCAGCGCGATGCTCAGCGGGATCGTAATCGAGGCAGGCCTCCTGACCCTCGTGAAGAGCCTCGGCATCTTCGTGGTCCCCGGGGGGCTCCCGGAGGTCTCCTTCGGCTTCCTCCTCGCGCTCCTGGCGGTCCTCACGATGACCGCGGGCAACCTTCTCGCCCTCCACCAGAAGGACTTGAAGCGGATGCTCGCCTTTTCGAGCATCGCCCAGGTCGGGTACATCCTCCTCGGGTTCGGGCTCGCCTTCGAGTACGGTGTTCGGTCCGGCGTCGAGGGGAGTCTCTTCCACCTCCTCAATCACGCGATGATGAAGGGAGGGGCGTTCCTCGCCGCGGGCCTCTTCCTCTGGTACGCTGGAACAAGGGACCTCGACCGTCTCGCCGGGATCGGTCGGGTTGCGCCGATCGCGGGAGCGAGCTTCGCGGTCTTTGCCTTGGGCCTCGCGGGCGTGCCTCCGATGAGCGGGTTCCTGAGCAAGCTCCTCATCGCGAAGGCGGGCCTCGACGCGGGCGGGGCGTGGCCCCTCTTCTTCGTCGTCGCCCTCGCGGCGAACAGCGTCCTCTCCCTCGCCTACTACGTTCCGGCGGTCAATCGCATCGTCTTCGCGGAGGGACGCCACCCTGCCCGCCGCGTGCCGTGGACGATGCAGGCCCCCATCGCCGCGCTCGCCCTCCTGACGATCGTCTTCGGGCTGCTTCCGGATCTGCCCCTTCAGGTCGTTTCGTCCGCGGCGGATGCGTTCATGCGAATCCTGGGAGGTGCGTGACGTGGCCGCGCTCGATCTGCTCGCGTCCCCGATCGTCTGGTTCGCCGCGATGATCGCCGTCGGCTGGCTCCTCTACGCGTGGGCCTCCCGAGTTGCTCCGCCGTTCCAGCCGGAGGGGAGCAAGACGAAGTCCTTCACGGGCGGGGAAGCGATCCCGGGTGCGGCGTACCAGCCCGGCTACCAGTTCTTCCACGTGGCGTTGTTCTTCACCCTGATGCACGTCGCGGCAATCGTCGTCGCGACGGCGCCCCGGGGCGTGGTCCCATGGGCCGCCATCCTTTATGTGCTCGTCGTGTCTCTTTCGGTGTTCGTCCTGAGGTGGACTTGATGAAGCTAAGCGAGCGTATCGTCGCCTGGGCCCGGCTCAAGTCGCCCTGGATCATCCTCTTCAACTCGGGCGCCTGCAACGCGTGCGACATCGAGGTCATCGCGGCGATCACTCCGAGGTTCGACGTGGAGCGCTTCGGGATCCTCGCGAAGAGCTCCCCGCGCCACGGGGACATCCTTGTCGTCACGGGACCCGTGACCCGCAAGCAGGTGAAGCGGCTCCGGATGATCTATGACCAGATGCCCGAGCCGAAGTACGTCATCGCGATGGGGGCCTGCGGCGCCACGGGCGGGGTGTTCCGGGGCCTCTACCATGTCGTCGACGGCGTGGACCAGGTGATCCCCGTGGACATGTTCGTCGCGGGATGCCCGCCTCGACCGGACGAAATCATCGATGGCGTGGTCAAGTGCCTGGAGCTCATGAAGGCGGACATGAAGAACGGGGGGAAGGCGTGGAGGGTGAAGGCTCCCGCCCCCGCGGCCGAGCCGAAACCCGCGGCGGTCCCGGGAACGGAGGTGACCGCGTGACGAACGCTTCGCCCCTCGCGGCCGAAGATGTGATGAAGGCCATGGAAGGCCTGGGCTCCGTTGATCGGGCGCGAACGAATCGCCTTCGCGTCATCGTGTCCCCGGAACGGGTTCGGGAGGCAATCCTCCGGGCCCAAGGATCCCTCGGATGCGACCACGTGATCCAAATCGGGATCGTCGACAATGGCCGAGTCTTCGAGTTGCACTATCACCTGACGGGCCCGCACCGGACCGTGGTGACGATCAAGACCGAACTCCCCCGAGACGACGCGCGCATCGCGTCCTCCCACGATCTCCTCCCGCCCGCAGGGATTTACGAGAGGCAAATCCACGACCTCTTCGGCATTGTCTTCGAGGGCCACCCGAATCTGCAGCGGCTCATCCTGACGGAGGATTGGCCCGAGGACGAGTATCCCCTGCGAAAGGACTGGACGATGCGCCCTGACCGCCGGTACGGCGGTTCGACCCCGGAGGGAACGTGATGCCCGAAGTCGTCGTGCCGATCGGACCGTACCATCCCGCGCTGAAGGAGCCGGTGAACTTCAAGGTCATCGCGGACGGCGAGATCATCGTACGCCTCGAGCTCGATCTCGCATACAACCACCGAGGGATCGAAAAGGCCGCGGAGGCCCGGGATTTCGTGAGGGTCGTGCCCCTCCTGGAGCGGGTCTGCGGGATCTGCAGCCACAGCCACACCACCGCCTTCTGCAAGGGGATCGAGGAGGCGATGGGCGTGACGGTCCCTCCAAGGGGTCAGTTGATCCGGGTGATCGTCGCGGAGCTCGAGCGAATGCATTCCCATCTCCTCTGGCTCGGGGTCGCAGGGCACGAGATCGGCTTCAACACCCTGTTCATGTGGACCTGGAGGGACCGCGAGGTCGTCCAAGACATGCTCGAGGAACTCACGGGGAACCGCGTGAACTACGGAATGAACGCGGTGGGCGGCGTCCGGCGCGACATCGAGCCGCCCCTCGTCGCCCGCTGCCTCAAGCGGCTCAGTCCGCTCGAGGAGCGTATCCGGAAGTATGCGGACATGGTCCGCCACGAGCCCACGACCCTCGCGCGATTCCAGGGCGTCGGCCGCCTGACGAAGGAACAAGCCCTCGCGTTCGGGACCGTGGGTCCGACGGCGCGGGCGAGCAGCGTAGACTACGACATCCGACGGGACGACCCCTACATCGGCTATGCGGACATCCCGTTCGACGTGGTGACCGACGGCCAGGGCGACGTGTTCGGGCGGACCCTTGTCCGGATCGGGGAACTCCTGCAGAGCGTCCGGATCGTTCGGTACGCCCTCGAGAACCTGCCCCCGGGTCCCGTGCGGGTGAACACCCCGCGAGGGGCGCCGAAGGCCGAGGTCCTCAGCCGGTACGAGGCGCCTCGGGGCGAACTCGCCCATTTCATCCGGACGAACAACACGGACAAGGTCGAGCGACTCGACATCCGCACGCCCACCCTGGCGAACTGGACGTCTGTCGCCGTGAGCCTCGTGGGCAGCAACCTCGCGGACATCCCCGTCGTCGTGGCGGCGATCGATCCGTGCCTGAGCTGCACCTCACGGATCACGATCGTCGATCCGGGGAGGCGGCAGACGTCGGTCATGAGCTGGGACGAGCTCCGCGCGCACGGGATCGACTTCTACCGCCGCAAGGAGGGAGTCTGATGGACCCCGGATGGCTCGTCCTGTACGTGTTCGTCTTCCCGGGTCTCTTGTTCCTCCTCGCGTACGCCCTGTTCATGGAGTACGTGGACCGAAAGCTCGGCGCGCGGATCCAGAACCGGGTCGGACCGCCATTCTTCCAGCCATTCGCGGATCTCGTGAAGCTGCTTGCGAAGGAGGACATCACCCCAGAGGACGTGGACCCGCCCGCGATGCGAGCGATCCCGATCCTGGCCTTCGCCGCGGTCGCCACGGCTTTCCTCTACGTACCCGTCATCGGATCCAGTCCCCTCGCGTTCCCCGGCGATCTGATTGTCGTCCTGTACCTTCTCACCCTGCCGTCGATCCTCCTCTTCCTGATCGGCTGGATCAGCCGGAGCGTCTTCTCGACCCTCGGCGGGGTCCGCGTCGCGACCCAGCTGTTCATCTACGAAGTGCCTTTCTTCCTCGCCCTCCTCGGTCCTGCCCTGGCCGCCGGGACGTGGACGATCTCCGGGATCGTCGAGTGGCAACGTGCGAACTTCTGGGTTGTCGTCTTCCAGCCCATCGGGTTCATCGTCGCCCTGATTGGTCTGCAGGCCAAGCTCGAGCGTACGCCCTTCGACATCCCCGAGGCGGAGACGGAGCTCGTCGCCGGACCCTGGACGGAACTCACCGGGAGGAAGCTTGCCCTCATGCGGCTCGCGGTGGACATGGCCCTTGTCACGGGGGCCGCGCTGATCGCGGCGCTGTTCCTCGGAGGGCCGTCAATTCCCTGGGTCTTGGAACCCGGCTGGCTCGCAACCCTCGCCGGTTTCGGCTCCTTCCTCGTGAAGACCTTGGCGATCCTCTTCGTGCTCGCGGTCGTGCGGATGGCGATGGGCCGTGTGCGGATCGACCAGCTCAACGACTTCGGGTGGAAGTACCTCGCGAGCGCGGCAATCGTCCAAGTCCTGATCGTCCTCTTTCTGAACGGAGCGTTGATCGCATGAAGGGCGTCGGGGTCCTAAAGGAACTCTTCCAGAACCTGGGCTCAAAGCCCGCGACGATCCTCTATCCCTTTGAGAAGGTCCCGATCCCCGAAGGCTTCCGGGGTCGAATCGAAGTCCTCGACGAGAAGTGCATCGGCTGCTCGAAGTGCGCGGTCGTGTGCCCGACGCAGTGCATCACGATGGTCCCGAGCGAACGCGAGGTCGAGGTCAAGGGCAAGAAATTCGTCCGGAAGAAGAAACCCGAGATCCATCTCTTCGCATGCATCCGTTGCGGGCTTTGCGAGGAGTACTGCCCGACGGACCCGAAAG
>MGVZ01000079.1 GCA_001800745.1 Euryarchaeota archaeon RBG_16_67_27
CATTTCCTTAAGGGAGCGGGATATTGAGAAGTTGGACGATTTGCTCCCTGTGAAGTTACTGAAGCTCTTCCCCAGCGAATTCAGATTTCAGTAGGCCCCCCAGCTTCGATTCCGTCTTGCCCTCGATGATCTACGGCCATTGTCTCGCGATCAACAAAGGACGTGGGGTCCATAGGCTAACCGCCTTCACGGGGGGGATCGCTGACCGCGGCTTCCGTTTGAGGTTTACCGTCACTCGCCGCAGTACTGCTTCATCGAGACATCCAGGACGAGATACCATGGTCCATTCGAGGGTACGGCCCAATCTAGGACAGTCGATGGCACGTCCTCCTCACCCGCTTCATAGTCAAAGCTGCGTTTCTGCTCCGCCTTGCGAAGGTTTTTGATATCGACGATGTACCAACTGAACCACTGCCGGTCTTCCTCCTCCAAGCGCCCAAACACGTAGTCCCCTTCCTCGACCGGCAACTCGACTTTCGTCAGTTTCCCCGCCTGGACGTTGAAAGACTTCGAGACGATAGTCCGTTCGATGACCAACTGTCCTGGCGCACTCGCCGAATCTCCGGCACCCTTCCCATGAGGGGAGGGCCGACCGGTGGAAGATTCGCGTGGTCGCTTTTGCGATTGTGTCCACAGGCGAAGAACAACCAGAGCGGCGGTCAACAGGACTCCGTCGAGGAGAAGCGCGTCCACGATGCCAACGTATGGAATCAGGAAAGCGGCTATGGTCACGAAAGCAGCGGTAGCGGAGAGAAACTCCACGATAGCCTTACCGGCGCCCGCCGAGACCACGCTTTGTCATTGTCCTCTTTGGCGCAAAAGTAACGGTCCCGGATGGATGATACGGATTACCGTTCCCCGGTCACGCGGTCGCCAGTGACGTCGAAGTTACATGACAATATGGCGCTACCGCCACGGGCCTTGACCACGCAGTCTACCCCAGCTCGACCACGATTTTTTTGCGCCCTTCTGGGCGCACCAAGGCCTCTTCCCCGCCCTTGAGTCGCAGGAACCGAGCCAGTTCCGCGGGGATCCGAACGACCAAGGAGTTACCGGACTTCGCGATGGACACCTTCTTGGCGAGCCCCCAGAGCCCCACAGCCTTCGCCCGCGCCTCAATCTTCTTCATCGCGTCCTGATCCACGAAGGATTCTCCACAAGAGTCGCAGATCTCGGCGGGGTACTCGCCCAGGTCGATTCCAAACATCTCCTCGCGGACCTTGCCGCGGTGCAGCTGCCCCTTACCGCAAACCGGACACTTCACCATCATGTCACCACCTGAACTGAACCGTGATCACCCATACGTCTTCTCCCCGCACCACATAGACGACCTCGAAGTACATGTAGGAGACAACGATCTTGCCGTCTTGGGTCCTCTTTATTCCTTTCCGGAGAGCATCATTGACTTCCCGCTCGGAGATGCCGCGGAGAATCATCCTCTGCCGTGCGTGACGGGTGTACAGGATTCGCCGCGCCACTATCATGAATAATACGTGTATTACTTAAGCTTACGCATCAGATAATCGAAGACATCATGATGCGATTGCTACCCTCGGGGGTCCGATCCATTCTCACCCGACTCCTTCATGTGAGGACTACACGGGAATTGTGATGCCTTCTCCCAGGGCTTCGCGAACCAGGCTCGGTCGCTTGGATAGCGCCTCAAATTCCTCAGGGGTGTAGCAGAGAAAATCAACCGGAAGCTCCAGGTCCCATTCGAGATACAACGGGGAGGCGCGTGCAGAGATGTTCTTGCGACGAAATCGCGGGCTGACCACGATTAGGTCGACATCGCTGAATCGGTGCGTCCTTCCGCGAGCATACGAGCCGAACAGAATCATCCTCTCGATTTTGTACCGTCCGGCCACCTTGCGTCGGAAACGCTGAAGCCGGCGCACTAGACCATCTGTCGGCGAACCCATCGGACAATCCTCCTAGCTGCTTCCATCATCGATTCAGCAAGTCGCCGCGTAATCTTGCCACCTGCGTCTGGGTACCGAGCCGCCACATACGCCGGCGTAACGAGGGCCGCAAGTTTGAGTATCCTCGGGGGCGCGGACAACTCTCGGGACAGACGGGTCAGATCGTGAATGCGGCCGAACTGTCCGGTCCTGTGGATTTGCAGGGCTTTGAGCGCGAACTCGGCCGCTTGCTGCGCGTAGAATGCGGCGACGTCTACGAATCCCGCGTCAAGATTCGCGTTCGCGACGCGCAGGTTACGACGGGCCTTCCGAAACCATTCTTCGGAGGCGGCGAGCGAGGATTTTCGCCGCGCCACGAATCGACCGATGGGCAGAGGCATACTTATGGGTTCGGTAGGGGTGAAGAAATCGAATTCATCCGAACGCGATACCAGGCAAGTTTTCCAAGGACCGACATCTGGCAATCTGTCGATATCACACCCCGCAGCTTAGCGCCGGTCGGAGCACGTCCACGCTGCCCAAGCACGCCGGCTCAGGGCCCAGGGCCCGCGATCGCCAGTTCCTTATGGGTCTGGCTCCATCTGCGGCCGCGGTCCCGGAACCGCGTTCGCGTGACTCTCTCGGTACACCTGCACGCTAAGCCCGAATCCGATTGCCATGAGCAGGCTCGCGAAGAGGAACGGCGCCGCGACGCCCACGCTCTGGAAGAGGACGCCCGCGATCGTCGGCCCGGGGATCCGCCCCAGGCTCCCAATCGACTGCGCGATCCCGAGGATCGACCCCTGCTCCGCACGCGCGGTCCGCTTCGAGACGAGGCTCGGGACGAGCGGGTTCGCGACGGCGACCCCGAAGGAAAGGAGCGCGATCAGACCCACGTACGCTGTGAGGTCCCGGATCAAGGGGGTCGCGGCGAGCGCGAGGCCGATGGCCCCGGTGCCCGCCATGACCAAGCGCTCCTCCCCGAACCGCTGCGCGAGCCGGCCGATCGACGTGCCGACGGCCACGGAAATGAGGCCGATCAGGATGAATATCCACGAGAGTTCCCGGGGACCGAGGCCGAAGTACACGATCCCGAGGCTGGGAAAGGCGACGGGAACCGTGGAGAACGCGAAGTTCACGACGAAGAACGTCGCGAGGAGGGCGCGGATCGTGGGCCGTCGGAACGCGTCCGCGATCCGGCCGCCCCGTGGGCGCGCTACGCCTCCGCGGGCGCCAGGCTCGGATGACAGGGACTCCGGCAGAAACGCGAGCGCGAGGAGGAGGTTCGCACCGGCGATTGCCATCGAGGCGAGGGCAGGGCCAGCGAGGCCAAACGGCGCGAGGGTCCCGCCGATCACGGGGCCGATCGCGAACCCGACGCCGAACGCAGCGCCGATGTACCCCATCCCCTTCGCACGCTCCGCGGGCGCGGTGCGGTCCGCGATGTACGCCTGGGCGACGGAAAGGTTCCCGGAGGCGATCCCGGAGAGGATCCGCGCGGCGAACAGGAGGACGAGGGAGTTGGAGACGGCGAGGAGCGCGTACGATCCCGTCGCGAGCACGAGCGTGCCGAGGATCACGGGCCGCCGCCCCCTCCGGTCGCTCAGTCGGCCGAGCACGGGTGCGGCCAGGAACTGCGCCAGGAAGAACGAGGCGATCAAGAGACCGAGGACGGCCGGCCCGCCCCCGAGGACCTGCGTGTAGAACGGGAGAAGCGGGATGATGACGCCGAACCCGACCAGGTCGACGAAGACCGTGAAGAGGATCACGAAGAGCGGGGAGCGCCCTGGCTTATCGGGGGGTGACACCACGACACGACCGCATTGTCCGCCGCCCAAGCCGGCCGTCGGCTAAGTAGCTGCGGGTCCTCCCGGCCCCTCAGGAGCACACCGCGCCGACCGCTGCGGACGAGACGAGCTTCGCGTACTTCGCGAGGGCCCCCGTTCGGTAGCGGGGCGGAGGACGGCGCCACTTCTTGCGGCGCGCGTCCGTCTCCTTCTTCGTCAGGCCTGTCCGGACAATGCGCTTCGGGACGTCGATCTCGATCGGGTCTCCGTCGCGGAGGAGCGCGATCAGGCCGCCGTCCCACGCCTCGGGCGCGACGTGTCCGACCATGAGCCCCCGCGTCGCGCCGGAGAAGCGGCCGTCCGTGATCAGGGCGACCTTCTCGCCGAGGCCCTGCCCGACGAGGGCCGCAGTCATCGCGAGCATCTCCCGCATCCCGGGTCCGCCCTTCGGGCCCTCGTATCGGATCACGACGACGTCGCCCGGCTCGATCTCGCGACGGCGCGCCGCCCCGAACGCGGTCTGCTCCCCGTCGAACACCCTCGCCGGTCCCTCGTGGCAGAGATGCCGGACGAGCGCGGTCTTGACGACCGCGCCTTCCGGCGCGAGGTTCCCTTTGAGGATCGCCAGGGTCCCCGTCGGGGTGATCGGCCGGTCGACGGGGGCGACGATGTCGCCGGGAATCCGGGTCGGTGTCTCCCGAAGGTTCTCCTCAAGGGTCTTCCCGGTCACGGTGAGGGCGCCGCCGTGGACCTTCCCCGCATCCAGGAGCCGGCGGAGGACCACGGGCACGCCCCCCGCGCGGTGCAGGTCCGCCATGACGTACTTCCCGCCGGGCTTCATCGTGACGATGTGCGGCGTCCGCCGGGAGATCCCATCGAAGTCATCGATCCCGAGCGTCACGCCCGCCTCGTGTGCGATCGCCAGGAGGTGGAGGACCGCGTTCGTCGAGCCCCCCATGGACGCGTCGAGCGCGATCGCGTTCTCGAAGGCCTCGTACGTGAGCACGTCCCGCGGCCGGATCCCGAGCTCGAGCGCCGAGAGCGCGGCCGCCCCGACCCGGACGGCGTGCTTCTCCCGCGCGGGGTCGATCGTCGGGATCGCCGCGTCCCCCGGGAGCGCCACGCCGAGCGCCTCTGCGCACGAGGCCATCGTGTTCGCGGTGAAGAGCCCCGCACACGTGCCCGCGCCCGGGCACGCGCTCCGCTCGAGCTCGTCGAGCTGCACGGCGGTCATCCGCCCGGCCGCGAACGCCCCGACGGCCTCGAAGACGTCCTGGATCGTCACGTCGCGGCCTTCGTACCGGCCCGGGAGCATCGTCCCGCCGTACGTGAACACGGAGGGCACGTTGAGCCGCGCCATCGCCATGATCGAGCCGGGGATCGTCTTGTCACATCCCGCGACGGTCACGAGCCCGTCGTACCCGTGCGCGTGGATCATGAGCTCGATGGAGTCCGCGATCACCTCGCGGCTCACGAGGGACGCCCGCATCCCCTCGTGCCCCATCGCAATCCCATCGGAGACAGCGATCGTCATGAACTCCCGCGGCGTGCCGCCCGCGGCGCGGACCCCTTCGCGGACCTTTTTCCCGATCCGGTCGAGATTGATCTGGCACGGCATCACGTCGTTCCAGGTGTTCGCGATCCCGATGAACGGTCGCGCGATGTCCTCGTCCGTGAGGCCCATGCTCCGCAGGTACGCGCGCGCGGGTGCGCGTTCCGGTCCCTCGGTGACCTCTCGGCTCCGGTGCTTCGGGTCCGCCGGGCGTGCCTTTCCCATCGTACGACCTCGCACCCGGGGAATCACTTCGACCGCAAATGGATGTCGATGAGGTCCCGGAGGAGCGCGCCTGCGGTCTCCCGGCCACCCGCGCCCTTGCCGACCAGGGTGATCGGCCCGACGTTCTCCGTCGTGTACGTGACCGCGTTCAGCGGCCCGGGAACGTTGAGCGGGTCCGTCTTCGGGATGAGCTCGGGCTGCACGGATGCGACCTTGCCGTCGCACCGCGCGATGAGCTTGATTACCTTGCCCTGCGCCTGCGCACGCTCGATGTCCGCGAGCGTGACCTCCTTGATCCCCCGCGCGGAGACGTCCGTCACGCGGAGCCGCGTGCCCATCGCCCAGTTCGAGAGGATCGCGAGCTTGATCGCCGCGTCCGTTCCCTCGACGTCGTACGCGGGGTTCGCCTCCGCGTAGCCGAGCTTCTTCGCCTGTTCGAGCGCCTCCTCGAAGGCAAGCCCTTCGCCCATCCGCGTGAGGATGTAGTTCGTCGTCCCGTTCACGATCCCCGCGATCGAGACGACCCGGTCGCCCCGCAGGCTGTGCCGCGCGAGGTCGAGCATCGGCGTGCCGCCGCCGACGGTCCCGCTGAACCGCAGGATCGCACCCATCTCCTCCGCGAGGCTCGTGAGGTATCCCATCGCGAGGACGATCGGGCCCTTGTTCGCCGTGACGACGTGTCGCCGGGCCTTGAGCGCGCCGCGGATGTGGCTCATCGCGGGCTCGCCGTCGAGGATGTTCGTCGGGGTGACCTCGACGACCGCGTCCGCGTCGACGGTGTGGATGATCTCGAGCGCCCTTCGTCCGGGCCGGAAGTACGGCTGGAGGCCCGCGAGGCCGCCGCGGGATCGCTTCGTCCTCAGGAGGACCGCGGGATCCAGGCCCGCGGGCTGCACGACCGCCCCGCTCGTGTCGAGGGCCGCGACGATCTTCGCCCGGAGACCGTACGCGTCGAGGAGGGAGTCCGCCTGCTCGCCGAGGTGGCCGAGGAGGCCCTGGCCGAGGGCGCCGAGGCCCACGAGGATGATCCGCATCAGGGACCTCCCTCGATCGCCCGGACGATCGCCTCGACCGTCGCGTCGACGGGCTCGACGTCCGGGAAGGATCGCATCGCGGAGTCCGGGTCCTTCAGACCGTGACCCGTACAGACGCAGACGACCCGCTCCCCGGACCGGAAGAGGCCCTCCCGGGCGAGGCGGATCACGCCCGCGATGCTCGCCGCGCTCGCGGGCTCGACGAACAGGCCCTCCTCCCGGGCGAGGAGGGATTGCGCGTCCAGGATCTCGGAGTCCGGGACCTTGAGCGCCAGGCCGTCGGACTCCCGGAGCGCCTTCATCGTCTTCCGCCAGTTCGCGGGGTTCCCGATCCGGATCGCGCTCGCGACGGTCTTCGGTTCCTTCACGGGGGTGATCTCGTCCTCGCCGGCCATGACGGCGTCCGCGATCGGCGAGGCGCCGTCCGCCTGGACGCCGATGAGGCGCGGGAGCCGCCCCGTCGCGCCGATCCCGAAGAGCTCCTCGAAGCCTTTCCAGTACGCCGCGAGGTTCCCGCCGTTCCCCACGGGGCATACGACCCAGTCGGGGACGTGCCCGCCGAGCTGGTCGAACAGCTCGAACGCCGCGGTCTTTTGGCCTTCGAGGCGGTACGGGTTGATCGAGTTCAGGACGTATGCGTTCGTCGCCTCCGCGACGTCGAGGACGACCCCCATCGCATCGTCGAACGTCCCGTCGAGGGCGACGACCCGCGCGCCATTGAAGAGGGCCTGCGCGAGCTTGCCCTTCGCGACGCCGCCGGAGGGGACGAGGACGATCGCCTCCATCCCCGCGCGGGACGCGTATGCGGCGAGCGACGCGGACGTGTTCCCCGTCGACGCGCAGATCACCCGTGTCCGCCCGAGGTTCTTCGCCCGCGTCACCCCGACGGTCATCCCGCGGTCCTTGAACGACCCCGTCGGGTTCTGCCCTTCGTTCTTCACGTGCAGCTCGAACTCCTCGCCGAGGGAGCCGAGGAGGTTTACCCGGAGGAGGCCCGTGCCTCCCTCGTCGAGGGTCACCTCCTCCCCCGTGACGGGCAGGAGCTCGCGGTAGCGCCACAGCCGGAACGGACGCTCGCGCCAGCGCGCGCGGAGATTGTCGTACGAGAGGGTCTGCATGTCCACGACCACCCTAATGCCGTCGCCGCACTCCTCGCAGCTGAGCCGGTCCTCCTGACCCCCGTACGTCGCCCCGCATTGCACACACTCCAGCCGCGCGGCTTGCATGGCGCCCCCCGGGTTCACGAGAACATCTTGCGCACGTCGCGACCGACCCTCTCCAGCGTCGAGTCCGGCGCTTCCTTCCGTGCCTTCTCCAGGGTCGGCATCCCGCGCCGGTACTCCGCGACCCAGTCCTTCGCGAAGGCGCCGTTCTTGATGTCCTTGAGCAGCGCCTCCATGCTCTTCCGCACGCGATCGTCGATCACCCTCGGGCCGCGCGTGCGGCCCCCGTACTCCGCGGTGTTCGAGACGTTCGCCCACATGTTCTCGATCCCGCCCGCCTGGATCAGGTCGACGATCATCTTGAGCTCGTGGAGGACCTCGAAGTACGCGAGCTCCGGCTGGTAGCCCTCCTTCACGAGGACCTCGAAGGACGTCTTGATGAGCTCGGACACGCCTCCGCACAGGTCCACCTGCTCGCCGAACAGGTCCGTCTCGCACTCCTCCGTGAACGTCGTCTCGATGACGCCGACCTTCGTCGAGCCAAGACCCTTCGCGATCGCGAGGGCGATCCGCTTCGCGTTCCCCGTCGCGTCGTGGTGGACCGCGAGGAGCGCGGGGACTCCCGAGCCGCGGACGAAGTTCTCCCGGACGGCCCGGCCAGGCGCCTTCGGCGCGATCATGATCACGTCGACGTCCGTCGGCGGGACGATCGTCCCGAAACGGATGTTGAACCCGTGCGCGAAGTCCAGGGCCGCACCCTTCGCCAGGTTCGGCGCGACGCCCTTCGCGTACACCTCGGGCTGGACCTCGTCGGGGACCAGCATCATCACGACCCCCGCGGAGGCCACGGCCTCGGGGATCGTCTCGACGTCCAGACCGTCCTTCTTCGCCGCGGCCCACGACTCGCCGTTCCGCCGCGCGGCGACGACGACCTCGATCCCGCTGTCGTGGAGGTTCAGCGCCTGCGCGCGGCCCTGGATCCCGTAGCCGACGACCGCGACGGTCTTGCCCTTCAGCGGACCGAGGTCCGCGTCCTTCTCGTAATACAGCTTCGCCATAGGAATCCCACCGTCACAGGGCCGCGTACGCCTTCACGTAGGCGGCACCGTCCTCCTTCTCCACCGCGTCGTCGACCTCCTGGGCGGGGCCCGCAACGGACCTCCTGCCGCTGGCACCGCGGAGGAGCGCGAACGCCTCCGCGTTGTTCTCGATAAACTCCGCCTCGATCACGTCGTGCACGCGCCGCACGTGCTCGAGCATCTTCGGGAACGAGGGGTGCTTCGAGGCGAGGATCACGCGCGCGCAGCCTTGCCGCTCGCACGGGCCCGCGATAATCGTGTCCACGCTGATCCGCTTCCTCGTGAAGACGCCCATGATCCGCTGCATGACGCCCCAGTCGTCATGGACGAGCAGGGACAGGACTTTCAACCGTCGCACCTCCCTTCCAGATGCACCGCGGGCCGAGGATGATCTCCTTCGCGGACCGTCCCGGCGGCATGATCGGGAGCATGTCCTCCTTTGGGTCGATCATCGCGTCGATGACGAACGGCGTCTCCGCGGACTGCGCGCGGACGATCGCGTCCTCCAGGTCCCCGTCCTTCGCCACCCGCACGCCCTCGCAGCCGTACGCCTCCGCGATCTTCACGAAGTCGGGCATCGGGCCGAAGTGCACTGCGGAGTAGCGCTCGCCGTAGAACATCCGCTGCCACTGGAGCACCATGCCGAGGGCGTTGTCGTTCATCACGAGCACGGCGACGTTGATCCCGTTCTCCCGCGCGGTCGCGAGCTCCTTCATCGTCATCTGGAACGACCCGTCGCCCGCGAGGTCGATCACGAACCGCTCGGGGGCCGCGACCTTCGCGCCCATCGCGGCGGGGAAGCCGAACCCCATCGTCCCGAGCCCCCCGGACGTCATGAAGATCCGGTTCTGCCGGACGTCGAAGAAGTGCTCCGCCCACATCTGGTTCCGCCCGACCTCCGTCGTCAGGATGGCGTCGTCCGGGAGGAGCCGGTTGAGCTCCCAGACGATCTTCTGCGGGAGGATCGGGTGGCCGGAGAGGTTGAAGTCGCATGCGCACTCCTTCTTGAGGCCCGCGACCCGCTCCGTCCAGGCGGTGCGCTTCCGGAGCGCGCGGTTCTCGAGCCCCGCGATGAGGGCGTGGACGACCGTGTACACGTCCCCGACAAGCCCGACGACGTTCGAGACGTTCTTCCCGACCTCCGAGGAGTCGATGTCCACGTGGACGATCCGTTGCTGCTTCCCGAACTCGCTCAGCTTGCCCGTCGACCGGTCGGAGAAACGCGTACCGAGGGCGACGATCGTGTCGCAGTTGTTCAGGACGTACGTCGCGACCATCTTACCGTGCATCCCCACGGGTCCCAGGACGAGCGGGTGGTCCTCTGGCACCGCGCCCTTGCCCATGAGCGTCGTGACGACGGGGGCCTGGATCATCTCCGCGAGCCGGAGGATGTCTGTCCCCGCCTGGGACCAGCGCGCCCCGCCCCCGACCATGACCACGGGCGCCTCCGCCTCCTCGATGAACTTGATCGCGTCGAGCACGTTGCTCAGGTCCCGCTTCGTCTGCTTCCGCGGGACGAACTTCTGCTTGATCTTCGCCTCGTCGACCTCGTCTCGTTGCGCGTCCACGGGGAAGTCGATGTGGACGGGCGCCGTGCGGCCGTGCGTGGCGACGTGGAACGCCTCCCGGAACACACGGGGGATCTCGTTCGCGCTCTCGATCCGCCAGTTGTGCTTGACGACCGGCATCATGAGGCCGAACGCATCGACCTCCTGGAACGCGTCGTTCCCCATGACGGACGTCGCGACCTGACCCGTGATCGCGACCATGGGCGAGGAGTCCATGTAGGCGGTCGCGACCCCCGTGATCAGGTTCGTCGCGCCCGGACCCGACGTGGCGATGCACACGCCCGGGCGCTTGAGGACCCGGGCGAAGCCGTCGGCCATGTGCGCCGCGCCCTGCTCGTGCCTGCACAGGACGTGCCTCAGGCCGACGTCGTAGAGGTCGTCGTACAGCGGGAGGACCGCTCCGCCCGGGATCCCGAAGACGACGCGCACGCCCTGCTCCTTGAGCATCTCGAGCGCGACCCGGGATCCCCTCATTGCGGACCCCCTGGCACCGAGCGGGTCGCTAGGGCCCGTGCGGGGCATCCCGGCAAGGGTCCGCGCGCGGCATCGTGCGCGCACGCACCTCGGCTCCGCGCGCCGCGGCGCGGACGTAGACGGTCAGGGACCCTGGGGTGGATGTTTGACATGTGCCGACACTGCCTCCGTCGATTGTCGGATTCCTCCCGCACCCGCGGATGCCCGCGGGTCCGGGTCCTTCGCCGCGTCGCCCTCCTGGAGGAGGGGCGCCCAGTACTCCATGTACTCCCGGGAGAACGACGTCACCCCGGAGGGCGGCGAACCGTTCGCAGGCGCCTCGCTCACGAAGCCCGCGGATCCGCGGGCGGGGACCTTCGGCGGAGTCTCCACTCTGACCACCATCGATCTCAAAACCGTTTCAGGATGAGTCGAGGCGGTCGTGCGTCTAGCACGGCCGCGTAATAAGGACAATGCCCGTAAGCACGTGTCCGTTCGACATCCTGATTCGCCCGCGACAAAGGGGCGATGGTATAATTATCTTTCGGGCGGCGCGATTAATTTCGCGCTACCCTGTGACAAGGGAGAACCTCGGTCCCGCCCTCCCGAGGAGTGCGCGGAGGGGAATCGAGTTGTCAACGATCGTCGCCAGGGGCTTGGCGTTTACGTCGTGCGCAAGGAAGGCATCCCGCATGGCCTTGGCGGACTGCTCAGCCCCGCGTCGGCTCGCTGCGAGCGCAAAGACCGTGGACCCGGAACCGCTGATCGCGAACCCGGCCGCACCCGCGTCGAGCGCGGCCGTCCGCGCGGCATCGTACCCGCGGAGGAACGGCGCTCGCCGGGGCTCCGCGAACCGGTCCTCCAGACAGCGCCCCGCGAGCCGGACGTCCCCGCGGCCGAGGGCGATCGCGAGGGTCGCCGCCTTCCCCACGTTCGACACCGCGTCGCGGAGGGGGATCTGGCGCGGCAGGACCCTGCGCATGTCCGCCGTCCGCATCTCGAAATCCGGGATCGCGAGGGCGATGTGGACCCTCGGGCTCACGGGCTGCCGCGCGAGGACGATGGGGTTCGTCGAGGCGATCGACACGAAGCCACCGAGGAGGGTGCCGGATACGTTGTCGTAGTGGCGGCCTGCGACCGCGGCTTCCCCCTCCGCCGCGGCGCGGAGCACGGCGGCGGGCGTGAGATCCTTCGCCTCCCGGAACGCGTCGAGGAAGGCGAGGGCCGCGGCGCCGCACGACGCCGCAGAGCTCCCGAGGCCGCGTCCCGCGGGGATCCCCTTCCGCACGCGAACCTCGAGGGGGTCGCGGAGCCCCGTGAGCTTCCGCATCGCCGCGATCACGATCCCCGCGGTGTTCTTCGCGAACGACGCGGGAAGGTCACGCGCGTCGAGCCCCTCGACGCTCAGGGAGTCCTCGTCCGCGGCGCGGACCGACACGACGTCCGCAAGCCCCCGGACGGCGAGGGCGAACACGTCGAAGCCCGGGCCGACGTTCGCGATCGTGGCGGGCGCGCGGCCGCGGGACCAGCCGGTGGCCATCCGGAACCTCAACCACCCGCAATGGCGGGCAGGAGGTCAACCGTTGCGTCCCGCGTCACCGGGGTCTCGAGGCCCTTGAGGTACCTCGCGTCCTCGCCGTCCACGTAGACGTTCACGAACCGCTTCAGGCCGCCCTCGCCGTCGAATATCCGCTGACGGAACTCCTTGCCGTACCGCTCCGCGATGGCGTCGAACAGCCCTCCGAGGGTCCCTTCGAACTCGATGTCGATCTCCCGCTCCCCGCGGGTCGCGACCGCGATCGGGGAGGCGAGCACGAGCCTAACCATGGTGGATGCCTCCGAGGAACGCGTCGACCGCCGCGGCGTTCGGGGCGACGGGGGTGAGGGGCGGGAACGACGCGCTCAGCACGGACGGCGCCTTGAGGCCGTTCCCCGTGACGAGGAGGACAACCCGCTCGTCCCGATCGATCCGGCCGTCCTCCAGGGCGCGCTTCAGGGTCGCGACGGTCGTCCCTCCCGCCGGCTCGGCGAATACCCCCTCCGTCCGCGCGAGGAGTCGCTGGGCCTCGATGATCTCGGGGTCGCTCGGGGCGTCCGCGAAGCCGCGTGTGCGACGCATGATCTGAATCGCTTCATGACCGGAGGCGGGGTCGCCGATCGCGAGGCTCTCCGCGATCGTGTCGGGTCGCTTCACCGGGCGCGGCCTCCCGTCCGCGGACTCGAAACCCCGGACGATCGGGGCGCAGCCGGCCGCCTGCGTCCCGACGAGGCGCGTCGAAACCCCGTTCACCTGGCCGATCGCCTTGAGCTCGCGGATCGCCTTGTCGACGGACGTGAGGAGGAGCCCGGATCCGAGCGGCGTCACGACGACGTCGGGCAGCTCGAAGCCAAGCTGCTCCCACGTCTCGAAAAGGAGCGTCTTCGAGCCCTCCGCGTAGTACGGCCGGAGGTTGATGTTCACGAAGCCCCACCCGCGACGGTCCGCGGCGAGGATAGCGACCCGGTTCGCGTCGTCGTACGTGCCATCGACGGGCACGACGGTCGCGCCGTAGATCCGTGGGAGGAGGAGCTTCGTCTCCTCGAGGCCCGCGGGCGTGAACACGTAGCAGGGCAGGCGGGCCTTCGCGGCGGCGGCCGCGGTGGCGGCCGCGAGATTCCCGGTGGATGCGCACCCGACGGCCTCGAGCCCCCACTCCCTCGCCTTCGCGACGGCGACCGCGACGTCCTTGAACGAGGACGTCGGGTTCACCGTGTCGTCCTTGACCCACAATTCCCTGAGCCCGAGCTCCGAAGCGAGGTTGTCCGCGCGGCGGAGAGGCGTGTAGCCGGGCTGGAGGTCGACCTTCGCCCCCTCGTCGAAGACAGGGAGGAGCTCCCGATACCGCCACAGGTCCCCCGGCCTGCGCGCAATCGAGTCCCGCGTGAACGCCTCGCGCACGGCGTCGAACTCGTACGCAACCTCGAGCGGGCCGAAGCACGCCTCGCACACGACGAGCCGCGTCGGCGGATACTCGGCCCCGCACTCACGACAACGAAGGCTCCGGACGTAACCCACGAGGAGGTCCCCACTGCCCGCTCGGCGGTCGGAGAGTCGCGCGCCAAATAAGATTTGCTACGGGCAATATTCGGTCACGAATAGCTCCATTCGGAATGGAATATACAGGCACCCGGAGACCGGATGGCGATCGGACCGCTTCCAGTCCGTCGAGGGGCCGAGAGTGGGCCCGGCCAGATTTGGACTGGCGACCTCCCGGTTATCAGCCGGGCGCTCCAACCAGGCTAAGCTACGGGCCCGCGGGCC